>NZ_BAAGVX010000038.1:0-410108 GCF_054780655.1 Marinomonas epiphytica
TCTCGTAAGACTTCAATATTTTTTGAAGCCTCCAGCGAGCGCCCACACAAATTATCTGATTATCTATTTTAAAGAGCGTTGCCGTTACACTTAAGCGACTCAATCTCTGTAAGAGTTTAAAGCCCTATCCGTGTCAGCGAGGGCGTATATTAAGGATCTACAGATTTAGTGCAAGTACTTTTTTAAAAAAAAGGGAATTAATTTATAAAACCGTCACATTTGTATGTTTCACAACCAAACATTGGAGTTTTTGCTTATTTTTCATACAGAAACCCATAAAAAAGCCCTTGGAAATAACCCCAAGGGCTTAGCTTACAAGGTGAGGTTAGTTTTCTGCTTGCTCTCTACGGCGTTTCACCTCATACACAATCGCTAATATTACGGTTATCGAGATCATGACCAAACCTAACGCATTGACCGCTGGCGTTAATCCCGTTCTCACTTTGGACGCGATATAGACTGTTAATGTCGTGTCATATCCTTTAACAAATAGCGTAGTGTTGTAATTTTCAAACGACTGTAAAAAAGCAATACCTGCTGCTGAGATAATGGCTGGCTTTAAATAAGGTAGCAATATACGTCTAAAGGCCTGCCATTGCGTCGCCCCTAAACTCAACGCGGCATTTTCCAATGTACGATCGAAACGTTGCAACCTAGCTAACACCATCAACATGACATAAGCGGCGATAAAGGTTGTTTGCGCAACAACAGTAAGAAAGATCCCCCCACTTACTGACATGCTTTTCCAAAATATTAAGGTAGAAATCCCCACAATGACACCAGGCGTTAAGAGTGGTGACATCATAAGCGCATAAATAAAGCTCTTACTACGACCTTGATAGGTTGATAAAAGCAACGCACAGCATATACCAATTGGCACAGCCAATAAGAGCACCCCTAATGCAACAAGACCACTTGTCCATAAGGCTTTCCACATAGCACCATCTTGAGCTAAGGCCTCAAACCATTTAAGTGTGGCACCTTTCCAAGGGGACACTGTAGGGAATCGGCTATCATTAAAGGTGGCTACCCCCATAATGATAAGAGGTGTGAACAAGTATAAGAAAAAGATACCTATGTAGAAGCGAACACCCAAACGCATGATAGATTCTGACTTCATTTTGCAATATCCCCCAAACCAACTTTAAAGACACGCATCACGAAGGCAATAAAACCAATACACATAATAAGTAGAATAAACGCGTAGGCTGCCCCTTGGTTCCAGTTCCCCCCTTCAAAGAACCAGTTATAAATGATTTGTGTAAACCAACGGCTACCGGGTGACCCCAATAAAGCCGGCACAGCATAACTACCCGCCGCCAACATGAAAGTCATAATGCAGCCAGTTGCTATACCTGGTTTAGCGTGCGGCACTATCACTCGAAAGTGGGTTTTTCCCCACCCAGCACCAAGATTACGCGCGGCTTTGATCTGATTTGTATCTAAGCTTTCGATCGCATTATAAATAGGAAACACCATGAAGAGGATGTATGCGTAAACCATACCTATCATAACGCCACCATCTCCAGACAAAAATCGAATCGGTCGATCTATTAAGTTCAGGCTTAGTAGTAAAGCATTTAATGGCCCTTTATAAGCCAAAATGATGTACCAGGAGAAGGTGCGAAGTATCTCATTGATCCAAAAAGGAATAATAAGTAAAAGCAAGCACAAAGCGGCTTGTCTGGGTGTTGCCACTTTCGCCAAGTAAAAGGCAATAGGGTAACTCACCAGCAACGTAAGCAAGGTCACCAGTACACTTGACCAAATTGTCTTAAAGAAGATCGCAAGGTGAATAGAGTTATTGAATAAGGTGTCATAGTTAATTAACGAGTAAACGTCTTTCGGACCACCCTGCTCTGCTGGTAACAGGTTGGGCCTAAAGGAATAATCTATCATCAAAATTTGCGGAAGAATGACCATGCCAATCAACCAAATTGAGACCATCCCAATAATGCCTACTGTTAAGCTACTACCAAATCGTTCGGCAAGTTGCTTATACATTACTCGCCCCCAGCCATTATGATGGCATCTTGCTGATTATAGGAGAAGCCGAGTTCAACGCCTGGCTTAAGGTTATCGCTATACTGATGCGCACCTAATTGAACGGAAACCATTTCGCCACTTTTCAGTTTAGTATTTAGCGTAATGTAAGCCCCCTCGAAGTTAATTTCTTCGATTGTGGCTTTCAATGTATGAGTTGATTCGTTAGCGTGCACCCGGAAATGCTCAGGTCGTATAAATAAGTCTGCAGACGTACCTATGTTGAGGTTCCCTTGTACCTTTCCAGACAAAGTGCCTAGAGCACCACAATCCAATTGAGCATAGCCGTCCTGACAGCTAACAACCTTACCTGTTAACTGATTATTTTCTCCCACAAAAGAGGCTACAAAAGCAGTTTGTGGATCGCGATACAAAGCAATAGGGTTGGCAACTTGCTGAATTCGTCCTGCAGACATAACAGCGACACGGTCAGACATGGTCAATGCTTCACCTTGGTCGTGAGTAATGTAGATAAAGGTAATACCCGTTTTGCGCTGTATTTCTTTTAATTCCGTGCGCATATGTTGGCGCAGTTTTAAATCCAATGCCGAAAGCGGCTCATCCAGAAGTAATACTTGTGGCTCTACGGCTAGTGCCCGCGCAATGGCGATACGTTGTTTTTGACCACCAGAAAGTTCAGATACTCGCTTTGTTCCACTACCGTCTAAGGCCACTAGCTCCAATAAGCGATCTGAGGTTTTTTTACGCTCAGCCTTAGACACACCACGAACTTCTAATCCAAACTCGATATTCTCCGCTACACTCATGAGCGGAAACAAGGCCAAATTTTGGAAAATCATAGAAGTAGGGCGCTTATTCGCAGACACTCCTCGCATTGACTGCCCACCAATTTTTACATCGCCTTGAGTAGGGTCTAGAAAACCACTAATCATGTTCAGAATAGTGGTTTTACCACAACCTGAAGGCCCTAAAAAACTAAAAAATTCACCCGACTCGATGTTTAGATTTGTTTGTTGAATGGCAGTAAAATCACCAAATTGCATAACAACATTATCTAAATGAACACTGCTATCCATATAACTCCCCAATAGATAAAAGAAACAAAAATCCTCGCTGGCGATTAAGCCAACGAGGATTTCTTGAACATACTCAGCTTAAGCTGATAAAAAGCGGTCTTGATATTCGTTACGAAGTGCAACGTACCAAGGTTCTTGAATAGGCCACCACCAAAGGTTAGCGAGATCTTGCTCAGTATAAGAGTCTTGGAAGAACTGTTTAGTCGCTGCTGGCAATAATGCATCTGCTCCTTTTGAAGTAGAGTTGTAACCAGTAGATTCGACAAACATAGCACCCGCTTCTGGTGTGTAGTACCAATTAATGAATTCGTAGACAGAATCCACATTGTTAGCGTTTTTAGGAATGACAAAACCTTCCATCCACGCTAAAGCACCTTCTTTTGGTGCGCCGAAAGCAACCGGCTCACCTTCGGATTTCAGTTTAAATGCCGTGCTATCCCAAGTTTGGCCAATGATTGCACCATTCGTACGGAAAGCACCTTGCGCTTCATTTTCTGTTGACCAGAACTGTGCAATAGATGCTTTATGCTCTGTCGCCACTTTTAGGATCACATCAAAATTTGCGCGCATCGCTTTCTCGTTCTTGTAAGAATCAAGCAACGGGAAAGGCAATTTACCTGCTTTTTCTAGCCATAAACCAATTCCGACTAAAGAAGAGTGACCGCGTACGGTAACACTACCAGCGTTTTCCGGTAACCACAAATCACCGTAGCTCAAATTCTTTGGATCAGCCTTAGCGTAATCTGTGTTGTAAGCAATGGCTTCAGTACCCCAATCTGCAGGAGCAAAGTAACGCTTACCACCAACAACTCCACCTACTTCTGAGCCACTGATAGCGCTATCCAAACAGCCATCCCAGTTAATACGAGATGTATCTAGAGGCTGAACAAGGTCATAATCTACATAACCAGGCACGCGGTCTACGGTAGGCATAATAATATCAAAGCCCGTGCCATCAGTAGCACGCAATGAGTTCATAAGCTCATCGTTAGTACCATAAGGGGTAAAGGTTGCGTTAATACCTGTTTTGGCTTTGAAATCAGCCAGCATTTCATCGGTAATGTAACCAGCCCACGCATAAATGCGCAGTTCTTTATTTGCAGCAATAGCACTGTTGATTGAAAAAGGTGTCGCGGCAACCGCACCGGCGACTGAGGCACTTTTCACAAACTGACGACGAGAGACATTCATGCGATAACTCCTTTGCGTACTTTTGAGTAGTAAATTAATTTTATAGTTCGATAACTCATTTTTTATTAAATAAGCTTTTAATAACAATATCAAATTTAATACAGTTAAATGACCAAATGATGACTAAAATATTTCATTCTCGTGGAGAATTTCACGCTCAACCTCCGTTTACACCAAAAAAATAGATAATGAAACGTTAAACACTCATTAAAAACCGATGATCTTTGTAACGAAACGGTAACAATAGATAGTTATCCTTGCTTCGTAATTTTATGTAACAAGGTGCTCTTTAAGTTGAAAATTTCAAGCGTTACAAGAACAACTACCATCAGTTATTTCATTATTGCAACTCTGTTGGCTGCTCTTATGACTTGGAGCTTAATAAAGTTCCGCGACGCTTTTGATCAAAGCCGGGCTTATAATCAGCTATGGCAAGATGCGGCCGTAGAGCTGAATCAACTTGTAGAAGGTTATTTAACATCCGGTGAAGCTTCGGCATTACAAGAAGCAAGCGACTTTATTAAGCACACGATCTACCCAGCTTTAAAGGATTTGCCAGCCCCCGTACAAGCCCCTATAGAAGAGCAGTTGATTTTAATAGACCAGAGTCTGCAAAGTGATGTGCGGGCCGCCGGTAAATTATCTGGAACCCCCTATGCACTCATTGAAAACAATGAGCTACAAATTCGCTTATCACTCGACACACTGACAACTAAAGTAAAAGCATTCATCACAAACCACTCAAAAGAAGAGGCTCTTGATTACCTAAGCATTCAAGCGGACCTATACAACGCTCTCTCAAATATGAGCCAAGCTAAGCACAACTACCTTAAACAGCGTGACACAAATAATGAGACTCTGCTAACTCAATCCATTCGCCAATTCATACAAAACACAGAACTCTTAAATACCCTACCTGTTCTTGATCTTGATAACACCAACACGAGCAGCACAGAAGACGATTTGTCCGCCCTTATGGGGTGGGCTGATGAGGACAATGAAACGATTGAGGACCCACTAGAAGAAACAAAAAATGAGTTAAGCGCTTGGTCTAACCGTTACTTAAAAGATATCAATGTGAGCTTGGACAACATTGAAAAAGCTGCCCTCGCTCAGCAAACGCTGCGCAGTCGAATCGTCGAGCTTGAAAGTATTATTGAGCAAGGTTCTCATACCATCCAAGATACAATCGCCAGTACACAAAAAAATACCATCATCGCTTTTGCCAGCTTTGTACTAATCATGTTGTTGGTCACTGTTACCGTGCACCAATTTTTAAGTCGAGTCGTTGTGAAGAGTGCCAACAGTTTATATACCGCCGTAAAAGATTTAGTCGATCATGAGAACACCAGCACTATAAAAGTAGGCAACCAACAGAATGAGTTGTCAGATGTCGCTCGCTACTTAAACGTATATTTAGAGCAAATGGCGGTTCAACGCCAGCAAAGGGATACCGAGCTTAAGAATATATCTAGCTCTTTAAATGGCATGCTAGACGCCTTTGGGCAAGTTCACGATTTAAGTGCCTCTTCAAAGCAAGATCTTGAATCTACCCTCATCTTAGCAAACCAAGTTGATATATTAGCCAATAAAGCCGAAGTGCGAGCAAAAGATGTTGAACGCTATGCAATGGAAACTCACAGCGCAATGCAAAACAGTGTTGAGCAAGCAGAATCCCTCAGCCTTGCCCACCAGGCAACGGCAGAGCGCTTAGACAGCAGTAAAAACTCTTTAAAGAACTTGACCAGCTCCGTATCAAATGCCGCTTCCATTGTCAGTGGCATCAGAGACATTTCAGAGCAAACAAATTTGCTGGCATTAAACGCTGCCATTGAAGCGGCCAGAGCAGGAGAACATGGTAGGGGCTTTGCGGTTGTCGCCAGTGAGGTTCGTAATTTGTCGAGCCGTACACAACAGTCTCTTGAAGAAATCACCTCGATATTCTCCTCGTTAACCGCTGCAACCAGTAAGCTTAACGATAACATTGAACTCATTGAGCAAGCATCCATTGAACAAAGGTCTTTAACTCATGACTTAGGTCAATCCGCTCAAGAGGTACTGGAGAAATCAGATCAATCCTCTCTCTTAGCTCAGAAAGCAACAGGTTATGCTGCACAGCAGAAACAGGGAATGAACGACCTTAGCGAAGCTGTAGAAAAGGTTCGCTCACAAGCCGATAAATCTGAATGTTTTATTTCGGAAATGACCCTCAGCACAGAACAAAAAATTCAGCATATCACCACAACACTTGGCATTCATTAAACCACCAAAGCACCATAAAAAAATCCAGCCGAGGCTGGATTTTTAGCAGAGCAGATAGGCAATGTACTTAGAACAAAACACGTGCCTTAATAGTGCCAGAGACTTCTTTTAACTTCTCAAGTGCAAATTCGCCAGTATCCGAATCTACGTCCATCACCATGTAGCCTAGCTTTTCAGAAGTACGTAAGTACTGACCCGTAATGTTGATATTATGCTCTGAAAAGATAGCATTAATATTCGATAGCACACCTGGTCGATTCTGGTGAATATGAAGAATGCGGTGATTATCTGCTTGTGCAGGCAATGCAACTTCAGGAAAGTTTACCGATGCAATTGTGGTACCCACATCTGAGTACTTAATCAGTTTTTCTGCTACTTCCACACCAATATTTTCTTGCGCTTCCATTGTGCTACCACCAATATGCGGAGTCAGAATAACGTTCTTAAGTCCACGTAAGGGTGAAACAAACTCTTCAGTGTTGCCTTTTGGCTCCACTGGGAATACATCCACAGCCGCACCACTTAAGTTGCCAGCTTTAATCGCCTCAGCAACAGCGTCTAGATCTGCCACCGTACCGCGTGAAGCATTAATGAAAATGGCACCTTGCTTCATTTGGGTCACTTCTTTCGCGCCAATCATCATTTTGGTCGACGCGGTTTCCGGAACATGCAAACTGATCACATCACTAGTCGACAACAACTCTTTTAAGCTCTTAATTTGGCGTGCGTTACCTAAAGGAAGCTTGGTGACAATATCATAGAAGCAGACTTCCATACCCAAAGATTCCGCCAAGACACTTAACTGAGTACCGATACTGCCATAACCTACGATACCTAAGCGCTTGCCACGTGTTTCGTAAGACCCTACCGCAGATTTCAACCAGCCACCATCGTGACAAACGGCATTTTTTTCAGGAATCCCTCTCAGTAGCAAAATCAATTGACCAATAACCAACTCGGCCACACTACGAGTATTAGAGAAAGGGGCATTAAATACGGCGATGCCTTTAGCACTGGCCGCATCTAAGTCAACTTGGTTAGTACCGATGCAAAAACAGCCAATCGCCGCAAGCTTATTGGCATGGCTCAAGACTTTTTCAGTCAACTGAGTACGCGAACGGATACCAATAAAATGCGCGTCACTAATTTTACTAATTAGCTCATCTTCAGCTAGTGCAGTTTTATGGTATTCAATGTTCGTATAACCCGCGTCATGCAATGCATCTAATGCTGATTGATGAACGCCTTCTAATAACAAAATTTTGATCTTGTCTTTATTTAGTGAGGTGATGCTCATGGCTGGTTCGACTTCTCTTTGGTGGTGAGGAAAATGTGTGACCTATCATATCACACAACAAATCTAATTCGTGCTTATGGTGCGATCAAGTCATTCATATTATTGAGAGCCATTTTCATTACTGACCGCACGGTTAAGTTACATTCGTTCTAAATACACACCCGTTTCAACATGGTGGGTATAAGGAAACTGGTCAAACATAGCGTAACGAGTTACTTTATGGGTCGACGCTAGGGACTCTAAATTCGCTTTAAGCGTAACTGGGTTACAGGAGATATAAAGGATCTTATCCACTTTTCGAATCAACTCTACTGTCGCATCGTCTAAACCCGCTCTTGGTGGATCGACCAAAACAACAGAGGGTGACAGTTCATCGACTCCTGCTTGAATCAGGCTTTTTGGCAATTCGGCGTCGCCGTTCAGGGCCGCCGATACATCTTCACTTGCCATTTTTACCACTTGGACATTCTTCATCCCGTTAATCGCAATATTCAACTGTGCGGAGTTGACGGATACCTTTGAGATTTCCGTTGCTACAACTCTGTCGAACTGACGTGCTAACGGGATAGAAAAGTTACCATTTCCACAATACATTTCCAACAAATCACCAGAATCGTTAGCAGTAACATCTAGCGCCCATTCCAGCATTTTTTCACTGATGCCAGCATTAGGTTGGGTAAAGCTATTTTCTACTTGTTGGTAATGAAATTTTTGCCCATTGACCGTTAGTGTTTCCATCACAAAATCGCGAGTCAGCACCTGCTTCTTTTTACGGCTACGACCTATAAAGTGGCACTCTGGAAACTGAGCGTACAAAGCTTTTGCCGCATCATGCCATTCTTCATCAATAGGTTTATGATAAAGCAAGCTGATTAACGCTTCGCCAGTAGTGGTCGTCAGAAAGTCGACTTGAAATAGCTTATAGCGCAACACCTGTACATTTCGAACCGCATCGAGCAACCTCGGCATAAGTTGGTTAATTTGCTCTGAGGCCGCTAAGAATTGATCCGTTCGAATGGGAGTCCTAGGATCTTCGGAGTCAAACATGGCATAGAACAGATCGTCCCCATCGTGCCAAATACGAAATTCTGCACGCATACGGTAATATGCAGGCTGGCTAGGGAACACTTCTAAGTCTGGCAAATTCAAGCCAGACATTAATTGATGAAGTTGTGACTGTTTTTCCGCAAATTGGCTTTCGTACAATTCGGGTTGAATTTGATCTGGTCTCATGGTGCTCTCTTCGCGCTGAGGTATGGTCTTGGCGCGAAATTATACGAGTTCCGCATACACAAAGCCAACGCTGGAACGGATATCCTTATTGGTTTAAATATTTCTGCCCGAGCAACACTTCTAGCGATAAGGTAATGGAAAGCTCTGAGTTAAAGTCATTATCCACCTCATGCAAAGTCTGGGGTTTCACATGGCCAACTAACCAGTTTTTAAACAGCTTGCGCTGGTAGTCTACAAAAAACAAATAACTCTCTGCTTTAATGCTCGACTTACCTTCTTGTAAAAAGCTCAACTGATAGGTAAATGCACTTTTATCGTTCAGTTGATGAAAAAAATACAGGTTTTCCCGCAAGTAAAGAGTGTTTTCTTGGTCTAACCAAGTGGACGCAAAGCTAGCACCAATATCATGCTGAGTGCTAAGGCGATGACCTGCCTTTACCTCATAACGCGCGCCAATCCCTTCAGAATAGTAAGCAAAGGCTTCTTGCCCTTGCTGCCAATACCAGCCCTCTTTATAGTCGCCTTGACGTAGACGTAAGCGAATAAAAGGGTCTAATGGAAATGCTAATAGAATCCCCGCATCCAGGTCGGCATGCCATTCTTCTTTTGCATAACGCAGGGCAGCGGCAATATTAGAGTCCAAGGCAGAGTCAACTATACCGGTATTCTCAGACGCTTCACCAGAAAGATTGTCTTGTGTGAGGGTATCACCATCAGACTCAATGATGAGCCGTAAGCGATCCTGAGTATTAGGTAACTTTAACCTTGCTTTGAAATCAAAAAAACCGCTGTATTCACCTTCTTCCTTGAAGGTTGAACCTATCCGCAAACGCGCATAGCTGTCTTCTGATAGCCCGCTCTCTTGCCCAGATAGATAGTCATCAATGTTGCCAGCCCAAGAAGCCACCTTAGAAGACGCTTTCGCATGGTAAGAATACCACCAAGCTTTAGAGTGCTCACTCTGCGCGTTAGGGTCAGGCTCAGTTAACTCTTGCGCCCAACTCGGCATGCAAAGCACACTAACATAACTTGCTAACAGAAAGCGCCCTGTGCTTATCATCTCTAATCAGCCCTGCTTTAACATCTGCTGAATCATTAGAGATGAATTCTCGGCAGCAACTTTCAAGTAGTCTTCAAAGCTCTGTGGTGACTCTTTGCCTGCGATATCAGACAAGGAGCGGACTACCACAAACGGTGTTGAGAATTTATAACAGGTTTGTGCGACTGCCGCTGCTTCCATTTCAACAGCAACCATTGCAGGAAAAGCGGAACGCACTGCGGCCACCCTTTGTGGGTCACTCATAAAGCTGTCGCCTGTACCAATGGTTCCGGCTTTTGCTTTCACTCTATTTACTGCTTGAACGGCATCAAGTGCCGACTTAAGCAAGCCATCGTCCGCCGGAAAACTGGCTGGCATATTTGGCACCTGGCCTAACTCATAACCAAAAGCTGTCACATCCACATCGTGATGAACCACTTTGTCTGAAATAACTACATCCCCGACCTCTAAGTCAGGGTCAAAGCCACCAGCAGAGCCAATATTAATCACATACTCTGGTTGATATTTAGAAAGTAACAGTGCTGTCGAAATGGCCGCATTGACCTTGCCAATACCGGATTGCAGTAACACAATTTCTTTACCTTCAAAGAGGCCACGATAAAACAGACAACCAGCAACTACTTCTTCTGTTACATCTTGCATCCAGCCTTTAATTACAGCGACTTCTTCATCCATCGCACCAATTAACCCGATCACACTCATGCTTCTCCCCTAATTTTCAGTAATACTTTCATTAACTTGATCTACCAGCCTTTTCACTTGTTCAAAAGAGTAAGGGTATTGCAGCTTAAATGCTGTCACGAATGCACAATTAGATAACGTTGACTCCTGTAAAGTAATTAGTCTTAAATCAGGAAAACGCTGTTGAACCTCAGATAAAAGGTCTTCGTCTTGTTCTTCTAAAAGGACCATTGTGGCATTCATGTAATACGACAATATCCCCTCATAGTCGCTAAGGTCATCAAAGCTTTGAGAGGGAATAGAATAATTTGTTAAATGTGCCTGTAGTACCGCTTTTTGAACTCTACTCCCCCCTATCAAAATCCACGCCACGCCTTGGTAGTGAAACGATAAGGGGATAATAGGACTTTGCTGACTCGCGTACACTAGAGCTTGATATACATGGAACTCACTTAAACCATTTTGTAGTGAGAACACACTTGGATCTTGTATTGCATTATTATAACAAGTTAACCAAATCAACGGCATACTCTTTGAACCATACTGATCTTTAATAGATCGAGTTAGCTTCGTCAGTACCTCTTCATTTTGACAAGACACAGCAAACACGGCATCAAAACGACTTGTTTTCTTAGATTGCGCGAAAAACTGCTCCGCATCCTGATAGCAGTTCACGAACACCCCTAGGCCTTGTAATAACTCAAGAAGCTGAGGTGCATATTCATTACTCTGTCCGATCAGTGCAACGCAAAAATCTCCTGGTAGATCTACTTTTGGACTTGCTTTGGCAGTTAAAGGCAAACATATGGTTACCCCTCTGTCGTTCTGCTTACGCTGCTCCCCATCCAACTTATCAAGTAATCGATTAAGTACCCAGTCTAATAAAGGCCGAGATGACAAGTCAGCTTCATGTATGCTCAATTCTAGACCTTGCTGCAAAGGGCTTACCCTCAGCTTACACCCGTCTCCCTGAGTGACCGACAACATGAGAAATAGCCTGACTAAAACTTCCAATGAGCGGCCACAAGGTATTTCTAACAACCCAGTTTCTGTTGAACAATCCAGCTCTAAGACTTGGTTGATAGTAGTAAGCTCTTGTAGAATTTTACTGTGTTCTGAACTAATCAATTCGCCTAACAGAACGTTTTTAGTCTCATCTGAGTGCTCATTTAGATCATCAAAAATGGACAATAATAGCCTAATCCAGCCCTGTAGATCGTCCACGACCGCTTCGCCAGTCAAACTCGATAAATAAGCCATTTCGTTTAGAAGCGACTGACTTTCAATCTTTTCTTGCATATAACCAGATTCAGGGCTCAGTTGCATAAGTTGCCAAGTTAAACTCTCTTTGTCCGTTATATCCTGACCTACCAGCATCAACCCCCGATAAGAGCTCTCATTAATAAATGGACGAACCTGCCATTCAAAAAGCGAGTCACTCCCATCAATACGTAACTTGAATGAAGCCTGGGGGATGCCTTTTAATACGTCACGCACCTCTTGATGAGCTTGTACAGGAAAGAAGTCAAATAAGGTTTTAGCCCTCTGATAACCTGGAAACAATCGTTTTGCTTCTTTGTTTATAATGATAACTTGTGCCACTTCACTACAGAATATCACCGCTCTCTGGTTCATTTCTAATAGTGCTTGAAAACGCCTTTTATCCGCTTCCAGAACTCTTTGGTGGACTAAATGCTGCTGTTGTAAAGGTTTTAATTCGGTGAACGGAATCTGACTTCTTCCACCAGCTCGTAAAGCACTAAGTGGTACCAGCACTTTTGCCTCAATATATTTTGCTACAACCAAATAAAGCAAAACAACGAGCACAAGCCCACTCAAAATAATTAGCAGAACATTGCTATAATTTGATAAATCCTTTTCTCTGCTTTGCCCCACTTCTAAATATAATCCTGCATCAGCTTCGATCTTTAGTGGACTCATAGAGAAAAAGTCCAACGATTCAAAACTCTGGCTTTCCGAAAAGGCTTCTAATAGTGCTTGTGTGTCAGACGGCTCCTTTAAAATACGCAAGCCATCTACTCCCGAGCTATTAATTAACTCACCAGCTAATGTAAGGTTGTCATTGAGTGATACGTAACCGTATAGAAAACCAAGGTTATGCTTTTGATCAGAAACTAATTTTTTCTTGAACACCAATAAATTGGCGTTATCAGACGTCGTCAAACTCGACCACTGATCAATCCTAGCTCCTTGGCTTAAGTTCTCTAACCCTGATCGTGTGTAAAGGCGACTACGGGGGTCCACAGAAAAATCACCGTTCTGCCACGATATATAAAAAAAATCTAAACCACCCAAAAAGAGCACGTCGTGATTTCTAAATAAGCGCTCAAGTGTCCCCATACTTTCCTGCGAACGTAAGCTGATATCTTGAGCAATGAAGTTGACTTCGTATTCAGCACGGGTGAGGTAAGTATTAAATGCCTGCTCTACCGCCTGGTGACTTACTTCCAATTCAAGTTTGGCTTTATCTTTAGCCTGTGAAGCGTCAACATATAAGGTAGTGAGAGCAAAAGCTAAAAACACAATACCCAACACCAACATATACTGTTGGAGTAACCTCTTCTTTAAGCTTATTGTTTCCATACAGGCCCCGTATCTTTATTTGCATCTCGTTGAGTCTGTAATACTAAACTAGTACGGTCTGCGCCTACCCAAAAGGTCACTTTACCTATCATCAACTTCGGAACTCTTCTCCCCAGTAGATCGAGCTTTATCCCTTCCACTAAAGCAATCGTCAGTTCATCACGCCAATAAATCCCACTAACAACAAAGCCATCGGTATTCTGCTTCGCACTCTCACTCCAGTGATTTGTTTTGCTTTTTACCTTGAAAGGCAGCTCTTGTAGAGCCATTTGAATGCCATTGGAAATATTTTGCGTACAGCTAAAAATGAACTCGCTAGGTGTAGTAATCACTTGCTTGGCTTTTAGATAGGTATGCTGAGCATCGTCTTCTACCTCAATAATGTACCTGAAGTGATGGCCTAACCCCACCATTTGATCTAGGAAAGCATTACACCTACGATGCCCCAAGTAACTTGGCGGCAGAACAAAAGCATCCATTTCGGCTTCCGAAGACAGCCGATCATGTAAGATGCGAGCTAGCCTATGGGCAACCTTAGTTTCATCAAACCCCAAATACATTAATGGAGAATGATGTTGCCAATTCTTCAGAGGCATAGATAAATTATAATAAATGACTTTAGGCTTGCCGCGCCGTAAAAAACGCTCAACAAAGCGAAATTGCAAGGGACCAGTATCAGTAATGACCAAATAATCTGGCTGAATTTCTGTAATCCGATCATAGCTACCGATAATGCTTGCTGACGAAGGTGTGGTCGATTCACTATACACATCCAACCGATAGTCTATCCTCAACTCTCTCATTCGACGCTTGAAAATGGCCAACAAAGAGCGGTTGCGCTCACTTGTTTCAGGCCCAGATAATACAATCACTATACGAATAGCCTTCTCCATCCTTCTAGCAAGAGGGACAGGTGGGCGACTGACAATGCTTTCTAATTGCTCTGTTAATAGTTTTTGCTCAGGCGAAGCCGAGAAATAGTCATCAATCTCAATAAAACCAGATTGAAAATTTGCTGCGCTCGAAATACTGCTCATCCAAATTAGACAGAAAAGAGCTAAGCGAGCAATGTGTAGTCTCATCTTTCGGGGCCAACGTTATAAAGAAAGAAACATTTTAATCAATTAGCTAGGATGAAAGAAAGCTTTGAATATTTTAGAGAAGTTTTGCTAACCTGAAGACGAAAAAAAGCCGACATAAAGTCGGCTTTTTTAAATATGGTGCGGAAGGAGAGACTCGAACTCTCACGCCGTGAAGCACTGGAACCTAAATCCAGCGTGTCTACCAATTCCACCACTCCCGCAAGGAATGGCGAGCATTATAGGCAAATCATTCTATGGGTCAAGCATTTTTTAACTTTTTTTAAAATAAAACACAATTCCCTTAAAACATTCCCCTTAGTCTAGAAATTACGACCGTTTAAGTACTCACCATGCTCGTAGCGTACCGCCATTTCTTCTAAGTCTATTGTTTGTATACGTGACGCTTGTCCAGCACATCCAAATGCTTCGTAGCGGTCAATACAAACCGCTTTCATCGCTTTAATGCTCTCAGTTAAGTACTTTCTTGGGTCAAAGTTACCCTTATGCTCTGCAAGGCTACGACGAATCGCCCCCGTTGCTGCTAAACGCAAGTCCGTATCAATATTAACTTTGCGTACCCCGTAGCGAATCGCTTTCACAATTTCTTCTACTGGCACACCGTAGGTCTCAGGAATGTCGCCACCAAACTCGTTAATAATAGACAACCAATCTTGCGGCACCGAAGAAGAGCCGTGCAATACAATGTGCGTATTCGGCAATAACTCAGCGATCTTGCTAATACGCTCTATATCTAGGATATCTCCAGTCGGTGGTCGAGTGAATTTATAAGCACCATGGCTCGTACCGATAGCCACAGCAAGCGCATCAATACCCGTTGCATTAACAAAATCCACCGCTTCTTGTGGATCTGTCAGCATCTGATCATGAGAAAGAATGCCTTCCGCACCGACACCGTCTTCTTCGCCCGCTTGGCCCGTTTCAAGAGAACCTAGGCAACCTAGTTCACCTTCTACAGATACGCCACATGCGTGAGCGAACTCAACAGTACGACGTGTCACGTCAACATTGTATTCATATGAAGCTGGCGTTTTACCGTCTGCTTCCAATGAACCATCCATCATGACCGAGGAGAAACCTAACTGAATAGAGCGCTGACAAATGGCAGGAGATGTACCATGATCTTGGTGCATTACGACTGGAATATGAGGAAAATCTTCAATTGCGGCAGCAATAAGGTGGCGTAAAAAGTGTGAGCCTGCGTACTTTCTCGCTCCCGCTGAAGCCTGCATGATAACAGGGGAGTTAACTTCATTGGCCGCTTCCATGATGGCTTTTACCTGCTCCATGTTATTTACATTGAAGGCTGGTAGACCGTAACTATGCTCGGCGGCATGATCGAGCAATTGACGCATACTAATTAAAGGCATACAAGTTTCCTCTGACTGACAATAGATCTTCTGCCGACACGACAAAAGATAAGATTAGCCTCATGCTAATCTTTAAGTTTATTTATATTTATAGCGGCGCATACAGCTATAAACTGGTGTTACGCCTTTATCGTCATACTTGGCGTTTGCCAAGAAGGTCACTCTCTAGTTTCGTTTTATATTGGCCCGACATTCCTAACATCAGGCCGATATAAGTAGGCTTCATAGCCTTTTATTATGTGGAATGATCTAACGCCATTCTCTTGGTTACTATTATTGCCCGCGGGACTCTAACATCGCAACAGCTGGAAGCACTTTTCCTTCAACAAATTCTAAAAACGCGCCACCACCAGTAGAAATATAAGACACCTGATCAGCAAGACCGTACTTATCAATTGCCGCTAGGGTGTCACCGCCGCCCGCGACAGAGAACGCATCACTCTGAGCAATAGCCTGTGCGACAACTTCAGTGCCCTTTGAGAAATTATCAAACTCAAAAACACCACATGGTCCGTTCCAAAGAATGGTCTTCGCACCTTTCAAAACCTCAGCCAGAGCTTGCGCTGACTCAGGTCCTAAGTCCATAATTTCTTCTTGATCGGTAACCTGGTCAACTGGCTTCACCGTTGCTACGGCGGTTTCAGAGAACTCAGTCCCCACTCGCACATCGGTAACTTCTGGGATATCTAGGTTTGCCATCAGCTTCTGAGCTTGTGGAATCAAGTCTTTTTCATACAGAGATTGACCCACATTGTGGCCTCGAGCTGCGACAAAGGTGTTTGAAATGCCACCGCCTACAATTAGTTGATCACACACTTTAGACAGAGCCTCTAACACAGTAAGCTTTGTCGACACTTTTGAACCGCCTACTACAGCAACCAATGGTCGTGCTGGGTTGTCCAGAGCTTTGCCTAGCGCCTCAAGCTCTGCTGCCAACAGTGGCCCTGCACAAGCAACAGGGGCAAATTTACCAACACCATGAGTTGAGGCTTGAGCTCGGTGCGCAGTGCCAAAAGCGTCCATTACATAAACATCACACAGGGCCGCCATTTTTTTAGACAATGTTTCGTCATCTTTCTTTTCGCCAACATTAAAACGAACATTTTCCAGTAACACCAACTGCCCTTGCGTAACGTCAACGCCTTCTAGCCAATCTTTTACTAACGGTACATCTTGGCCCAGCAATTCAGCTAGATGATTAGCAACAGGTAATAAAGAATACTGCTCATCATATTCCCCTTCCGTCGGGCGACCTAAATGAGACATAACCATCACTTTCGCACCCGCTTCTAACGCCAGCTTGATCGTTGGCAATGCCGCACGAATACGGGCATCGCTGGTTACCTTGCCGTCTTTCACAGGTACGTTTAAATCTTCACGAATTAACACACGCTTATTTGATAACGCCACGTCTGTCATATTAATTATGGTCATTTTGATTCCTCGTCCTATCACTAAAAAATACTTACAAGTCCTAGCAAGTTGATTCGCTAGGACAAACCTATGATCATTCTATAGATGCCCAGTATTTGGTCACATCTAACATTCTATTCGCGTAGCCCCACTCGTTATCAAACCAGCACAGCAACTTCACCATGCGTCCATCAATCACCTTGGTTTGCGTGCCGTCAATTATGACCGAGCGAGAATCGTGGTTAAAATCAACTGACGCATGGGCCTCATTAGTGAATCCCATCAAACCAAAATATTTTTCCACTGAGGCCTGTTGTAGCCAATCATTTACCTGAGCAACCGTAACCTGCTGCTCCGTTCTAAGAACTAGGTCAATCACAGAAACATTCAGGGTAGGTACCCGCACCGCATTACAAGCCATCTTGCCTTCTAATTGAGGCATCATGCGATAAATCCCTTTGGCAAGCCCTGTATCAACAGGAATTATTGAACTAAGTGCAGCCCGAGTTAATCGTAAATCTTTCGTATGATAGCCATCTATCACGGGCTGATCGTTCATCGCTGAATGAATCGTCTGAGTAGTGCCATGCTCAATACCTGCCTGGCACCTAATGGTATCTAAAACCGGTAGTAAACAATTTGTGGTACAAGACGCTGCCGACACCACCCTGTGAGCCGGCGAAATGTCTTGTTGATTAAAACCATAGACAATGGTGGCATCAACATCCGCATCGGCTGGTTGTGACAATAAGATACGCTCAATGCCCGAAGTTAAATAGTGCTCAGCACCTTGTCGGTCTGAAAAACTACCCGAACATTCCAGAATCATGTCTATCCCCAAAGAAGACCAAGATAATGCTTGTGCCTCTGGGCATGAAAAGCACAAGATTTCATCGTCTCCAATAATTAACCTGTTATCTTTGGTTGAAATGGGTTTTGGAAATCGACCGTGGGTCGTATCATAACGGGTAAGATAGCTGATGGTTTCAATATCAGACAGTTCGTTTATGGCCACCACCTGAATGTGGTCTCGATAGCCATTCTCGTAAAGTGCTCGTAACACTGAGCGACCAATACGGCCATAGCCATTTATAGCGACTCGCAACATAATCCTACTTCATCGCACTGGTGGATCTAATATCCAACCTTGGTTGTTACGTAAGAAAGGAGCCACCTAGGTGGCTCCTCTTAATCTTATTATGCAGACAGTACTTTCTCTGCCGTAGCGACAACATTTTCAACAGTAAAGCCGAAGTGCTTCAGCAAATCACCACCTGGCGCTGATTCACCAAAGCTAGACATACCAACTGTTGCGCCTTCGAAGCCAACATATTTAGTCCAGTAGTCAACATGAGCCGCCTCAATAGCAACACGTTTTCTAACAGTCGCAGGCAAGACAGAAGCTTTGTAAGCATCGTCCTGTGCATCAAAAACGCTCGTTGAAGGCATAGATACAACACGTACTTGTTTACCCGTTTCGGCAAGTGCTTGCGCTGATTCAATGGCAAGTGCCACTTCTGAACCTGTCGCGATCAGAATAAGGTCTGGCGTTCCCGCACAATCTTTAAGAATGTAGCCACCTTTCGCAATATTAGCGACTTGCGCATCATCACGTGTCTGAGCAGGCAAACCTTGACGAGAAAATACCAAGGAGGTTGGCCCTTCACGACGCTCAATTGCAGCTTTCCAAGCAACGGCTGTTTCGGTCGCATCACATGGGCGCCATACCGACATATTTGGTGTCATTCGTAAGTTAGCAAGTTGCTCAACAGGCTGGTGAGTCGGGCCATCTTCACCCTGACCAATAGAGTCGTGAGTGTAAACAAAAACGTTCTGAATACCCATTAGGGCCGACATACGAACCGCATTACGCGCATACTCCATAAACATCATGAAGGTTGCGCCGTAATTAATGAAACCGCCATGCAAAGAAGCACCGTTCATGATACCGCTCATACCGAACTCACGAACCCCGTAGAATACGTAGTTGCCTGCTGGATCTTCTTGTATGCCTTTAGAGCCAGACCATAGTGTCAGGTTGGAACCCGCTAAGTCAGCCGAACCACCCAACAACTCAGGCAACATAGCACCGAAGAAACCAATCGCATTCTGCGACGCTTTACGGCTAGCAATGTTTTCACCCTTTGCCTGACATTCTGCAATGTAAGCTTGCGCTTTCGCTTCAAAGTCAGCGGGTAGTTCACCTTTTAGGACGCGACGTTCAAATTCCGCTGCGAGTTCAGGGTAAGCCGCTTTATATGCTGCAAGTTTTTCGTTCCACTGTGCTTCTTGCTCGGCACCAGCAAGCTTTGCATCCCAACCTTCATATACGTCAGCAGGAATTTCAAAAGGAGCATGCTCCCAGCCTAGGAATTCACGTGCTGCGGCAATTTCTTCTTCGCCTAGTGGCGCACCATGGCAGTCATGGCTACCTGATTTATTTGGGGAACCAAAGCCGATAATTGTTTTACAGCAAATCAATGTTGGCTTACTAGTTTCAGCTTTTGCTGCTTCAATAGCTGCTTTAATGGCTTCAGGGTCATGGCCATCAACATCAGCAATAACGTGCCAACCATAAGACTCAAAACGCTGAGGTGTGTTATCTGTAAACCAACCTTCTACATGGCCATCAATAGAAATGCCATTATCGTCCCAAAACGCAACCAATTTACCCAACCCCAAAGTTCCCGCTAAAGAACAGGCTTCGTGAGAAATACCTTCCATCAAACAACCATCACCAAGGAAGCAGTAAGTATTATGATCAACAACTTCATGGCCTTCACGGTTGAACTGTGCTGCTAACGTTTTTTCAGCAATCGCCATACCCACAGCATTACTGATACCTGCTCCGAGCGGGCCGGTCGTGGTCTCTACCCCTTCGGTGTAGCCATACTCTGGATGACCAGGTGTTTTTGAGTGCAATTGGCGGAACTGCTTGAGCTCTTCCATTGGCAGGTTATATCCTGACAAGTGCAATAGTGAGTAAATCAACATTGAGCCATGACCGTTAGAAAGTACAAAACGGTCGCGATCAGCCCATTTAGCATTCGTTGGATTGTGCTTTAGAAAATCGTTCCACAATACTTCAGCAATATCTGCCATACCCATAGGGGCGCCTGGATGACCTGATTTTGCTTTCTGAACGGCATCCATACTCAGGGCACGAATAGCATTAGCAAGATGTTTACGAGACGGCATTGTTATTTTACTCCTAGTAGCTTTGAACTATTTAAGATCCATTTCCTACCCGAAAGCCGGTTGGCTTATTCGCTTTCAGGCAGAATCACGCCCAGTTATAGGGCAGATGCGCAAAATGGCATTAGAATCCCTCCATCCTAGCAAAAAAGAACCAGTTTGGCTCCCTATAATCACTTCTTAAACTTGAACATTACAAAGTTTTAATGCATTATTATCCACCTTAACAGCGTCGATTTGTTTCGGCTTGCGGACGCTATATAAAAGCAGCTAAACAGAAGCGATACACCTGTTTAGCTCATGTTCATGCTAAGCGGGTTTTTTTATGCCTTTTTAGCGCTTATCCATCATTTTGATAGAGGCACTAATTACATGTCAGATTACACTTTATTTACTTCGGAATCCGTTTCTGAAGGCCATCCAGACAAAATTGCAGACCAAGTTTCAGATGCCATTCTTGACGCTATTCTTGCTGAAGACCCTGAAGCTCGTGTTGCCTGTGAAACACTGGTAAAAACCGGTATGGTTTTAGTCGCAGGCGAAGTCCGAACCAACGCTTGGGTCGACATTGAAGAAATTTCCCGAGGGGTTATCCGAGAAATTGGTTACAACAGTTCAGACATGGGATTCGACTGGGAGTCTTGTGCTGTTATGAATGCCATTGGAAAGCAGTCTGCCGACATTGCTGTGGGCGTTGATGAAGCCAATGAAAAAGAGCTAGGAGCGGGTGACCAAGGCCTAATGTTTGGTTTTGCCACCAATGAAACTGACGTTCTAATGCCAGCGCCGGTAACCTATGCACATCGCCTAGTACAACGCCAAGCTGAAGTGCGTAAAAACGGCACCTTAGACTTCTTACGCCCAGACGCAAAAAGCCAAGTTACCTTCCGCTACGACGAAAATGGCAAACCCTGCGCAATAGACGCGGTTGTCCTATCTACCCAGCACAGCGCCGCAATCAAACAAGATGATTTGCGCGAAGCTGTACTGGAAGAAATCATCAAACCGGTATTACCTGAAGAGTGGCTGTCCGAGCAGACGAAATACTTTATCAACCCAACAGGCCAATTCATCATCGGCGGACCAGTGGGTGACTGTGGCCTGACTGGTCGTAAAATCATCGTAGATACTTATGGTGGCATGGCCCGCCATGGTGGTGGTGCCTTCTCTGGTAAAGACCCTTCCAAAGTTGACCGTTCTGCGGCTTATGCAGGTCGTTACGTTGCTAAAAACATTGTCGCTGCAGGGCTGGCCGATAAATGTGAAATTCAGGTGTCTTACGCCATTGGTGTTTCTGAGCCTACTTCAATCAGCATTAACACATTTGGGACAGGCAAAATCAGTGATGCTGAAATCGTTAAACTCGCTCGTGAACATTTTGACCTACGCCCTGCTGGATTAATCGAAATGCTCGACCTGAAGCGCCCGATTTACCTACCTACTGCCGCTTATGGGCACTTTGGCCGTACTGCTGATAACTTCACTTGGGAAAAAACAGATAAAGCAGATGTACTGCGTAAAGCAGCTGGCTTATAATTTTTTCTAAATGAATGGCCCTCTCTTCCGATATGGGATGAGAGGGCTTTTTTTTGCCACCCATGTAAGACCAAGCTGAGAACCCAGAATGCGTATACCAAGAATTTTTGTTGATATTGAGCTGGCAGAACATACCACCATTAACTTACCTGATTCTGCTTTTCAGCACTTATGTAAAGTATTAAGGCTCAAATCCGATCACCCCATACGCTTATTCAATGGCTCGGGGGGGCAATACAGAGCAAAGTTAGTTGACGTTGAAAAACGCTCAGCAAAAGTTCACTTAGAAGAATTTGAGCCCCTAGACAGTGAGTCCCCTATCAAAGTGACGATAGGCCAAACACTTTCTCGCGGAGAGCGAATGGATTATGCCATCCAAAAGGCAGTCGAAGCAGGTGTCTATGCCATTCAGCCTTTGTTTAGCGAACGCTGCGAAGTCAAACTTCAAGACAACCGCATTGAAAAAAGAGTTCAGCATTGGCAGCAAGTTGCTATTAGTGCAGCCGAGCAGTCTGGCCGAGGATACGTGCCAACAGTTCACTCTCCAATAAAATTAGATGACTGGCTGTCAACTTGTAACCAAACGTTAAAATTGACACTTCATCATCACAGTCCCACCCCACTAAGGGATTTTTCAGCACCTATAGATGGCCATATAGCACTACTGATCGGCCCAGAAGGTGGGCTGACTGAAGAAGAGGTGAAATGCTCGTTTAATCAGGGGTTTGCATCTATAAAACTAGGGCCTAGAGTATTGCGAACTGAGACCGCACCGATTGTTGCACTGAGTATATTGCATCATTTATGGGGCGATTTCTAAAAAAAGCATTTTGTTACAACAACTAAACAGTAGTTAATTTAAATACTGATCAACGAGATAGAAATTCGCGTTATATTATGGGATGTAATATAACTAGTTCTCATAGCAAGACTAAAAAGGACACATAAACGTATGTTTAATAGAATTTTCTTTACCCGTGTACTTTGCATAGCTGGGCTCTCTGCCACGAGCCTATCGCAAGCTATGACGCTTGAAGAAGCGACTTATATTGCCATAGAAAGCAGCCCATCTGTACGCCAGGCTATTGCACAATATAGAGAAAGCATCGAAAGCGGTGAAATCACGCGTCACGCTGGCTACTATCCAACGGTTAACGTATCTGCGGGCCTTGGTCGGGAAACGACTTATAACGAAACTTCCGATGATGTCAGCCTAACTCGTCGAGAAATGTCTCTAAGCTTGAACCAAAACTTATTCGACGGCTTTTCCACTAAATACGAGACAGAGCGCCTCAGCAATGAAGCTGAAGCAAACCGATGGAATGCTTTAATTGCCGTAGAAACGACTGCCCTAGAAGTCGCTCAAGCCTATGCGGATGTATTGCGATACCGTGAGTTGGCCGTTCTTGCTGACATGAACTTAGAAACCCATACGCGCATTTACGGACAAATTAAACTAAAAAGCGATACAGGTATTGGCCGCCAATCCGACCTTAGCCAAATTACCGCTCGCTTAGCAAAAGCCCATGCCAACAATCTTGCCGCCATTAATAATTTGCGAGATGCAGAAAGTAACTACCTCAATGTAGTGGGGGAACTGCCTCCTGAAGACTTAATTTATCCGGTTCCCGATCGTGATTTAATTCCTCAAACCCTAGACGATGCTATCAAACAAGCTTTGGCTAAAAACCCAGCAATAGAAGGAGCTAAATGGGATGTGAGAGCCACCGAGAGCTTTCGCAAAAGTTCTGAATCAAGCAACTACCCTAGCGTTAACTTTTCGCTAGAAAGGACGTGGAACAACAACGTTGATGGCACAGCAGGCAAAGATGAAGACCTATTGGCCATTGTACGGCTCAGTTACGACCTTTATAACGGCGGCAATCAAAAACGCCAAGAAGAAGTCGCTGTGCAACAGAATGTTCAAGCGAAGGAAATTCGCCGTAACACCATTCGCGACACTGAGTTCACCGTTCGCCTTGCTTGGGCTGCCTATGAAGCCACTCTTGGTCAAAAAGAACATATTCGTCAATATGTAATTTCAACCAAAGAGTCTCAAATAGCCTACGAAAAACAGTTCCGATTAGGCCGCCGTACATTACTTGACGTACTAGATAGCGAAAACGAACTATTCCAAGCACGCCAAGATTACGTGAATGCAGACTACGACGAGCTATTTTCTGAGTTCCGATTGTTCAACGCTAAAGGTGAACTGATGCGAGCATTTCGAATTTATCGCCCGCAATTACTCGGCTTTGCAGATGAATTCGAAAATGATATCCCAGTGAATGGTCCTAGCTCTGTAGAAGAACTTCAACAACTAGAAAGCAATATACCTACCTCATTTCCTGAGGAAACTGTACAGCCACCTATCAAGACGACAGAAGAAGATGAACTCTTCTTAGAAGCAGACCCAGACTCAGGCTCTTGGTAATACTTGATAGCCCCTTCTAACTTTTCCCATATGAGGCGCTTTGATTTTATCAAAGCGCCTCACTCTCACACCTAGAACAAGTTCAGGCGCATTGTCATATACAGACTAAAAAAAAGTACTTAGAATATTAATATGGGGATGTTTTTTTACATTCTTCCCCCATATCCCTGTAGCATACAAAACGACTTCCTCTTTAATAGGAACCAATATATGACAATCAAACTTGGTATCGTAATGGACCCTATCTCGTCCATTAACTACAAAAAAGACACCTCTCTTGCGATGCTATGGGCCGCCAGCGAGAAAAATTGGTCCATCACTTACATGGAACAAAAAGATCTATTTCTTGATAAAGGTAAAGCCTATGCAATGGCTCGCCCTTTAACGGTCTTTAAGAACCCTGAACATTTCTATGAACTTGGCGATGAGAACAAAGTGGCGCTGGGTGATCTCGATGTGATCCTAATGCGTAAAGACCCTCCATTCGACAGTGAATTCGTTTATAGCACCATGATTCTCGAACAAGCTGAGCGAGATGGCGCTATGGTCGTCAATGATCCTAAGAGCATTCGCGATTGCAACGAAAAACTGTTTGCCACCCAGTTTCCACAATGCTGCCCTCCTGTTTTAGTGACACGCCGTGCAGACCTATTAAAAGCCTTTCACCAAGAGCACGGTGATGTCATTTTCAAGCCCTTAGATGGCATGGGAGGAACCTCTATTTTCCGCCTAAAACCGGACGATGCTAACGTGAGTGTTATCATTGAAACACTCACAAATCTGGGTACTGAGCAGATTATGGCGCAAAAATTTATCCCTGAGATCAAACAAGGTGACAAGCGTATCTTAATCGTCAACGGTGAGCCTGTTCCATACGCTTTAGCACGCATCCCAGCTTCTGGTGAAACTCGCGGCAACCTTGCTGCAGGTGGCCGTGGTGAAGGCCGTGAACTCAGTGACAGAGACCGCTGGATATGTGAGCAAGTAATACCGTCTTTAAAAGAGAAAGGCTTAATGTTTGTGGGTTTGGACGTAATTGGCGACTATTTAACTGAGATCAATGTCACCAGTCCCACTTGCGTACGGGAACTAGACACTCAATTTGGGCTCAACATTGCGAACTCTTTGATCGAAGCGATCGAAGCCAAGCTTCAATAAGGCTCCAATGCGCTATTTAGACCGGTTTTCAATCGCTCTTTTCATTGCCATCAGCTTACATTTGCTGATGGTAATGATCATAGGGTTTGATTTTTCACCTAGCGCACCCAAACCGAAAACACTCGAAATAACCATAGTTCAACACACCTCGAAAGCGCCCACCGAGGCCGACTTTATCGCCCAAGCCAATCAACAAGCCAGCGGCACCGAGCTACGCAAACAAAAACTCACCACCACAGAGTCGGCTAAATTTTTGGCGGACCACATTCAAGAAATCACCCCGCCAGTACAACCCCAACTTGCAGCCTCTGAGCCAGCTCCAGATATTAACTTGATTGCAAGTCAAACTTCCGAGTCCACTCTGCAGGTCCTAGATGAAAAGCGCACAGAGGAGCTCACTTTAGAAGAACGCTTTCGAGGTGAAACCCAAGTTCCCAGCCACCTAACCAGTGACATAGCAACTCTTGAGGCCTTACTAGACCAACAACGCCAAGCTTATGCTAAGCGCCCCAGAGTGCGGCGCTTAACGTCTGTTTCTGCTAAAGCCGCCATTGACGCTCAATACTTAGACGATTGGCGCCGCCGCATTGAGCGTATTGGTAATATTCATTATCCCGCTGAAGCAAGAAAACAACAACTTTACGGTGAATTACGCCTAGCCGTTGTGATACTACCTAACGGGTACGTAGATGGTATTGAAGTGCTACAAACATCTGGCGTTCGTATATTAGATGATGCCGCCATGCGTATTGTGCGCCTTGCTGAGCCGTTCGATGTTTTTCCGGCAGCGCTAAAAGCCGATGTAGATAAACTAGAAATCATCAGAACTTGGCGCTTCATTCCTGGTGACCAGCTCAAGAGCCAATAGCCAGACACAAAAAAGCCTTCAAAAAGAAGGCTTTATCTAGTATTGCATAAAGTGCGTTTTATCAGTCGAACTGGCCATCACCCATGGCTATGCGTATCTTCTTCATCGCATTCTTTTCTAACTGGCGGATACGCTCCGCAGACACACCATATTCATCCGCTAATTCATGGAGAGTCGACTTTCCATCTGACAACCAACGCTGTACAAGGATATTACGGCTACGTTCATCTAAGTCTGCCATCGCTTCTTCAAGACGTTGATTTGAATCAGCTTCCCAATTGCCATTTTCTAACAATCTGGCTGGATCAGCGCTGTGATCTTCAAGGAACTGTGATGGTGCTTGGAACGCGCTATCGTCATCATCGTCTGCAGTTGCATCAAAAGCCATATCTGAAGAGCTTAAACGCCCTTCCATTTGACGCACCACTTCCGGCGTCACGCCTAAATCACTAGCAACTGATTCTACTTCATCATTACTAAACCAAGACAAAGACTTCTTCGCACTGCGCAAATTAAAAAACATTTTGCGCTGAGCTTTAGTAGTCGCCACCTTAACAATACGCCAGTTTTTCAGGATGTACTCGTGTATTTCTGCTTTGATCCAGTGCACAGCAAAAGAAACAAGGCGTACACCAACCTCAGGGTTAAAACGTTTAACGGCCTTCATAAGACCAACGTTACCTTCCTGAATAAGATCACCTTGCGCTAGGCCATAACCGGAATAGCTTTTGGCAATATGGGCAACAAAGCGTAAGTGGGACATAACCAAGGTACGCGCTGCCTCTAAGTCTTCTTTGTAATATAGACGTTCTGCCAGCGCTTTTTCTTCTTCGGCTGTCAAAATTGGAATTCTGCTTACAGCTTGCATATAGGATTCAAGATTTTGACCTGGAATCATAATGTCTGTCGGCTGAAGAGCTTTACTCATCTCTATATCCACCTTTATTGTTCATACAATGTACGACAAAATATTAACAACTAAATCTACAATAAACAGGCTTAAAATGTGGATAAAACATGACTATTGCGCCAGTTTATTCCTTGCCTGCCACTTTCTTATTCTAACTCAATGTTTGTAATATGACGATTGACTGCCACCCAAGCGCCACACACACCTACAAGAGCGCTAATAGTTAAACACAAAAAGATTTCATCTGCATTAAAAGACTGTAATTGAAAACGCCCTTGATACGACTCGATTAATCGCTCAGCAGGAGTACTTACCCACCAACTTATCAATAAAATACAGATACTTGCGAAAAACCCGCCCAATACGCCAAACCAAAAACCCATATAAAGAAATGGCCTTCTGATGTAGGCATCCGTTGCTCCTACTAGCTTCATCACCAAGACTTCATTGCGCCGGCTTTCTACCGCCATTCGAATAGTGTTACCTACAATTAGCAGCACGGCTACAATTAACAAACTCGACAACACATAGGCAAATCTCTGCCCAAAGTCCAGAATATTGGCAAGACGCTGTAACCATTGTGCATCTAATTCAGCTCTTTCCACCTCATTTTGCTCGGAAAAAGTATCCCTGAGTTGCTGTAAGCTATCTAAGGTATCTAAATTCACTTCCTGCTTAGGTACGACCCTTAACACGATTGGCAACGGATTTTCGGGTAACGAGGATAAAATCTGCTCATAACCACTTTCTTGCTCAAAGAAGCGCAAGCCTTCTTCTTTCGAGATGTACTCAACACCGGCCACCTCTTGTAAGGCTGAAATACGATGAGACAAGGCAAGTGCCTGAGTATCTTCAAGGTGCGGAAATAAGTAGAGCGTAATGACAGACTGTTGTTCCCACTGGTCAGTTACCGACTGTACATTCTTAAGCAAGACATACAGCCCGCCAGGGAGAGACAGCGAAATGGCAATCACCATCACTGTCATAATACTAGCCATAGGATAAGCTAATAAACGGAAAAAGCTTTCCATCAATGTCGCTTGGTGTAACAACAGCCACTTTTTAAAATTAAATGAAGAGCTTGGCTTCCAGTTATGACGTGTTGCCTTAACCTGATCTCTTGTGGCACCTCGTTGGCTTGCTTTAAGGGACATTTATGCAAAGCCTCCATCGTTCACCATACGGCCTTGACTCAAGGTCAACACCCTGTGGCGCATACGAGCAACCAAGGCTAAATCATGACTTGCCACCAGCACAGTCACTCCCACTCGATTAAACTCTTGAAAGAGGTTCATTATTTCTGCGGATAATTTGGGGTCTAGGTTACCGGTGGGTTCATCTGCCAATAGTAATTGCGGTTTATTGACCACAGCACGAGCAATACCGATACGTTGCTGCTCACCACCAGACAAGGCCATAGGGTTAAGCTTTTCTTTGCCTAATAGACCTACTTTGTCCAATGCGGCACGCACACGCTTCGCCATTTGCATAGGATCTGCCCCGCTCACTTGTAATGGCAAGGCCACATTATGAAAAACGCTACGATCGAATAACAGCTGATGGTTCTGAAATACAACGCCAACACGACGCCGATGCTCTGGTATGGCTCGACGGCTCAGAGTTCTCAGATCTATACCATCGACAAGGATCTGGCCTGATGTTTGTCGTTCAATCATCATCATGAGTTTCATCAGGGTACTCTTACCAGCACCAGAGTGGCCCGTTAAAAACGCCATATCACCTTGTCGCAAATGAAAGCTCACTTGAGATAAGGCTTCTTGGCCACTCTCGTATTTTTTACCAACTCGCTGAAATTCAATTTCCACGTTTAGCAGGTTTCCTTAATCTAATTGAAAGACACCTTGCACTATTGTCCACCATCAAACAAGGCGTCAACAAATTCTTGCGCTTCAAATGGTCTTAGGTCCTCGGCTTGTTCCCCTACACCTATGTAACGAATAGGCAAGCCAAACTGCTGGGCAATGGCAAAAATAATACCGCCTTTAGCGGTACCATCTAACTTGGTTAGGGTAATGCCACTCACGCCCACAGCTTCAGAGAACAACTTGGCTTGGCTTAAGGCATTCTGCCCAGTACCTGCATCCAATACTAACATGACTTCATGAGGGGCTTTCACATCAAGCTTTTGCATGACTCGCACTACTTTGGAAAGCTCATTCATTAAATTTGCTTTATTCTGTAAACGCCCAGCCGTATCAGCAATCACAATATCGACACCTTTTGCTTTAGCAGACTCAATCGCATCGAATATTACAGATGCCGAGTCCGCTCCCGTATGTTGAGCTACCACAGGGACATTATTACGCTCACCCCAAACCTGTAATTGCTCCACTGCCGCCGCTCGGAAAGTATCTCCCGCCGCCAACATGACGCTTTTCCCCATAGCCTGATACTTTTTAGCAAGTTTACCAATAGTGGTGGTTTTACCCACTCCATTTACACCGACCATTAAAATAACAAAAGGCCCTTCAGTGTTTTCTGGTTCTAATGGCTGCTGAGATTTCGCCAAGATCGCACTCATTTCGTCTTTTAGGCTACCCATTAAAGCATCGGCATCTTTCAGCTCTTTACGCTTAAGCTTGTCTGTTAGACCCTGCATGAGGGTTTGGGTCGCATCAATCCCTACATCCGCAACCAGTAATTGGGTTTCTAACTCTTCTAGTAAATCATCATCGATCTTTTTACTGCCAACCACCAATGAAGACAACCCCTCTCCCAAACCGCTGCGGGTACGAGACAACCCCGCTTTAATGCGCTCTGACCAAGATAAACTTGGAGTTTCAACGGGTTGAGGGGCTTCTGTGCTAGAAGGTGTTGCCGGTGCAATCACCTCTTCCTTGGCAACAAGGTTAGCAGGCTCAGGTGTAGAGTCTGTTTTCACTGGGGTGTCAGCAGCAGTATTTTCTGGCGAGTTTTCTTCTGCCAGAGTCGCTTTTTCTTGCTCTGCACCTAATTTTGCTGCCTTTTGTTTTTCTGTCGCTATTCTTTTGTTCAAGCGACGACGCAAAGCGATGGCGAGCAAGGACAACGCCAAACCAATCGCAATCGGAGCATAGCGTGCATACTCTCCAAGATAAGGTGTTAAAAAGGTAATAAGTTGTTGAACATATTCCATTAAATCAGTCTCTTTAAGTATATTTGTGCCGAATTTAACAATGAAATGTTATGATAGACATCTCTTTTATCGACTATTTGTCATGTGTTAGGTGATGATTTTATCATCATTCCCATTCACAGGCAGAATTAGTTTTACGGAAGATACCTTAAACCGAGCTCTGATCAAGGTGTTGTATGCCAGAACAGTCTAAACCTCTCTTTAGCCGACCCGTATTAGCAGCCATCATGCTAATCTCTACTTTAGGCATTTGGGCACTTAACTTAACCGCACCGAGTAGCAAATTACCCACTCCCGTTATAGAGCAATGGCGCACCAGCAACGACATACCCGTCACTTGGCTAAACCTTACAGAGTGGGAACACAGCAATCGTTTGGAACTGAAGTTGGTGTTTTCTGCACCGTTAGACAACCCCCTTCTAACCCAACACACTTTAGCAATGTTAATGAGCGACGCTCTTCCTCTTAGCACCTCTACAATTAATCAAAGATTTCGCCCATTAGCCGCTAAAGCCCATGCTAGCTTTAACCGTGAACAACAAGTGATTGGCCTAACCTTGAGTAACGAGCCCCAATATCTTACGCCAACGTGGCAAGTACTTGAGCAGTGGTTGACCCAACCTACATTTAAGCAACGAACCTTTGCTCAACAAACTAATCGTGCAACGGCTTCGCTCAGTAGCCAATACCAATTACAGCAAGCTCTATTCAATGACCCTCCTTTTACAATACATGACGCTGTATCTTTGGAGCAGATCCAAAAGGCTTATCAGCAACTGCAATCTCACCTTTCTCATATTGTATTGGTCGGATACCTACCAGCAGACATAGAATCCGATATTAAGCTGAAACTAAACGCGCTCTCTCGTCACTTCTCCTTACCTGTAGCAGACCAAGCGGATTCAGCTTTGGCTGCCAGAAAAGTACAAAAGCACGGTACTGGTGAGTTGTGGCAAAGCCACAGCGCCCTTGCCATTACACCGATACAAAAAGTAGAAGACTGGATCAGTTTGCAGCTTTGGGGGGGCGACCTGGTACAACAGCTAAACCAGCAAGACACTATTAGCTTTACACAACTCAATTTAGCTCTCGCGGCTAAGCAGCCTTGGGTGTGGTGGAATATCCAATATCAGCCTCCTGTTCTTGTTGCACAAGACTCAACTGAACAACATAATTTAAACGCTGAAAGCTTTGCCAAAACCGACAGCATTCCATCGGCAAACCAACAAGAACGTTTTAATGCATTGTTTTCAAGCTTTAAAGAACAGCTAGAGGGACAAGCATTAACTCCTGCATGGTGGAGTCAAATTGCTACTCAGGTGATTGCCCTCAACGCGACTTTCGACTTGAATGCGTTTGCTCAGAGTTATAAAAACTCCATCGACGAATTTAATCGTGAAGCTTATCAGAGCTCACTAGCTGAGCTACTGCAAGGCTCAAATTATCAAGAGATACAAGTTTACCAATGAGAAAAAAAGCTCCTAAATCCACAGCTCAAACAAAAAACTCGGCAAAGCTAAGAATCATTGCTGGAGAATGGCGCTCTCGACAACTACCTATACCAAATTTAGAGGGGCTGAGACCGACGCCGGATCGCGTACGCGAAACCTTATTTAACTGGATCCAACACAGGGTTCCAGGCGCTAACTGTGCAGACGTATTCTGTGGTTCAGGAGCGCTCGGTTTGGAAGCCTTATCACGGGGAGCAAAATCCGTCGTCTTTGTCGATACGGCGAAACAGGTTAGCCAACAAATGAAGGCAAATCTGTCTACCTTAGGGGCAAACAATGCTCAAGTTATTCAGCAAAGCGCATTAGAGTACCTTATGACTCCTCCCGAACACCCCATGGACATTGTTTTTTTAGACCCGCCGTTTAGGAAGCATTGGCTAGATCAAATTATTCCTCTACTAACGCCTAACTGGCTGGCTCCCAATGCCTATGTATATATAGAAATGGAGAAAGAGGCATCATTACCTGAGCTACCGAAGAACTGGCGGCTTAATAAGGAGAAATCGGCTGGGCAACTTGTTTACAGGCTCTTCCAAGTCGTCAGCTAATTGCCGCCCTAAAAAGGCGTATCTCTTGATGGTCGAAAGCGCAACCGCTAGACTAGATATATTCTTTTCCCAATTTTCATCACCTAGGGAAATTCACTCATTCATTAGGACAACCAAAGCTTATGCCTGACACAGTACCTGTCGATTCTGTTGGTGTTGTCACACCACAGATTGCACACTTTAGTGACCCGTTAGCACTATCTTGTGGGCAGACCTTGTCGTCTTATCAATTGGTCTACGAGACCTATGGAAAACTAAACGAACAAGCCTCCAACGCGATCTTAATTTGTCACGCCCTAAGTGGCGATCATCATGCGGCTGGATACCATTTAGATGAACACGGCCAACCACAAAAAAAACCTGGATGGTGGGACTCCGCTATTGGCCCAGGCAAAGCCATTGATACCAACCAGTTCTATGTGATCTGTTTAAACAACTTAGGCGGCTGCTGTGGCTCAACTGGCCCAACCAGCATCAATCCAGATACTAACAAACCTTGGGGCTCAGACTTTCCCCTAGTAACCGTTGAAGATTGGGTAGAAAGCCAAGCACGCCTGGCTGATTACCTTGGCATAGAACGCTTTGCTGTCATAATCGGTGGCAGCCTTGGTGGCATGCAAGCCTTAGAGTGGAGCATTCGTTTTCCAGACCGCCTTGCAGCAGCGGCTATTATCGCTTCAGCCCCTAAGTTATCGACGCAAAACATTGCTTTTAATGAAGTCGCTCGCCAATCCATTCGTCGCGACCCAGACTTCCTCAACGGTCAATACCTAGAACATGAAACTGTTCCAACTAATGGCTTGGGCTTAGCACGCATGTTAGGGCACATCACTTACCTATCTGATGATGCCATGGGCAAAAAGTTCGGACGCCAGATGCGTCATGAGGAATACCAATACAATTACGGTATTGAGTTCGAAGTAGAAAGCTACCTTAGATATCAAGGCGAGGCCTTTACTAAACGCTTTGATGCGAATACCTATATGTTGATGACGAAAGCGTTAGATTACTTCGACCCGGCCGCAAAATATAACGGTGATTTATCCGCCGTATTAAGCCAAGCTAAATGTGAATTTCTGCTGGTCTCTTTCTCCACTGACTGGCGCTTCGCTCCTGAGCGCAGTGAAGAAATTGTCGACGCATTGGTGAAAGCGGGAAAACATGTGAGCTACGCCAGGATCGAGGCAAATGAAGGTCATGACGCCTTTTTGTTCCCTATTCCTAGGTATATGAACGCTCTAAAAACCTTTAACACTCGCATTGGCAAATCTCTGCTTAAGGAGTCAAAGTAATGCGTACTGACCTCGAACTACTCAACGAGTGGATTCAACCCAAAAGCCGAGTGTTGGACCTGGGGTGTGGCCCTGGTGAACTTCTGGAACACCTCATTGGCAACAAACAGGTCCAAGGATATGGCCTTGAAATAGATCCTAAAAACATCAACTTATGCCTAGAAAAAGGCATTCCTGTTCTAGATCAAAACATAGATGAAGGACTAGATAACTTTGATGATCACAGCTTTGACCTAGTCGTTATGACTCACGCTTTGCAGCAGTTCAGACGGCCAGATCTTCTGCTGGATGAGATGCTACGAATTGGCAAAGAATGCATCATTACTTTTCCTAATTTTGGCCATTGGCGCAACCGCATCCACCTTGGTTTGAAAGGACACATGCCGGTCTCTGAATTTTTGCCCTATAACTGGTATGACACGCCAAACATTCACTTTTGTACCTTTAATGATTTTGAGCATTTGTGCCAAGAAAAAGGCATTAAAATTCTACGCTGGGCAGCCGTTGACGGCCATTTAAGAGACCATTGGTGGATCCGAGCAATGCCCAACCTACTGAGTGAAACAGCTATTTTCCATGTTAGCCGCTAGCCATTATAAGGAACTGCAAGTGAACCAAACTCTCGTTCTAGCCAGTAATAACGCGGGGAAAATCCGCGAGTTTAATGAGCTCCTAAGCCGTTTTGATATTAAGGTGAAACCACAAGGCGAATTTTTCTCAGACGAAGCAGAGGAAAACGGCCTAAGCTTTATTGAAAATGCCATTCTGAAAGCCAGGTTCGCCTGTGCTCGCACCGGCTTACCTGCTCTAGCAGATGATTCTGGTATTGCGGTCGACTATTTACAAGGAGCTCCCGGTATTTATTCGGCGCGTTTTGCAGGCCAACATGGAAATAATCAAGCCAACAATCAGCTACTGCTAGAAAAACTCCAAGGGGTACCAGAAGCAGATCGCACAGCCCGATTTCATTGTGTTTTAGCGTATTTACGCCATGAAAACGACCCCATTCCTCAAGTATTTCATGGTGTTTGGGAAGGCCGCATTATGACACAAATGTCGGGATCTGAAGGCTTTGGCTACGATCCTATCTTTTATGTTCCTGAACGCGACTGCAGTGCAGCAAGCTTACCTAAAGAAGTCAAAAACCGACTAAGCCATAGAGCCAAAGCACTAGAACAGCTGGTCACTCACTTCCAAACAACTGCTTTTTAATCGAACGAGTACACTTTGAGCCAACCAGCCAGCCTACCGCCACTTAGCTTATACATACACTTGCCTTGGTGCGTTAAAAAATGTCCTTACTGTGATTTTAATTCTCACCAAGCCGATCGCTTTGAAAATCAAGGTAAGCTACCAGAAGAAGCCTACTTGGCTCAGTTATTAGCCGATTTAGAAGTTGATCTTCCCTATGTAGCGAACCGCCCCATCCAAACCGCCTTTATTGGCGGTGGCACGCCTAGTCTAATGAGTGAAGACTTCTATTATCAGCTTATGTCCAAGTTGCGTGAAAAACTGACTTGGGTCGAGGACGCTGAAATCACAATGGAAGCTAATCCGGGTACCTTTGAGCAAGCTAAGTTCACGCATTTTCGTCAAGCTGGTATTAATCGTCTCTCTATTGGAGTACAAAGTTTTCAGCCAAACCTGTTGAAAACCCTAGGAAGAATCCACAACCGAGACGAAGCAATAACGGCTGTGGATAAATCTCGTTTAGCTGGCTTCGACAATATCAACATTGATCTTATGCATGGCTTACCCGGTCAAAGCCAAACAGATGCACTGGACGACTTATCCCTCGCCATCGCCCTCAACCCTGAGCACTTATCTTGGTATCAGCTCACCATTGAGCCCAACACTGAGTTTTATCGTCGCCCACCCACTTTACCGGAAGACAACACCCTATGGGCTATTCAGGATGCGGGTCAGGCTTTATTGGGAGCCAAAGGCTTTGCTCAATACGAAGTCTCAGCGAACGCCCAAGTGGGTCGCCAAGCTAAGCATAATCAGAACTATTGGCGTTTTGGCGATTATATTGGAATCGGCGCGGGCGCCCATGGCAAAATCACTCTGGAAAACGGTCAGATATTTCGAACTCGAAAGACCAGACACCCGAACCATTACTTGAGCAACCTGCCTGAAGCACTTGTTACGAAAGAAGCTATTGCTTCCGAAGACCTGCCTCTTGAATTTATGATGAACCGACTACGACTGTTTGAGTCCTTTAAGCTGCAGGATTTTGAACGATTTTGCCAACAAAATTTGCCAAATTCACTATTGGGTGCCTGTGAAACAGCACTAAAAAGAGGCCTGTTAGAGCCTACTGAGTGGCAACATGGTCGAGTAGAAACAACAGATAAAGGTAAGCTGTTCCTCAATGAATTATTAGAACTCTTTCTCGCCTAACAGTTCATACTCTTGACAATGATTTGACATCTAACTAAATAGCTGTCACCATTCACACCGATTTTAAGCCAACCTAGATGGTGTAACTCATCATCTAGCGCAATAAACACCCTCATTTTCAATATTCCTCATAATAAAAATCACTTACCGCTGTCAGATAAGCTGCTTATCATGAGTTGTTTTTGTTACGAGTTATTCAAACGAATAGAAAGTGATTGATGCATTGCAACAGCGGCTTTTCAGGATGCTTTATTTTCTAGGAGAAACTTATGAGTAACCCCATTCCAGACTCAGGTCGGGAAGAATACAGTACCTCTTACAAGGTCGGTCAAGATAACGTTCAATTTTTAGGCCTGGACGTACTGAACCCTGTCTTCACCACCAGCGCGATCATCATTTTTCTATTCATAGTAGGGAGCATCGCTTTTCCTGCTGACGCGAAAGATCTGTTGATGACAGCAAGAAGCTGGTCAATCAATAACTTTGATTGGTTTTTCTCTATTTCTGGCAATATTTTTGTGCTCTTCTGCCTGGCATTAATTCTACTCCCTGTAGGTAAAATTCGCCTTGGAGGCAGCCAAGCAAAAGCCGAACACTCCACCATTACATGGTTCTCAATGCTATTTGCTGCTGGCATGGGCATAGGCTTAATGTTTTGGAGTGTGGCTGAGCCAGTTGCTTACTACACAGGTTGGTATGGCACACCTCTCAATGTTGAGGCAAACACCCCTGCGGCCAAAGACTTAGCAATGGGTGCGACCATGTATCACTGGGGACTCCACCCTTGGGCGATTTATGCTGTTGTGGCTTTATCTTTAGCTTTTGTTGCATACAATAAAGGTTTACCTCTAACAATCCGCTCTGCTTTTTACCCTTTATTCGGTGAAAAAGTGTGGGGCATTGCTGGTCATATCATCGATGTTGTGGCCGTTATTGCGACTATTTTTGGTTTAGCAACATCATTAGGTTTTGGCGCTCAACAAGCGACCAGTGGATTAAACTTCTTATTTAATATCCCTAACACCTTAACCACACAAATCTTTGTCATTTGTGGTGTCACTGCGGTGGCTATCTTCTCGGTAGCACGTGGTCTTGAAGGCGGTGTAAAACTGTTAAGTAAGGTCAACATGATCATCGCGGCACTGCTTGCTATGTTCGTGCTCATCTTAGGCAATACCGGAGCAATTTTTGGCGCTGCCGGAACCCTGGTTGTCGGTTACCTAGACAATATTATCCCTCTGAGTAACTGGGTTGGCCGTGAAGACGAAACCTTCTACCACGGCTGGACTATTTTCTACTGGGCTTGGTGGATCTCCTGGTCACCTTTCGTCGGCATGTTCATTGCGCGCGTTTCTCATGGTCGTACCGTACGAGAGTTCATGATAGCTGTCCTATTAGTTCCAACGGTTGTAACCATCTTATGGATGGCCATCTTCGGCGGATCGGCTGTGGATCAAGTGGAAAATGGCATTGGTAGCTTGGCTGGCGGTCTAACTGATGCGTCTCTAGCCATGTTCCAAATGTTTGAACAACTGCCACTGACAGGTCTGATTTCTTTTATCGGTATTGTTTTGGTATTGGTGTTCTTTGTCACTTCTTCTGACTCGGGCTCTTTGGTTATCGACGGCATTACCGCGGGCGGTAAAACGGACGCTCCGATGACACAGCGCGTTTTTTGGGCGGTACTAGAAGGTGTTATCGCCATTGCCTTGCTTATTGGTGGCGGCTCAGATGCCCTTACGGCCATTCAGGCGGCAGCTGTCACAATCGGCTTACCTTTCACCTTACTCATGCTCGTAATGTGCATCAGTTTGTGGAAAGGTCTACGCGGCGATTTACATTTAGTCGCTAAGTAAAAGACACCAGGCAGCAATGTAATCTTTTGTTGTCATTGCTGCCTAAGTCTTTTAAAATCATTCGCCTTCTTAGGGGAGTAATCTTCCTTGCCTTTGGTAAGGATTCTTTGTCAACATAATTGAGCCTCATGCTCATGGCAAAGAAGTTTCTAGTGGAATAGAAATTGATGAGACTTAAGACAATGATCTGACCTAGGTGGGCGCAGATACGTTGTCTTTTGTTTTCAAGCCCACCTAGGAACACAACTTATGGACGCGCTTTTTCCCTCAATCACCTCTGTTGCCATCGCAGAAATGGGTGATAAGACTCAATTACTTGCCTTGTTCCTTGCGACACGGTTCTCTTCTAAAACGGCCATCGTGTTAGGAATTTTATTTGCCACTTTATTGAATCATTTAATGTCTGCTTGGCTTGGAGCAGAAGCCGCACGTTGGATTCCCGCTCAATGGAGCCAGTGGCTTATAGGCCTCAGCTTTATTGCCGTAGCCATATGGTTATTAGTTCCTGATCAAGACGACAGTGCAGACAACAAGCTCTTAAAATACAGCGCATTTTGGGCTTCATTTACGCTGTTCTTTATTGCGGAAATTGGTGATAAAACACAAATAGCTACCGTATTGCTAGGCGCTCATTATGGTTCAGTTTGGTGGGTTTTGCTCGGCTCAACCCTCGGTATGATGGCGGCCAATGTTCCTATGGTCTATGCGGGTAGTTGGGTGCTTGCCCGCATTAATGCCAAGCTAGCTAGGCAGCTTGCTTGTGCGACTTTTCTCATTATGGGTATAGTGAGTTTATTTGCCCCGTTCGCATAGCTAAGGACATAGCATGGAAATTGAACTGTCCGAGATTTTGGATGCATTATGCCAGTATTCTCCATTCGAAGAACTATCGGACGACCCGCAACTACTGGAGATGGTTAAAGAAATAGAGATTCAATACTTAAGGGCAGGTGAATGGGCCATTGCGCCAAACAGTTTGAACCAGGTGCTGTTTTTTATTCGCAGCGGTGCGATTGAAGTATTCCACAAAGAAAACAAGCTCATTCGACGCATGAATGAAGGGGAGGTATTCGGCTATGCCTCCTTGATACGTGGGGGCAAGTCAACACAATCCATGCGTACTATTGAAGACAGCTTATTGTATCGGATTCCTGCAAAGTGGTTTCTAAAGCTCTACGATGAAAATGACCATTTCTCAGATTACTTCGAGTTAGACAGAGACGTTCGATTGCGCACCGCGGTCGATGCCCAAAGCTCGGACGTTTCCCTCATGACCTGGCCCGTTAAAAGCTTACTGCGACGCCAGCCAGTGAGTGTTCAACAATCCGTGAGTATTCAAGCGGCAGCGCAAACCATGTCAGAGAAACGAGTATCCAGTCTTCTTATATTGGACGATCAGCAACTCGTCGGCATACTAACAGATAGAGATTTAAGAACTCGCGCTGTTGCTAAGGGGTTAGCATACGATACCTCTGTGGAACAGATTATGACCCCTAATCCCCTCGTGATTGATTGTGGTGATTATGCGTCCGAAGCAGTTTTAAAAATGATGGAACGAAACATACACCATCTTCCTGTGATGAAACATGACAGTCCAATTGGGGTGATCAGTGCTGGTGATATCGTCCAGAAAGAAACCCATGGTAGCGTTTTTTTGATCAGTGAAATACACAAGCAAACCAGTATGGAAGGGCTGCGCAATATCAGCCAAAAAATGCCCCATAGCTTTAGCCAACTGGTAGAAGCCGATGCCAATACACAAATGATAGGCAATGCTATGTCGCACATGGGTACGGCGTTTGTAAAACGACTTTTGCAGTTGGCTGAAATCAAATTCGGTCCGCCGCCAGTGCCCTATTGTTTTGTCGCTCTTGGCTCTCAAGCTCGGGAAGAGCAAACGATCAAAACCGACCAAGACAATGCCATCATATTGAGCAATAAATACAACGAAAGCTTACACGCTGAGTATTTTAAACAGTTAGCAGAATGGGTTTGCGCACAACTAGACCAATGTGGCTACAGTCTGTGTAGTGGTGACATCATGGCCTCCAACCCACGTTGGCGACAACCTCTTGCTGTATGGCAAGATTACTTTAGTGATTGGATACAGCAACCCAAGGCCGAGGCTTTACTCAGAGTCTCTATTTTCTTTGATTTGCGTGGTGTGTATGGCGACAAAACCCTCGCTAAACAACTTAACAGGCACATCCGAGAGCAAACTAAGCAATTTCCAAATTTTCTGACCTTTATGGCGCGTAATGCCAATCAGAGAAAGCCCCCTCTCGGCTTCTTTAGACAATTCGTTTTGGATGGCGAAGGGAAGCAATCCCGCACTTTTAACTTAAAGGAGAGAGGCATAGCGCCCATTATCGACATTGTTCGAGTACATGCTCTGGCTTGTGGTAGCCAAAAGCTGAATACTTTTGAACGCCTCGATGACATAGAAGCTGAAGGGCTATTACCTGAGGGCAGAGCACGGGATCTTTCCCTGGCCCTGGAAATGATTGGTTTAGTTAGAATCAAACACCAGAGAGATCAAATCAGTGAAGGTGTAGAGCCGAATAACCACGTCAACCCTGAGAACTTATCTGCTTTTGAAAAGCGCCACCTGCGTGATGCTTTCGACATTGTGGTGCGACAGCAAGAGTTCCTAAAATTCCGCTATGCAGGAAAACGCTAGTTTATGGCTCTTAATAACCCGTTTAAAACATCCGCTGAATCTTCTGAATTTGATTGGAAAAATGCCTATCAGCAATGGGCAGAGGAAGCACCAGAAGGCCCATTAAAGCGCTTTTATCAAGCTGGCTGCGTTGCCCCCAGCACACGTTTAAGGGACGCGCCGCTTATGGGGCTAGACATAGAGACCACGGGACTAAACAGCAAGGAAGATGAAATCATTAGCCTTGGTATTATGCCATTTGATCACACCATTATTCGCTGCCAAGGCGCTCAATATTGGATAACAAAACCCGATAATAACCTACACGCCGAATCGGTCACCATTCACGAGATCACAGATACAGAATTAGGAAACGCCCCACCTTTAGAAGGGGTACTAGAAAAGCTATTAACGGCTATGAGTGGCAAGCTCATGGTGGTTCACTGCGTAGCCATTGAACGCCAATTTTTGTTAGAAGCGGCGCTTAAAGTGTATGGCTATCCACTGTATTTCCCAGTGCTAGATACCATGGATATTGAGCGCCAAGCGTATCAGCCAAAATGGTGGCAACGCTTTTCTAAAGCACCTTCATTGCGCCTAGATGCTTGTCGGCAGAGGTATAACTTGCCTCGCTATAAAGCACATCATGCTTTAACTGATGCGCTGTCATCAGCAGAGCTTTTACAAGCGCAAATAGCTTACCACTTGAACCCACAACGACCTGTTCAGCAGTACTGGCTATAAGCCTCTAAGATAAGCTCGGACAACTTTCTCGTACCACCAAGTCGGTGTCTAACATAATATCTTTAGGCTCTCGCAAGCCTAAGAATACTTGTGCGGCAACACGCCCTTTCTCAACGGTTTGTTGGTGTATCGTAGTAATAGATGGATGGAAATTACCACTTTCAGGAATACCATCAAAACCCACTACTTTTACATCTTCAGGTACTCTTAGGCCCATTTGTAGCGCAGCTTGTACTGAGGCAATGGCAATACAGTCACTCATACACAAAAGAAGCTCTGGCCTTTTAGCCATGCTTAGCGCTTCTCTAGCAGCTTGATACGCCAACTTATGGTTGTTGACAGGGATATTCCAGATATATTCAGAGTTTGCCGACATTCCATGCTCTTTTAGTGCTTGGTTATACCCTTCAAGCCGCTGAATCGATATAGACGCCGCTCGGTCATACAACTCATCATCTCTCACTCTGCACACTCTATCCGTATCCAAAAGCGAGAGTCCCATAACCGCCACGTTAGTCGGTTGATGAGCAAGAGCATGTTTTGCGATCCGATAAGCCCCTTCTTTGTTCTCAATATTCACCGAGGTCGTACCTGGAATGAAGCTGTCTACCGTAATAATATTTTTATGAGGCATTAACCAAGGGGCGTTCAGGCATTGCTGCGGCTTGTGCCCGTAAACAATAAAACCGTCTACCATAGAGGACTGCATACGGCTTTGGGCATCTTGTTGGCTTTCGTTAGAGGATAGCAAGAGCATATTGTATTCATGCTCTTCAAACACCTCCGCCATCCCTTGTAAAAACTGGCTCGCCACTGGGTCTGTGAGGCTATAGCTCAGGTCATCTGAGAGCACGATGCCCACAATACCTGTACGACCTGTGCGCAAACTACGAGCCGCAGCATTTGGCCCAAAATAGCCCATTTTTTCACATTCGCTAAGAATATTATCTCGTAAGATAGCCGAGAGCTGGTCAGGTCGGTTAAAAGCATTAGAAATGGTTGCCGTCGAGACATTAAGCCTTTCCGCAACATCTTTAAGTGTCAGCTTTTTTATTTTCTTCTTCATAGTTGCAATCATAATGATGAATTTTGCCTTAGTTTACTGACAACAAAACAGCCAACCCATGAATGCATAAGCTAGCTGCTCTATTCTGCACAATAAGGCTTACCCTATTATTTTAGACAACTTTCGCATAAAAGGCTTGGTATGCTGGCAAGATAAGCAATTGCTCCTCTCTTTCGCACTTAAAGCCATGTCCTGTCAATTCAGACTCCACTGAGCAATTCAGAGCAGCTTCCTGCTGTTGGCCTGTCATATTAATAACCGCCAAGACTTTTTGCCCTTCAAACTCTCGCAACAAGACAATTAACTCGTCGTTTCCAAAGTCCAATTGGGTCAGGCTACCGTTAATCAGTTCGGGCTGTTGTTGACGCCATTTAATCAACTGTCTTACCTTGTGTAGCAGGGCATCCGGTTGAGCTTCCTGTTGAGCCACGCTTAACGCTAAATGGCGCTCATCGACAGGTAACCATGGTTCAACTGATGAGAAGCCACCCTGCTCCTTATTCTCCCAAACCATGGGGGTGCGGCAACCATCTCGCCCTTTAAATACAGGCCAAAGGGGAATGCCATATGGGTCTTGAATACGCTCAAAAGGCACCTCTGCTTCAGGTAAACCGAGTTCTTCTCCTTGATATAAGCAAACACTACCACGTAAAGACAAGGTCAGCGCCATAGCGATCAAAGGATAAGCAATAGGATCTTCTTCAGCTCCCCAGCGGGTGCAGGCACGCACGACATCGTGGTTAGATAACGCCCAACATGGCCAACCATCGCCAACAATCTCATTCATATTCGCTAATGTTTTACGAATATACTGAGGAGAATGAGGCGTGTTGAGGAAGTCGAAGGTATAAGCCATATGTAGTTTATCGCCCCCCGAGGTGTACTCTGCCATTCTTTGTAATGGAAAATCATCACCCAACTCACCTACCGTTGTAGAACCTGGGAACTCATCCATTAAACCACGTAGATCTTTTAAGAAATCTAAGTTTTCTGGGCGACTTAAATCGTACACGTGGCGTTGATATGTGTATGGGTTATCATGAGGTGCGCCCATGGTTTTTGGCTCACCTGGTGGTACAGGCGGGTTGTCTTCTAAGCCCTGACTATGGAAGTAAAAATTCACCGTGTCTAGGCGGAAACCATCCACACCAATCTCTAGCCAAAAGCGCATATTATCTAAATGCGCTTCGCGCACTTGTGGATTATGAAAGTTAAAGTCAGGCTGAGATTCCAAAAAATTATGCAGGTAATACTGCAAACGGCGGCTATCCCATTTCCACGCACTGCCACCAAAAATAGATAACCAATTATTTGGTGGAGAGCCGTCTGGCTTAGGATCCGCCCATACATACCAATCCGCCTTATCATTGGTTTTGTTTTGACGACTTTCCTCAAACCAAGGGTGAGCATCGGAAGAGTGGCTGATCACTTGATCGATCATGACTTTCAGCCCCAACTCGTGGGAGCGTGCAATCAATTGTTTAAAGTCGGCCAAACTGCCAAACATAGGATCGATATCACAATAGTCTGAAACATCGTATCCAAAGTCTTTCATTGGCGAAGTAAAAATAGGCGATAACCAAATGGCATCCACACCTAAAGACGCAACGTAATCGAGTTTGCTCGTTATACCAGCAATATCACCCACTCCGTCGCCATTGGCATCCATAAAACTACGTGGATATATCTGGTAAATTATGCCGCCTTTCCACCAGTTTAAGTCATTTTTTGTCATCGTAGACTCTCCAAAATAAAGCACAAAGCGGTGCTAAGCACCGCTTTTAATTAAGGCAAATAGTTATTCGGTTTTATTAAGCGTAAGACAGTTCGTTGTCATCAAATAAATGCATTTTTTCAACTGCCGCACTTAAATGCACTGTCTCACCACGTTCTGCGATTATTGTGCCTACCAGCTTTGAAATAACCATGTCTTCACAACCAGCAACTTTCACATACAACAAGGTAGACTCACCGAGCGACTCCACAAAATGCACTTTTCCTGTTAACAGAGCCTGCTCTTCACTTTCAACTAGGCTTAGGTCTTCAGGGCGTACCCCAAAGAAACCAGTCTTGCCTTGCTCTTGATCAGCCGTAGTGATTTGCGTTGTGATCAGAGTATCTGCCACAGATACTTTTGTGTTTGCCCCTGCCTGATTAATGCTGCAGGGCAAAATGTTCATAGCCGGTGAGCCAATAAACTTGGCCACAAATACGTTCGCAGGTTTTTCATAAAGTTCTAATGGAGAGCCTACTTGCTCTATATTACCAGCCGATAACAAGACAATCCGATCCGCGAGAGTCATTGCTTCTACCTGATCATGAGTCACATAGATCATGGTCGAATCTGGCATGCTTTCTTTCAAGTTGGCTATTTCCATACGGGTCGCAACACGCAACGCCGCATCTAGGTTGGATAAGGGTTCATCAAACAAGAACACCTTAGGGCGACGAACAATCGCACGACCAATCGCTACCCTCTGACGCTGACCACCAGATAACGCTTTTGGTAAGCGATCTAGGTAAGGGGTCAACTGTAGCATTTCAGCCGCTTTGCGAACCTGCTGGTCAACCTCTTCTTTACTGGTCTTGGCGATTTGTAAGCTGAACGCCATATTGTCGTACACCGTCATATGCGGGTACAAAGCATAGCTTTGAAATACCATAGCGATACCACGCAGGGAGGGCGGAATATCGTTCACTACCTGACCGTCAATTTCTAATGTGCCGCCAGAAATATCTTCAAGGCCAGAAATCATTCTCAACAAAGTGGACTTACCACAGCCAGAAGGCCCAACAAAAACAATGAACTCGCCTTGTTTAATATCTAAATTAATGTCTCGCAATACTTCAACGTTATTTGCGTAGACCTTTTTCACATGGGTTAGTTTTACGTCTGCCATGATGGACAATCCTCATTCTGAATACATCAATGCCGCGAGGAGCTAAGCTCAACTCGCATGCGTTAAAAATGTTATTTGACCGAGCCCGCTAACAAACCGCGCACTAAATAGCGCTGCAAGCTAAAGAACACACACAGCGGCACGACAATCGTGATAAATGCTGATGCCGTTAGAATTTCCCAATTACCACCACGAGACCCTAATAACTCCCTAAGCTGGCCGGTTAACACTAGGTGCTCCGCATTGTTACCTAGAAATACCATGGCAATCAGTAGATCATTCCATACCCAAAGGAATTGGAAAATAGCGAACGAAGCCAACGCAGGGAAGGAAAGCGGCAAGACAATTTTGCGGAAAATATCAAAATCGGAAGCGCCATCAACTCTAGCAGATTCAATAATCTCACCCGGTAACCCCGCAATATAATTGCGTAACAGGTAGATCGCCAATGGTAGCCCAAAGCCCGTATGGGCAAGCCAAACCCCCATGTAGGTTTTCGACCCTACACCAAAAAACTCCCCAATTAGGTTGTAGCTTTTGAGTAGTGGAATCAGTGACATTTGCAGCGGTACAACCAACAAACCTACCACAGCGGCCAATAGCAATGCACGACCAGGAAAACGCATCCACGCCAATGCATACGCTGCAAATGCAGCTACTAGTATCGGAATGACGGTAGCTGGAATAGTCACCGTGAGAGAGTTAATAAAAGATTGCCCTAGCCCCTCTGTACTTAATACTTCACGGTAGTTATCGAGAGTAAACCGAGGTGGCACTTGGGCAGTATAGAAAATACGTTTACCTCGCTTGCCTTTCCATGCCGTCGGCGAGGCCAATTCATAATCACCATTCTCAAACACGGTTAATGTTTGACCGCGTTTCATCTCGGCTTGTTCACCAGCAGCGAACGCTTCGGGTTTCAGTGAGCTAAAACCAAAACGCACAACCTTACCTGAACCACCCGTCAGAACATTGCCACGAATAATAAAAAGATCCGCTTCTTGAACCTGGCTTTCTGGCAAATTTGCTCGGGTCACCAAACGCTGTTCAGAGGTAGATAATGCTGTCCACCAGCCTGATACTGTGAGTTGCTCTTTGTCTCGGATTGAAGAAACAAACAAACCAGCCGTTGGAATAGTCCAAATGACTACCAAAAACAGCACCACGGCATGCACAAGAAAATTTAATGGCGTTCGCTTTGAAGATGCCAACATACTAACGGCCCTCCATTTCATCGTTTGCTCGTTTGATGTTCCAGACCATAATTGGAATCACCAATACCATAATCACTAAGGCCACCACAGCACCACGACCAAAGTCACCACCACCACGAAACATCCAATCAAACATTTGGTTAGCTAATACTTGAGTTCCCCATTGCCCATTCGTCATGGCCAGTACAATGTCGAACACCTTCAGAACCAGGATGGTAATAGTCGTCCAAACCACGGCAATGGTACCCCATATTTGCGGCACCATGATCTTGAAGAAGATTTGTACGCCATTGGCTCCGTCTAGTACCGCTGCTTCAATGGTTTCATCTGGAATACCACGTAATGCCGCCGACAAAATGACCATAGCGAAACCCGTTTGTACCCAGATCAAGATCACCATCAAAAAGAAATTATTCCAGAAGGGAATGGTAATCCAAGGCTGGGGCTCACCACCGAAAAACACCACAAGGGCATTCAATAAACCGATTTGCGCATCGTCACCACTACGAAAATCGTAAATGAACTTCCAGATAACCGAAGCACCAATAAATGAAATAGCCATTGGCATGAAAATTAAACTTTTGGCTATGTTTCCCCACCAAATACGATCTGTCATAGTGGCAATTATCAACCCCATAAAAGTCGACACGGTGGGCACAACGATGAGCCACAACATGTTGTTTTTAAAGGATTCAAAAAATTCATCGCTACCAAAAAGCCACACGTAATTCGATAAGCCGACAAACTCCTCGCCGGTGCGGTCTAGGAAAGACAAACGAATGGAATCAATAACCGGATAAAAAAGATAAAAAGTTAACAGTAATACGGCTGGTCCCAAAAATAACCAAGGACGAATGGCATTAATGATCCCCAAATTGCGTGCAATCACCGTTACTGGGCGATGCTTAGTTGGGAACAGTTTATCCAAAAGAAAGTTAGAACCGTAGAAGTACGCGGCACATCCCAACACGCCTAAAATCATGGTCACTAACGCAGATGCGAGCTGGCCCATAGACACTCCAAAGCAAAGATAAGTCAGCCTTATTCAGGCTTTTTAAAGTCGAGCAAAGTGAAACGGACCTAACCCTTGTTAGGTCCGTAACAAGGTTACTTCAAGGCATCCCAAGTTTTCTGAATGTCTTGCGCTACCGTTTCAGCGTCTTTACCACCTGTGTAATCCACCATGCCAGTCCAGAAGGAGCCTGCACCAATTTTACCTGGCATCAAGTCAGAACCATCAAAACGGAAGGTTGTAGCATAGCGTAAGATCTCACCTTGCTTCTTAGCCGCTTCGCTTGAGTAAAGCTCAGGATTCGCTCCTAAATGAGCCGATAAAAAGCCTGTTTGCGCCATCCATAGCTCATGAGCGATAGGGGAACGCACGAAATCTATAAATGCGCGTGCGCCTTGCGAGTCGTTGGTGATACTCACTAGAGTACCCGCACCCAATACCGGGTTACCCAACCCTTTTGATTCATAAGAAGGGAAGTAGAAGAAATCTGCATCTAGACCCAGCTCAATATCTTCTGGGAAAAAAGCGGGGATGAAAGACGCCTGGCGATGCATGTAACATTTCGGCGGCGACTGGAATAAGCCTTTTGGACTATCACGGAAGTCAGTGGAAGCAACAGCACCTGCACCGCCATCCACAAAATCGTCATTACGGGCAAACCAACCAAACTCTTTGATTGCGTTAACAATACGAGGGTCGTCAAATGGAATATCATTGCTCACCCACTGATCGTAAACATCGGCAGGTTGTGTTCTAAGTAATAAGTCTTCTACCCAATCAGTTGCCGGCCAGCCCGTCGCGGCACCCGAACCCAAGCCGATACACCAAGGAGTACCGCCGTCTGCAACAATTTCTTGCGTAAGTGCTTTAAGCTCTTCCATTGTTTCTGGCGCTTCGTAGCCAGCGTCTTCAAAGTTTTCAGGCGAATACCAGACTAACGATTTCAAATCAGCGCGATAAAACACACCATATAGGTTGTCTGTACCCTTTTCATTTTCAAAGGTAGCAAGATCTACCCAAGACTGCCCAGCCGCATAGTCTTTAACGACACCTGCTTTTACCTCATCGGAAAGAGGTGTGATGAAGCCTTTCGCTGCCATGTCTGCGGCTAAACCAGGCTGAGGAAAAATAGAGATATTTGGCGCACTGCCCGCTTGAGCATCTATCACAATTTGTTGCTCAAAAGAGTCAGAGCCTGCGTATTCTACTGTAGCTCCCGTTGCTGCCTCGAAATAGGCAATAACACGATCAAAGCTTGCTTTTTCATCCCCCATCCAAGGACCGAAGACGGAAATAGTTTCACCAGATAAGTCAAGAGATTTGAGCGCTTCGTAACTTTCCCAGTGGAACTGGTCGTTCTCACCCGGTGGAAAAATTAGCTCGTCAGCTTGAGTGGCACTAGCAGAAAGGGTCATGGCAACCGCCATAGACAATAGAGATTTTTTCATCATCGCTCCTTAGTCGGCCATTAAGTTTCTTAATGAGCCTTTGTTATTATGTTGGGTCGAAAACTGTTTAATTTTTTATCTTTAAGGATTAAGAAGAGTTTTGATTATTAACAACTGAACGGAGCTATTCAAGGTCTGTACTTCCTTAATATTATCTTAATTGAAACCCACATTTAGAAGCGCTCTTAATCCAAAAGAGCAGAGAAAGTCGTTTTTTTCCTTTTAAAACAGAAGTTTCTTAAGATCTGAGAACACCAAAAATCAATTGAGCAGTCCATAAAAAAAGGCGTCGAACAGTAAGAAAAACCTTATTTCTTACTGTTCGACGCCTTTTTATTTAAGCGTAGCTGTTAAAAAGTGGCCAAACGTTGCTGTGCTTCTTGGTAGTTAGGCAATGATGGATAAGCACCAAGCTTGGTAACAGAGTCCGCACCGCAAGCTGCGGCAAAACGCACAATAGACATTAGCTCATCTTTACTAAATGCTTTTAGAGATTCGCGCGTACCACCTTGTTCGGCTAGTTGATACAGCAAACCACCAACAAAGGCATCACCTGCTGCCGTCGTGTCTTTTACTTCTACTTTAGGTGTTTTGACTTCTGCTTCGCCATGATTGGCGGTGTAGAAACGAATCGCTTTTGCACCATCAGTCAGTACAAACAGAGACACTCCAGCCTGTAGAGATTCATTGATTAAAGCAAAAGGCTCGTCCGCGAGTACTTCAAGCTCTTCTAAACTGGCTTTCACCACATCGCCAGATTGCATCCAGTCGATCACACGCTGTTTGTCTACTTGGCAATCAGGCCACAGATTAGTACGTAGATTCACATCAATACTTACAATCCAATTTGCCTCTCTCGCCATACGCACACCCGCCAAGGTTGCTTTAGTAATGTCAGCATCCGTTAGGGTATTAGAGCAAGTATGAAAAACCCCTTGAGCCTCGCTAAACCATGTCTTCTGAAAGTCAGATTCTTTAAACAGGATGTCTGCAGAGGGGCTACGATAAAACTCAAAGCTACGCTCACCTGTGCTGTCTAAGCTCACGAAGGCCAAAGCCGTTTTCGCTTCTTTTGTCATCAGCATATTGCTGGTATTAACACCATAATCCGATAAGGAAGTCTGCAGGAAATGACCAAAAGCGTCATCTCCAACTTGACCAACAAAGTGACTATTGCCACCTAATTGCGCAACCGCTACTGCAACATTAGCAGGTGCCCCACCTGGATATTTTACAAAGCTCTCTAGCTCGCCTTTTTGAGTCGCACCATTGGATAAAAAGTCTATCAATGCTTCGCCAAATGCCATCACTTTTGTTGTCATTGTCTTATTCTCTTAGTCTGTCTAACCAAAACCTTTAATGGATTATGCAAGGCCAGTTATATTTAATCAATCTGATTTATTTAATCTCTCGTTTGCCAAAGTCTAACACTTCTCACATTGGTAACCTTCTACTTTCTTGTTAGACTCAAATCTAAATTCGCGCAAATAGGCCTTGATTGAGAAAGAAAAATGACAAAAGCCAAATGCCTTTATGTCGTCGACGACGATGATGAAATACGCTCTCTTCTCAAAACCTACTTAGAGAAACACCAGTTTCAAGTACTCAGTGCTGAGTCAGGAGAAGCGTTTTTAGCCAATTTCCAGCCCCAACAGAACGTCGATCTTGTCATTTTAGACATCATGTTACCCGGCCAAGATGGTTTTTCAGTCTGCCGGGAGCTACGTACTATATCCCAAGTGCCTGTTATTATGTTGACTGCCAATTCCGACGAAATGGACCGTATTATTGGTTTAGAAATGGGCGCAGATGACTACCTTGCCAAACCCTTCAATCCAAGAGAGCTGCTAGCTCGTATTAAAGCCATTTTTCGGCGTATGGAGCACAGTGAAGTCATTGATGCTCCAGCCAGTGCTCATCGTTGTTATCGTTTTGCGCAGTTTAAGCTAGATACCGTTTCTCGCGAGCTCCACTTTGGAAGTGAAAAAGAGTCTCTGTCTGGTGCAGACTACAACTTGCTCATGCTCTTTCTGGCCAGCCCAGGCACAGTGCTTACTCGTGAACACATTGCTGAAAATACCCGGGGCCGTGACAGTGCTCCATTAGATCGTTTTATCGATGTACACGTTAGTCGACTTAGACAACGCCTAAGAGAGGACGCGAAACAACCACAACTTATTAAAACAGTTCGAGGTCAGGGCTATATTCTGACCGCTCATGTTGAGTCGATCGATGAAGAATTTTCGCGTTAGGCTAAAGCGCTGGAGCCAATCTTTAACTGGCCAGATTCTGTTAATCATGGCTCTTGGGGTGGCCAGCGCACAGTTAATCAGCTCTACATTTTGGCTTAAACAACTGGAATCGGATGCTGAGCAGAATGTGCGTGAAGTATCCAAACACATGGCATTTCGTATTGCTGCCACCGTGAGTTATTTTGAATCCTTACCGCCTAATTATCGCCATATTGTGATAGATCAGTTACAAAACATGGGAGGTACGCGCTTCTTTGTAACACTTAACCATGAAGAAATACGCATTAACGACCTACCAGACTCAGAACTACGTAACATAGTAAAAAACGAAGTTCGGCAAACGTTGAAAAAACAACTTGGTATTACCAATGCGAAGATCACGCTGTCTAGCCCTGAAGACTTACACGTCATAAACAACAAAACACTATTAGTCGACTTACCTGAACGTTGGGGGCACCATAGCCTACTCGTTAAACCGCTCTCCCCTCCGATTATCGTGATTCAAATTCCAGTGAATGAAACCGACTGGCTTTATTTGGCCAGCTTAATGCCAGACCCCTATTTTCTTGAAGAGACCTCCCCTCTCAGCGCTGAACGACTTTTCTCAATGGCCATGTCGGTACTCACGGTATTGATGCTCAGCCTAATCGTATTACGTAGAGTGACCCGCCCCCTGGCGACCTTAGCCCAAGCAGCTGAGTCGTTTGGGCAAGGGGACAGCCAAACCATCAGTGAGGCAGGAAGTATTGAGGTTCGCAACACAGCCAAAGCTTTTAATGACATGCAAACCCGTATTCAGCGCTACTTAAATGATAGAGAGAGGTTGTTTTCTTCTATTTCCCACGACCTGAAAACGCCAATTACACGCTTACGCTTACGAGCAGAAATGCTAGACGACGATGACTCCCGCGAAGCCATGATCCGCGATTTAGAAGATCTAGACATGCTCGTGAAAGGCGCACTTCAGAGCGTAAAAGAAACCGACATACATGAGAACAGAGTACAAGTAGACATAGACCGTATGTTATTAGACATGCAAGCTGTAGCTAACTTAGAGTCACCTAAAGTGACCCTACATGGCACACTGGCTCACCCTTATATTGGTAAACCCCTTGCCATTAAGCGCTGTTTGGGCAACCTAGTTGATAATGCGCTCTACTACGGCAAAACCGCCACAATTTACATTGAAGACGATGAAGACGCCATTTGCATTCGCATATGTGATCGCGGGCCAGGTATCCCCATAGATAAAATAGATAAAGTATTCCAACCCTATGCCAGACTCACCCCTGATCACTCTGGTCACCCTGGCGGCATGGGCCTTGGGTTAAGTATTGCGCGTAATATAGCAAAAGCACAAGGGGGAGAAGTCACCCTTAGCAACCTGCCACAAGGAGGGTTAGAAGCCCGAATTTGGTTACCTAGGCACTAAACATTTTTATCATTTATAGACAAGGAAGGGCTATGCAAGACTTTGTTACATTAGGTTGCTCTATATTACCCCCTACCCCACTTTCCTTTGCTAAATTTCAATACTCGACTGTCATACTTTACGGATAACAGTCGAAATTAAATACATATTCATTGATGAGTCATTCATCAAATAACAATAAAAAAGGTCCTAACAATGAAAAAAATTGCTTTCGGTTTAACTACGGTTGCTCTTTCTCTTGCGGCTGCCTCTAGCCACGCTGGTGAAGTAGAAGTTTTGCACTGGTGGACATCAGGCGGCGAAGCAGCAGCAATTAATGTGTTAAAACAAGAGATGCAAGATGCAGGTCATACTTGGAAAGACTTTGCCGTTGCCGGTGGTGCAGGTGAGTCCGCAATGACCGTACTTAAGTCTCGTGCGATTTCAGGCAACCCTCCAGCCAGCGCCCAGATCAAAGGTCCAACCATTCAAGAATGGGGTGACTTAGGTTTCCTTACCAATCTTGACGACGTTGCAGAAGCAGGCGATTGGGATACGGTCCTCCCTCCTGTCATTAGCCAAACCATGAAGCACGACGGTCATTATGTAGCAGCACCAGTAAACGTTCACCGTGTAAACTGGATGTGGGCCAACCCTGAAGTATTCCGTAAAGCCGGTGCTTCTATCCCGACTTCTTGGGAGCAGTTCATTGTCGAAGCACAAAAAATCAAAGACGCAGGCTTCACTCCTTTGGCCCACGGTGGTCAAGCATGGCAAGACGCCACTTTATTCGAAGCCATTGCTCTAGCGAAAGGTTCTGAATTCTACAAGAAAGCCTTCATTGAGCTGGATGAAGACACCCTACGCAGCCAAGATATGGTCGATGTATTCACAACCTTTAAAAAAATGCATGACTTTGTCGACACAGGCTTTTCTGGCCGTGACTGGAACATTGCCACCTCTATGGTTATTAACGGCGAAGCCGCTATTCAAATCATGGGCGACTGGGCAAAAGGTGAGTTCACCGCAGCCAATAAACAGGCAGGGATCGATTACGTGTGTTACCCAGCACCAGGCACAAGCGGTACCTTCACCTTTAACATTGACTCTCTCGCCATGTTCGAAGTGGACGGAAAAGATGCTCAAGACGCTCAAAAAGACTTAACTCGTCTTATTCTTGAGCCAAAATTCCAAGAAACATTCAACTTGAACAAAGGGTCCATTCCTGCTCGTTTGAACATGCCTCGCGACAAGTTTGATACTTGTGCTCACTCTGCAATGGACGCTTTCTTAGCGAGCTCTTCAACAGGCGACTTAGTGCCAAGTATGGCTCACGGTATGTCTGTTAATTCTATGGTTCAAGGCGCTATTTTTGACGTTGTTACTAACTTCTTCAACAGCGACTCTATGGAACCTAACGAAGCAGTAGACAAACTTGCTCGTGCAGTAAAAGCAAGCATGTAATACCTAGTCTTAAAGACTAAAAAAGTAACACTGGGGCTGATGTAATGTATCAGCCCCTCCGTTTCTCCCTCATGTCGTGAAGCACTCATTATGAATACAAAAAACGCTCAAGCTGCGTCTGTAAAGACTCAGTCAGGACGCCCCACACGCCTATCTTTGGCAGACCTAATGCCAAAACTGGTAATGGCCCCTACGGTCGTAGTGACCCTAGTCTGTATTTATGGCTACATGGTATGGACAGCGGTACTGTCCTTTACCAATTCCCGTATGCTGCCGTCTTACAAGTTCGTAGGTTTCGACCAATATGAACGCCTGTTTAATAACGACCGTTGGCTCGTAGCCCTAACGAACCTTGGCGTTTTCGGTGGTCTATTTATCTTAATATGCCTTTTCTTAGGGGTCGTATTGGCCATTTTTTTGGATCAAAAAATACGCGCAGAAGGCGCCATCCGAACCATCTACCTCTACCCAATGGCCATCTCATTTATCGTAACGGGTACCGCATGGAAATGGTTACTTAACCCAACAAACGGATTAGAAAAGCTCATGGTTGACCTTGGCTTTGAGAACTTTAAGTTCGATTGGCTCATTAACCCAGATATGGTGGTGTACTGTTTAGTTATTGCCGCGGTTTGGCAAGCATCGGGCTTTGTTATGGCACTTTTCTTAGCGGGCCTGCGTGGTGTTGATGGCGATTTAATTAAAGCCGCTCATTTAGATGGTGCTAGCACTTTCACCACTTATCGACGCATTATTTTACCTTCTCTTAAACCTGTATTTTTCAGTGCCTTAGTCATTCTTTCGCACATTGCGATTAAGAGCTTCGACCTCGTTGCCGCCCTTACTAACGGTGGGCCTGGATACGCCTCTGATTTGCCGGCCAACTTTATGTATGCCCACACCTTTACTCGTAGTCAGATCGGCCTAGGTTCTGCGTCTGCTATGGTCATGCTAGGTTGTGTACTAGCCATTTTAATCCCTTATCTCTATTCCGAGTTGCGAGGTCAGCGCCATGAGTAACACGAATCGTCGCCCTAAAAGTGGCCTTGAAAAAATACTGCGTTTTGCCCTCTATGCAACCTTGCTAGTGGTGGCTGCACTTTACTTGATGCCCTTTATTGTTATGCTTCTCACCTCACTAAAAGACGTAGAAGAAATTCGCACTGGAACTCTACTTTCTTTGCCTGGCAGCGTAAATTTTGATGCTTGGTCTAAGGCTTGGTCTGGTGCCTGTACTGGTAGTAGCTGTGGAGGATTGTCTCCCTACTTCCTAAATTCTTTCCAAATCGTGCTACCCGCAGTGGCCATTTCCACTATTCTGGGTGCGATTAACGGCTACGTCATTTCACTTTGGAAATTTCGTGGCAGCGATTTCTTCTTTGCCGCTCTACTCATTGGCTGCTTTATACCTTTCCAAGTTATTTTGTTGCCCATGGCAAGAACGTTAGGCTGGCTAGGTATTGCTAATACAACAACAGGCTTGGTTTTCGTTCACGTGGTTTACGGTGTGGCCTTCACCACCCTATTCTTTCGTAACTTTTATCAGTCTATACCTGGTGAGCTGGTCAAAGCTGCACGCCTTGACGGTGCGGGCTTCTTCACTATTTTCTATCGAATTATCTTACCGGTTTCTACCCCAATTATTGTCGTAACTGTGATTTGGCAATTCACGCAAATCTGGAACGACTTCTTATTTGGCGTTGCTTTCTCAGGCTTTGACACCCAGCCGGTAACCGTTGCCTTAAATAACCTAGTGAACACCAGTTTTGGTGGTAAAGAGTACAACGTTGATATGGCTGCAGCCATTATTGCGGCCCTTCCAACTTTGGCCGTGTACATCTTTGCCGGTAAGTACTTTGTTCGTGGCTTAACCGCCGGAGCGGTGAAAGGCTAAACCCTATAAAACGAATGGCGTTCGCACTCTTTACCCAGCGAGCAGCCCTTAAACATACGAATATTCGTTACGAATTTGGAGCACACAACATGGCAAATTTAGTCATTGATAACGTAAAAAAGCGCTACGGTAGTACCGAGGTTTTAAAAGGTATTAACATTGCTATTGAAGCGGGTGAGTTTTTGATCTTGGTCGGCCCATCTGGGTGTGGCAAATCTACTCTCATGAATTCCATTGCTGGACTAGAAGAGGTAACGGAAGGTCACATTCTAATTGGCGACCAAGACGTGACTTACACCTCTCCAAAAGACAGAGACATCGCAATGGTGTTTCAGTCCTATGCTTTGTATCCCAACATGACGGTCGCGCAGAACATCTCTTTTGGATTAGAAATGCGTAAAGTCCCTAAAGAAGAAAGAGAAGTCGAGATTCAACGTGTTGCTGAAATGCTACAGATCAACCACCTGCTAGACAGAAAACCCGCTCAATTATCTGGTGGTCAGCGCCAACGAGTCGCTATGGGGCGCGCCCTGGCTAGACGTCCGCAACTGTATTTATTTGATGAACCGCTTTCTAACTTAGACGCCAAGCTGCGTGTTGAAATGCGCACGGAAATCAAAAAATTACACGCCAAGCTTGGCACAACCATTGTGTATGTTACCCACGACCAAATAGAAGCCATGACACTGGCCGACCGTATAGCCGTGATGAAAGATGGTGAAGTACAGCAACTAGGTACGCCGCAAGAGATTTATGACAATCCGGCTAACCTGTTCGTGGCTGGTTTTATGGGCTCTCCAGCCATGAATTTCATACCCGCTAGCGTGGTGCTTGATCAAGGTATCCCTAAACTTGAACTGGCGACCAATGAGAAAGTCATTCTGCCATTTCCAAAACCGGACAGTTTACAAGGCCGTGTTGGAGAGCAAGTACTACTCGGATTGAGACCTGAAATGATCACTGAGCCTCAACCTCACAAAGAAGGTCTAGAATTTGTTACCACAACAGGTATTGAGGTAGAAGTCACCGAACCTATGGGGGCCGATACCATGATCCTAACGCGAGTCAACGGTGCTGAGATTAACTGCCGTTCTAATCCTGCTTATGCAGCCAAGCCTGGCGATGTGATCAACATGATGTTTGATACGTCTAAAGCCGTTATTTTTGATTCTAATAACGGTCAACGTCTCGATAACTAACCCTCTAATTCTCCCTCCTAGAGCTGGTGTATCAATCGATATCGCTAGCTCTTCCCCCTAGATTTGTATGACTTTTACACTTTTTTACTTAATTCCTTATCGATTTGCATGAGACTTTCTCTTGTCAGTGTGAGAAAATGTAATTGGTTGTGTTATTTTTTTACGATTCGAAACCAAATGTGAACTTCGATCTACTGACATCCTTTACGCACTTGTTCACAATGAACTCCTCTCGTAAATGAATGCACCATGACTTTTTAATGCGGTGCTTGTACAGGCCAATGATACGGATTACTCATCGGACATGCCTACTACCCTTAGTATTTCGCAACAAGATTACGACAGCCTATTAGAAAGGCTACACCAACTCGAAAGTAATCAAAGAGCGATTGACCGTGTCCAAGCCATAATAGAGTTTGACCTTGAAGGCCATATTCTTAGAGCAAACCAGAATTTTTTGAGCATTTTTGGCTACCAAGAAAGCGAAATCATTGGTCAGCACCACAGTATGCTCATGGCACCAGATCAGGTAGATACAGACGCTTATAAAGAATTTTGGGCAATTCTTCGGACAGGCACCTTCCACTCCGGCGAGTTTTCGCGCATTAACAAGCACGGTAGACAAGTTTGGCTACAAGCTTCTTATAACCCCGTATTTGATCGCAATGGCAAGATTTTACGCTACATTAAATATGCTACCGACATTACCCATGCAAAACACCAAGCAGCGGACTTTGAAAGTATTGTTACAGGGCTACATAACGGCCTTACTTTAGTGGAGTTTGACCTTTCGGGTCGGCTCATTAACGCAAATGAAAATTTTCTTGCCCTAATGGGCTACCAACGTGAAGAGTTAATTGGGCAACACCATAGTATCTTGTGTTCACAAGAAGTCGCCCAAAGCGAAAGATACCAGCGCCATTGGGAAAAGTTAAACGCTGGCGAATACTTGACTGGAGAGTACGTTCGCCAGAACAAAAACGGACAAGAAGTGCATATTTATGCCACCTACTGCCCTATTCTTGACCCACAGGGACATCCGACTAGGGTTCTAAAATTTGTCAATGATTTGTCTGAACGTAGAACCATGGAACAAGCACTACGTGCAGCGAAAGAGTCCGCTGAAAGTGCTGCTCAAGCTAAAAACCAATTTTTAGCCAACATGAGCCATGAAATTCGCACGCCCATGAATGCAATCATAGGCTACTCTGAGCTATTACTAGAAGACGAAACGTTACAAGGTGAGCAACGCAAACACGTTTCCACTGTGCATAATTCAGCTTTCTCCCTACTACAATTGCTTAATGACATCCTAGATATGTCCAAGCTTGAGCATGGTTCTGTGCCTTTAGAGATAAAACAGTTCTCCTTACATAAACTCTGCAGCAACGTGCGAGAAACACTATTGCTAAGCGCCCAACAGAAAGGCTTAGAGTTTAATTTGGAATATGAGGCCAGCTTACCTCATTGCTTCCGCGGTGACGCTCATAGAATTCAGCAAATCCTAATTAACCTGCTCGGTAATGCGATTAAATTCACTACCCAAGGTTATGTGCACCTGGTTGTTCGAAAATTAGGTAGCAACATTGAAATTGTCATTGAAGACTCAGGTATTGGCATTTCTCAGGATGGAATAGAAAAAATCTTTTCCCCCTTTGCCCAGGCCGATGCTTCGGTAACCCGTCGCTTTGGTGGCACAGGCTTAGGGACCACTATTTCTTTGCAACTGGCTCGGTTAATGGGCGGTGAAATCACGGTAGACAGTGAAATCGGTAAAGGCAGCCGTTTTGAGCTAACGCTTCCCCTACCAGAATGCAATGAAGAGTTGGAAATTACCAAACAGCGTACGCAGTCACCCTTAAAACAAGCACTGAATATATTAGTTGCCGACGATGTACAGCAAAACCTCGACCTTATGGAGCTTAGGTTAACTCAACTTGGTCATACTATTACTACAACACTCGATGGAGAGCAAGCGTATAAAGCATTCAAATCTGCTACATATGACGTGGTATTGATGGATTTACATATGCCGCATATTGACGGCCTTTCAGCGACTAAAATGATCCGAGCTTGGGAACGCACTGAGCATATAGCAGCCACTCCCATTATTGCTTTAACCGCAAGCGTACAGGAATTAGACAAGCTCAATGCGAGTCAAGCCGGCATGAATGGCTTTTGCTCAAAACCTGTAGAGCTAGACCAGCTAATTATCGAAATAGAACGAGTATTACACGGCGAATCCATTTCAACCTCACCTCCGACAAAACAAGACTCTACCAATCATGATGCCACGATAGACTGGCAATCCGGTGCGCAACGCTGGGGGAGCGAACAAGAACTGAAAAGGCAGATTCGCTATTTTCTAAAAAACATTGTGGATGAATGCGAGCAAGCCTCTCATTTAGAGCATCACCAGCAAGTTGCTTTCGCCCATAAGCTAAAAGGCTCAACCGCGAATCTTAGTTTGAGTAAAGCCTCCAAGCTATGTCTTCAGCTTGAAAAGCAACTAAAATTACAACATGGCGCAGATCATTCAACGCTTAACCCTCTATGGCAAGAGATTATCGATAGCTTAGTGGGTATTCAAGAATGGGTAACAGAGAGCTCACAAGACACCGCTCAAAACTCACTTGAAGCTATATCAATTGACCCGATAAAAGCCAAACAGTTGATAATGAGCTTAGAGAAAGGCGAGATGAACGATGAGTTGCTAGAGGAAATCTGCCTTGAGCTACCCAACGATGAAAGCGAAAAATTACAATCCGCTGTGTTTAACTTCGAGTTCGACGAAGCAATAACACTGATCGATACGATATCAGAAGCGTCACTAAAGAAATCTTAATATGACAACAGAATCAAACATTAGCCCTAGCATGAAACCTTTCAATAAAGATGAGAAGCCCCTCATTTTGATCGTTGACGATGAGCCAACAAACCTTCATGTGCTAAAAAAGATTCTTGAACAAGATTACCGCTTGGCGTTTGCTACAAATGGTAAAAAAGCTCTGAAACTTGCTTATCAAGAGCCTCCTGAGCTGATCTTGCTAGACGTTATGATGCCTGAGATGAGTGGTTTTGAGGTATGTAAACACCTTAAATCTGAAACCTTACTTGCTCATATTCCCATTATTTTTGTGACCGCTCTAACCGATGGCGCCAACGAATCAGATGGTTTAAATGCAGGCGCAGTAGACTATATCACCAAACCTGTAAACCCATCTGTGGTTAAAGCCCGTGTTCATGTTCACCTGAATTCGAACCGTTTAGACGCAATCCACCAATCAAGATTAGAGCTTGTACAAACCTTAGGGCGCGCTGCTGAATACAAGGATAACGAAACTGGACAGCATGTTATTCGAATGAGCCACTATTCGAAGATCATTGCCAAAGCCATTGGCTTTTCAGAGCGCGCGGCGGAAGAACTTTTGCACGCTGCGCCCATGCACGATGTCGGCAAGATAGGCATTCCAGATGCCATCCTGCTCAAACCTGGCCGTTTAAATGACGAAGAATGGCAAGTCATGCGTCAACATACCACTATGGGTGCTGAGATTATTGGCAAACACTCCTCCTCTTTGCTCAAATTGGCTCGCATTATTGCGCTTACTCACCATGAAAAGTGGGATGGCTCTGGCTACCCGGAAGGATTAAAAGGGGAAGAAATTCCTGTAGAAGGGCGAATTATTGCCATTGCCGATGTATTTGATGCTCTTACCAGTGAGAGACCTTACAAAAAAGCTTGGTCAGTAGAAGACGCCGTTCAATTGATCCGCGACGAAGCGGGCAAACATTTTGACCCCGAGCTCGTTAAGGTATTCGAGACCTGCCTTGAAGAGATTTTAATTATTAAAGATAGATGGAAAGACGTACTCCCCAGCTAATAACCCGCTATTTTATTTGCCTCTTTTTTGACCTGTTTTCTTGTTTACGTTAGCGTGTTATCAAACGCTAACATTTAGCTGTCAATATTCACCCTCTGTTATTCGGCAAGGAACAAGTTAATGGCAAACATTCAAACTTATTGTGAGCGCTTACTACTCTGTCTGGGCCTACTTAGCTTGGTTGGCTGTGCAAGTGTACAAAACTACCAGCCAAACTGGGAAAGCGGCAAAGAATACAAACTCACCCTTATTCATACTAGCGATCATCACGGCCACTTCTGGCAAAGTGAACAGGGCGAATATGGCATGGCGGCTCGCGCCACCCTCATCGACAATATTCGTGAAGAGCTGCTATTAGGTGAAGGTAGCGCCCTACTGCTTTCTGCTGGTGACATTAACACAGGTCAATTCGAGTCTGATGTGCTATTTGCTGAGCCCGATTTTAAAGCAATGAAGCTAATGGGCTATGATGCTATGGCGCTTGGAGGCCATGAATTTGACCAGCCGCTCGATGTGTTACAAGAACAACACGCTTGGGCTGGCTTTCCTTTCTTAGCGGCAAATGTTTTGAATGAAAAAAATAACCAACCTCTCTTTGACGCTTACCATATATTCGAAGTTGACACCCTAAAAGTAGCGGTTGTGGGATTTATCAATAAACATGCACTACAACTTGCGCCAACAGAACACCTTGAAGGGATTGAGATTCTGCCTGCGGCTGTGGTGGCCCAAGACCTTATTCCTAAGCTTCGCCAGCAGGCAGACTTAGTCATTGCTCTTACCCAAATGGGCGCTAACAATGTTGAAGAGAGCCAAAAGCTCGCTCAAGCTGTGCCTGGTATCGACATCATGATCACGGGCCAACCCCACGGCGCGTTATCTTCACCAATAACGCAAAACAATACCTTGATTGTACAAGCTGCAGAGTGGGGCAAGCTTGTCGGTAGGTTAGACCTTGTCATCCAAAACGGTAAGGTCACAGACAGCCATCATGAGCTTATTCCTGTTAATGCCTCAGCAGAGCTTGAAGAAAAAGAGAAAACCGCTTGGCAATTGACTGGTGAAGCCTTAGAGCCATCGCCTGAAGTGCTCGAATTACTCACGCCTTACCTAGCATTAGGGCAAGAAGAAATGGGCTATGAAATAGGCTATAACGAAGCGGATTTTAGCGGACAAACCAACGCTTTAACTTATCAAGAAACCCCACTGGCGAACTTGGTTACCAGCGCCATGAAAGAAAAAGTGAAAGCCGATATTGCCATAAGCCACGCAGGGGAAATCCAAGGCGACCTACCTGAAGGCATTATTAACTATTTCAGCGTGCAAGCAGTTTTACCCTCTGCACACACCATTGTATACCTTGAACTGACCAGCAATGAACTCACAAATTACCTGTCTGCCGTTGCTACCTTACCAGCAGGTTCTGAGGCCTTCGCTCACTTTAGCGGTATTGGCTTTACCATGGAAAATGGCACAGCTAAAAAGATTAGCGTCAACGGCACAAAGCTTAGCAACGATGCTCTGTATCGTGTAGCCATTAATCGTTACATGGCACGAGGAAATATGGGGTATCCTGATATGACAAGTCACCCTAGCTACCGTGACTCTGGTTACCTAACGGCTAAAGCACTGGCCGATTATGTACAGATTCATTACCCATTAGAAGCGAACCAATACCGCATTAATAACGCAGTAAAGCGCTAACTAGAAGAACAGAGAGGCCGATAACACATGACTTATCGGCCTTTTCTATTTGAGTACAGGCTATTTTTGGTAGGTTAATGACCAAGTCAGTGGTGTGGGGAGCTTTTCAGATTCCAGCTTAACCGTGAATAACAGCTCGTTGTCACTGATTTGCTGCCAAGTGTTGGTTCGTTTACCACGCTCAGACTCCAGAATCGTGATGATACTGTCGTTTGTTTGCTGCAAGGTGCCAGAAATTTCAATCTTCTCTTCGTCTACTTTGTACACTTCGCCGGCCGCATTAAGAGGAAGCTCATCGGCGTCATTCTCATCACATTGCCATAAAAAACTCTGGCTATTTAAATCCAGCTGCCATTGTTGGCACACTTGAGTTTGCTCTCGCAACACGGGGCGAGCTAATGCTCGAATGAAAAAATTCATTTCTTTTGCCACCCTTTCAACGGCTTCTTCTAATTGGGCCTGAGTGTCGCCAGCATTTACGAGTTTCCATGAGCCAGATACATCAGCAGACCATGCATGGCTGCTGGCTAAAAGTGGCATAATAGCTAAAGCTGTGATGATTTTTTTCACATGTGTCCCCTTATTTTTATTGTTAGGTAGCAGGCATAATCGCAAATATTGTTTACTTTGTGACCTGCAAAAACACGCACAATTACTAACAATTTCGCCCAAATAAGCTTATCAACAAAAAATACAGCCAGCCGGCATTTGCTCGCTCACCTGTTCAGGGGGGATCGGCTTCGAGAAAAAATAGCCTTGGTAACGAACACAACCCACATCGAACAAGAAGTCTCGTTCTTGTTCTGTTTCAACACCTTCTGCCAGCACTTCGAACTGCATTAAGTTGGCCATAGCGACTATGGTGTTTATGATGACCTGACTCTTCGGGTCGTCGGCAACATCCCTTGTGAACGACTGGTCTATTTTTAACTGACTAACAGGAAAATGCTGTAAGTAACGCAAAGAAGAGTAGCCTGTTCCGAAATCATCAATTGAGAAGCGTACACCTAACTCCCGTAACTGATTCATCTTATCTGCGACTAGAGGGATATTCTCTACCAGCATGCTTTCTGTGATTTCAAACTCCAATAAATTAGGGTCTGCTCCAGATTCCGCAATAATATTGCGAGCTAAATTCACAAACTCGGGTTGTGCAAATTGCACGGGGCTAATATTAATCGCCAGTCTTTCGAAGTGAACAGGTAACGCGGCGTCTTGCCATTGCCTTAACTGCTGGCAAGCCTCTTGTAGCACCCAATTACCTATGTCTTTAATGACACCGGTCTCTTCTGCAACAGGTATAAATTTAGCGGGTGATACTGGGCCTAACGTTTCACTATGCCATCGTACCAAGGCTTCTAATCCGACTAAGTTGCCTTTGCTGTCTACTTGTGGCTGATACAACAACTTAAATTCTTGCCCCTCTATAGCAAGTTGCAATGCTTTTTCTAAATCAAGCCTTTCTTTAAGTTGATGTTGCATATCAGGATGATAAAACTGGTAACCGTTACGCCCCTGCTTTTTAGCTTCGTACATGGCCGTATCTGCCTGCTGTAAAACAGGTAAGCTAGTATCATCAGCAGGAAATAAGCTCACGCCGATACTTGCCGATACTCTTAGGTCTGCATTATCAATATTTAGATCGGGAGTCAGCACGGACAATAACTTCTGAGCCAGCTCTTCAGCAAAAGAACAGGCCAGCTCTTTTTTGCGAGTAAAGCTTGGAATAAGCACAACAAACTCATCGCCACCAATGCGCGCAGCAATAGCGTGCTCTGGCAGAATGGCACTTATACGGTCCGCCACTTCGACCAGCACGCTGTCGCCTACATGGTGGCCTAACGTATCATTGATATTTTTAAAGCGATCTAGATCAATGAAAAACACGCCGCCAAACTGCTTATTTGCTGTTGCTAAGGCAATCGCCTCGTTTAGTTTTTCATTAAATAAGCGGCGATTAGGCAAGCTTGTTAGGGTGTCGTAATAGGCAAGCAGGCGCGCTTGCTCTTGGGACTTTTTGCGTAACGTGATGTCTCTGAATGAGGCTAAAAAGTATTTTTGTCCATCCAACACAATAATGCTACCACACACCTCTGCTGGAAAGCTGTCTCCATTCGAACGAGTAAAGTCGGCTTCAAAAGTAGTCGTCTCACCGTGATTCGCTTTGGACCACTTTTGAAACCGCTCTTCAGTCAAATCAGACGACACCTCACATACGCCCATTTTTTGTAACTCTTCTGCCGAATGACCAAGCAAAACACAGGTTCTGTCGTTACAATCACGTATCTTGCCTTCGACATTTGCCAACAACATACACTCGCTAGACTGCTTGAGAACCGCTTTAAAGTAAGCCTCGCTAGTAGCAAGTCTTGACTCTACTTTCTTACGTTTATGCCACAAAGCAACAATGGTTCTAGCAAGAATGCCTATTTCATCATCCCGTGTGACGGCGGGGATAACCGTTTGGTCTAGCCTGCTCTTGTCTTTGTCCAGAATAGATAGGCTTTCAATAAAACGAAAAAGCGGCCTTGTTATCTGTAAATAGAATAAAAATGCCACTGCTCCACCTAATAATAAGACAGACAACAAAATACTAATCACCAAATACCAATTCCTTTCAAGGAAGTGGCTAGTAACAGAAATTTTGTCTAATTTGACTCGAAGGCTGCCCACTACCGCCCCATTAGATCGGATAAGTGGAAATGTGTAGCTTTGCTTCAGCTCGCCAAAAAAGTGCGTGAGCAACCAAGACAAAGAATTAACTTCTTTGGGCCGAGACACTTTCGACAAAGGCCTGCCAATGTCATCTAAAAGCACGGCTTCATAAAATTGATTCGAGGCCATTAAGCCAGAAAGCACCTTACGGCCTAAATTAGCATTTAATTCAAACGCTGCTTCCGTTGCGGTGTCTGCCACTACGTTTAGAAGAGCGCGAGTTTGTGAGTTAATAATGCGCTTTTCATTTTCCCAATCCGTTAGCACTTGCAGGGCACTGAGCACTACGCTAAGAACAAGTAAGAAGGATAAAGTCCATTTTGTTTGTTTATACGATATTCGTTTTCTAAAAGCTAACATGCTACCTCGACAGACCCATTAACTCTCATAACGATTCCATATCGCTTGCCATTGGCCGTTAAGGCGGATTTCCTTTAATCCTTTGTTTAACACCTCTTGCCACTTTTTAGATTCGGGAAAAGCTTTAGAGAAACACACGGCCATACCGCCCACATCGATTCCCTTGACTAGGTGAAAACTCAGCTCTTTTCTTAAGCCTAACTGGTTTGCAAGATAAAGAGCGCTTAAATATTCCGTAAAAAAGACTTCTTGAGGTCTGTTAGCAACAAGGTTCAGCCCTTGCTCCAACCCGCCAACAGTACGATAAGAAAAACCCGCTTTATCAAGGTATTGCCCCTGAGACCACCCATGAACCACATTAATACTGTTAAATTGGCCAAACTCTGTCAGATCAATGCGGTCTTCCAACACACGGCCATGGGGGGCAATAAGAGCATAGCTAGAAGAGACCACTTCATCAGAGAACCAAGCGAACGCTTCGCGTTCAGGTACATGCCGGCATGCTAAGGAACCTAATGTACGGCCTATTTTTACGTCTCTTAAAGTACGTTGCCAAGCATCATCCTTAAATTGCACTTGAACACCTTGGCTGGCATAAGCAGCCCGCACTATCTCAACATCTACCCCGTAGAAACGATGCGGGCTGCTACGCTTTGAGCTTTCGCTTAATTCACTACTATCGATGACATAAGGGGGTTGATGGAGCACATTCAAGATAATAGAGTCGGCCAGAACAGCAAAAGGAAAAACGCACAAAAATAGTGCGAAGATATGTTTCATAGTTCTTTTCACTCCCCTGTTATGAATCCTTATAACGCGCGCCAACTATTAAGATAGAGAAAGATGACAAGCCTGTGTCAGGATATACAAATTTTTAACAAAAATTAACATTTAAAAAACTAAACCGTGTATTAGCAAAAAATAGACCATCACAAACAAGGGCGCGAACTTTTAAGCAAAAAAAATCTAGCCTCGGCTAGATTTTTTTTGCTTAAAAGCAATGACTTAATTTTCAAAAAGCGCTGCTCGTTGCGCTTCAATAATCTCACTGATGCCTTTACGAGCCACAGCCAGCATACCCATCATATGTTCGTCGCTAAAGGCTTCGCCTTCTGCCGTTCCTTGGATCTCGATAAAGCCGCCCTTGTCATTCATGATCACGTTCATGTCGGTTTCAGCATTAGAATCTTCAGGGTAATCAAGGTCCAACACTGGTGTGCCTTTATAAACCCCGACAGAAATCGCCGCAATTTGAGAAACTATTGGGCTTTCTTTAATCTTTTTATTTTCTACCAGAGTTCGCATGGCATCAGCTAGGGCCACAAAACCACCTGTAATAGAGGCTGTGCGGGTACCACCGTCGGCTTGAATAACATCACAGTCGATAGTGATGGTGTTTTCGCCCAATTTTTTTAGATCTACCGCTGCACGTAGAGAGCGACCAATTAAGCGCTGAATTTCTACTGTTCGGCCACCCTGCTTACCGCGAGCGGCTTCTCGGTCCATTCGACTACCTGTAGAACGTGGCAACATACCGTATTCAGCCGTAATCCAACCTTGCCCTTTTCCTTTCAAAAAGCGTGGCACGCCTGGTACCACAGTCGCTGTACAAATCACTTTCGTGTCTCCACATTCGATCAATACTGAACCTTCTGCATGTTTAGTAAAGTTTCTTGTGATCTTAAGGGGGCGTAGTTGATTCACCGCTCTTCCGCTTGGGCGCATATTTATACTCTCTACTGTAATTAACCTTTTAAAGACGCAATTATAACGAACCCTATGGAGCATATGCCACCGTCAGCGAAGAAACTGTTACACTACAGGCAATTTGATTGATCTAATTTCATTATTTTTAATAGGTAACCCAATGACAGCAAGCATGACCGCATTTTCCCGCCAAGAAGCCACTTACGACTGGGGCACCATTAGCTGGGAAGTCCGCTCAGTCAACCAGCGTTATTTAGAGCCAAACTTTCGCTTGCCCGACAACTTCCGTGAATTGGAATTTGCCTTTCGTGATGTGCTGCGTAAAAAACTTAATCGCGGCAAATTAGAATGCCAACTGCGTTTCCAAGCGGTCGACAAAGCCGCCACCAGCCTAAACATCAACACAGACAACGCCCAAGCCCTTGCCAATGCCGTAGACACACTAGGCACTTGGTTCAAAGACCTTAACCCTGCTAACCCACTCGATATTTTAAAGTGGCCCGGCATCCTGACCGACACAGGCACAGACGCAGAGATCATGAAAAACGCCGTCAAAGAACTCTTCCAAAAGAGCGTTGATGAGTTGATTGACATGCGCCTAAGAGAAGGCGAGCAGCTAGTAACCATTATTGAACAACGCCTAGATGCCATTGACGCCATAGTTGAAGAAGTACAAAGCAAACTGCCGGAGATCATCGCTGCACAAAAAGCGAATCTACAAGAAAAGCTAGAAGCCGCTAAAGTGGATCTCGACCCAATGCGGGTAGAAGCCGAAATCGTCTTGCTGGCACAAAAAGCCGACGTAGCCGAAGAACTGGATCGCCTAGCGACGCACACCAAAGAAGTGCGCCGTCAGCTTAAACAAAAAGGCCCCATTGGCCGCCGCCTAGACTTCCTAATGCAAGAACTCAACCGCGAAGCCAACACCTTATCGTCTAAATCCATTGTCGTAGAAACAACCCAAAGCGCCGTGGAATTGAAAGTGTTGATCGAGCAGATGAGGGAGCAGATTCAGAATATTGAATAGGTTCCTAGGTAGAAAGTTACCCGTTCAAGAATGTCTTAAAGCCCTGTATTACCTTGTGAAGAATGAAGTGACCCCAATAGTTGGACTATCCAATTACTGGGAGTCTTTTTATATCTACACACAGCAGGGAGTTTAAGCTTGCGGTAGCTAAGCTGGGCTCAATCTCAAAGTTCACGAGAACTTAGTCTTCAGTTCGGGGCCTTCAAGAAACAAAACAAACCACCCATCGTAACCTTTAAGCCAGTATGACTGACGCCTCTGCATTTCAGTACGCGTCGGTTCTCATTTTAGCGTAGCGATATGCTTCGCAAATGTGTTTCGATTGCTTCAATCATCGATCGGGTAAGGGGTAAATGCGCTTTTTCTTTCGCCCATACCTCATGAAAACCAGCTACGGTTTGCTTGGCAGTATCTAATACCAATTTTTCTGGTAGCATGGCTTTAGCCGCTAAATGCGATAACTCATCCAGTGTGAAGTCACTGAATTTCTTACTACGACTCACCTTCAGCGATGCACTATCATCGGGTATATAAGGAATGGTCGAGACAAAGTCATAAGCAGGTGCAATGGATGCGGTGCGCTTGTCTTTGTAAATCAAAGACCAATTTTTCAAATGCATATCCGCATTGCCAATTAGGGTATTGAACACCAATCGACGGGTAAATTCTGCAATGTCTTCGTCTTGACCTTCGATACCGATAACCTGAGCAATATTGCGCATACTGGCTTTTTTGTATTTATCTTGAGGATAAACACCAAAAACTTGCGCAAAATCTTCAATATGTACGGTTTGATCACCTGCACGATCAAAACGCTTGATCACAAACGCACTGTCACCAAATTTGCCAATACCATCTGGGATATTAGCAATCTGGTTAATCGGGAGTAGCTGCGTTTCTGGCACATCCATTCCCAACATTCGAGCCAATTCCATCATCGAATATTCATTTTCTGGCACAGCGTCAAATCGAGACGATGGCAATTTTACAATCCAAGAGCCGCCTTGACCGGTTGCTGGAATAGTCAAACCACCGTTTGCCTGTTGTACGGCTGAAAACTTTAACTGTACACCCGCTAGTGAAAAGCGCATTGGGGCTTCAGATTTCGTGTCATCATCTATACCTTGATGCACATTTGGCGGGAGTGCTTCACCATCAGCGGATTCAACCGTGATCGCACCAGCTAAATCCTGCCCTAACACCCACAATAGAAAAAATTCTCGCGCGGGGGTCACTCCTGCACGCTCTGCTAGGTAGTTGCGCATGGTTTCTTCTGGCAAAAGGTTAGAAAAAAACGGAGTTAACTTGGTCTGGGTCGGTTTAAAGTTGGTCAGCAAGCCTCCTAGCGAATCTTTAAAACCCAGCCCTAATACAGGCCGTGATTCGTCATTAATGTACGAATCCATAAAGGCAAATAGCGTTCTGTCATTGCCCACGTTAGTGATCGTTGCGATGGGTTCACCGTAGAGTAAAACTTTGAGCGTAGAAACATAACTAGTCATCGTCGCCTTCCTCTAGCTGATATGCGGGCGAGATTTGCTCACCTTCATAGCTGATCCCTTGACTGCTTCGAATGATCGACTTGATGGCAGGAACTGACTTTTTAGGCGCAACCAATAGCTCTAGATCGAGTACTCGGGCAAGTGCAATCAGACTGGACAGCCTTAAATCAACGCCGCCAGACTCGATTTTCGAAATATGACTTTGGGGCACCCCCGAACGCGCGCTTAACTCTCTTTGGCTAAACCCCTTGCGTACTCGAGCTTCCCGTAGGCTTTCTAGTATCTGCTCTGTTACATAGCTCATTTCGATACGCCTTAATGCATCAATTAGGAATAATTATATGCAAAAACATATCAATCTAATCTCAAAAATACAAGAATGATTAGCTATTATATATCACAAAGCGCTTATCGATATGTGGTTATAGATAAATCATAACGCGCGAGCTCACTTACCATGGGCAGTTTGGACACACTTCCCCATGCATTTCGCCTTTGTCTAAAACAGGAAAGCGCGCTACCTTGCACCCCGAGCAACAAAACCGAGCTTTTTGCCTGCCCAGTTCGCCAGAGCAAATGGGTAAATCGTGCATGGGGTTATTACTGAGTGGTTTAAGAAAAGACAACGGAAAACGAAACGGCAACATGATCAGCCACCAGATTAACCTAGCGCTGCTGCACCACCTTTGTGGGCCGGAGAATAATGTGTGGTTGAAAGCGAATATGGTGCCATAACTCATTACGGCACCAAAAATTAGAAGCCTGAAAAAAGAGTAACCCCTCACAGGGCGCTGTTCAGACGGGTAGCGGGAGGGGTGTTGTTGATGCGATTTTAATATCAAAAGCGCGAAATAGCTCGATATTATTTGATGTCGCTTTTTAGTTACTGTTTGCTAAATTGCACAGTTGGTAAAACAACCCTTGGCAAACGCAGTCGTTCACATTGAGTACTTAAGAACTCGCGCCAATAAGGCCAAACATGGTAGCTAGCATTTTTCAGTGCAAATTCATCAATCGATTCCTGCTCTAGTTCTGCTGCGACTTGGTATTCTGCAATAAAGTCTGCTTCAACAAAGGCTTTAATATCAGGATCGCCATTTTCCTTAGGATTCACCCAACGAGTCCCCAAACGGATATAAATGCGTACCAGATGGCCATCGCCATCAATATCGATCAATTCACTTCGAAGAACAACATGCATTTGTTGCACTAACAATGCTTCAATTTCCGTGGATTTTGGGTCAAAGTCTTCAACACACTTAGCTTGGCACGATTTAACGTATACATCCTGTATCACTAAAGCATCAATAGCCTGTTGTAACGATTTTGATACTTTTTTAACCATAACACGCCTCTAGTTCGAGTTCGTGCGATGCAACAATTCTCGTCTTTCGAGCAGTAGATGAAAAATCCACTACAGCTACATTTTTCCAGCTTGTCTGGATATTACGCTCAACACCCGCATCCAACATTAACTTATCTAAAGCAGCCGGCACTTCCGCCGCTAAACGGAGCAGTTTATCCATTGCGTCTGATTGCATCACATCGTCTGATTCGTACTTGGAAAACGCAACAGGGCCACCACCAAACACTTTTGCAGCATCAGCCTGTTTTAAGCCCCAGCGTTTACGCAAGACCTGGAGTTCATTACCCGTTAACAAGCCTTGCACCTGCTTTTTAAAAGCAATCATTGCACGCTTGTTAAAGCGAGCTTCAGCAGTACCAGCCTGTTCACTGCCGCAGCAATCACACACTGCATACTGGCTGTCAATTTGGCCTTGCTGACCTAAATGCTCAACTGTAACCCTCTCGGTATGGAGAGTTAATTGGCCCATCTCACAAAGTGGACAAGTTTGACTATTCATCACATATCCTCAGCGCGACAAATGACAAGAAACCAGTAATAACAATTTACCTGTCTTGCCTATCGCAAATTTCACATAGTATTCGTAGCGCATTTCTTTATGCGCATACTCCACCCATTCATTTCTAAACAGCCGATAACTATCACATGCAGCCCAAGAAATAGCCTTATCAGTTTGACCAACTATACACCATTCTGATTTTAGGTAACTTCCTGAACTCAGAGCGGCACAAACTAGCTGTTTAACATCATCAATATCGAATCCCATTGTCTGAACATCTTTTCTACAACGTTCAGTCAATAGCTTAGTGTTGTCACCAGCGGTTGAGAGCAATGCCATAACCAACTCTGATGAATAAAGAGGCCCTTCTGCGATATAGATTCTGTCACTGCCAACTTCATTAGGTGGCTGCTCATCAATATAGGCGCTTACATTTATCACATTATTTACCATAATGGTAATTTAATCCAGTTAAAGTTGAACATTTAGCCTCACACCATTGCCGCTTCGTACACTTTTTCAACCTCGGCAAACTTAGTGACGCTCTCTAGGCGAGTTAAGGTTGTGAGTTTCATCGAGTTTTTCATTGGGCGGTGCGGCACGTTGGTCACTGGCGTTTGTAGTGATAGCGGTTTGCCAAGCTCAAATAAATAATACAAATCAGCAGAACCTGACTTCTTACCCGCTTGATCTTCGGTAATGGCGTAGCGTGGTAACACGGTGACTCGTTTAACCGGCCAAAGTTTGTCAATTTGCTTGGTTGAGCTTTGAGTGTCTGAGGTAGACGCCAACGCTAAATAGCGAATTTCCTCGGCAATATGCTGCTTAAATTTCTGCAAAAACGTGCTTTGCGGCAGGTGATACCACTGCGCTGTTCCTTGCTCAAATTGTTCAAAGTAGCCATTATCACGACCACGTTGCCCACCCAATGCCACTGTCATATCAACTAGCCTACCGCTAATTTAGCAGCTTGTTGCCACATAAAATTCGGCATAGGCTGCTTTAGTTTCCAGGTAATATTCATAGGTTGAGAGCCTGTGTGTGATACATATTCCACTTCACCATAATTAACAAAGCCCATGGTTCGACCATATTCGTCTTTGGTTTGCTCACGAACAAAAAGAAATAAACGTTTGGCTATTTTTTGATGCTGTACGTAGTCCAAACCTCGTCCACGATCTGGTCTTGCACTGTTTTGCGACTGCCAATGGAAGAGTCGCTCATTTATTGCGTAATCGTGGTACATGGTGGTTGGTGAGAACTGCTTTTCATTTTTATCTAAGGTGACAAACATGAGTTCTATATTTTGCTCTTGTATCACAAATACACCTTCACGAGCCGGCGGCTTCACTGCAAACGTTATTGCACCAAATGCCACTAATATTTGCTCTCTTGCATAGCGCGCATGCAACCTCAATGGAACATCAGGCAAACCATATATTGCTAGTTGCTCATGCTTGGTTTGTGAAAGCTGCCAATTAAGCACATCTATTAATTCTGATTTTAAATCAGGATAGTTCAATTGAGATAAACTACGTTCAAGTGATTCAAACCCACACTCCGCCCCTACTTTTTGCCAAAAGTCGTAATGGCACATCAAAGCCTGTCGGTCGTTCACATTCTCAATAACAAAGTTTTTTTGGCAAAGTTGTTTTAAGAAACTTAAATAGACATGATCATCACAAGTCAGGATTCTGTTGTAGATAGCTTTTCTAAGCACTTTCAGTAGACTTTCATCTGACGAACTTTCGCGGATTTCGTCTTTGGCTCTTTGAACAAGCTGCGACCAACTCCCTCGCTTATAGAGCTCATTCAAGTCGATATGAGGGTTTAGGGCTATAAAATTCGATAATGTTAATGGCAGGTTAGAATGCTGAGGATATTGACGAATCATTGCGACTAGACGCGTCAATGTTAACGAAGCTTGGCGAATGTTACTCAACACCATTTCTTGAGTGCGTTTACTTAATTCAATTCGGCAACCTAGTGGGGCATGAGGAAACCCTTGCTTTATCTCATCACCAATGGCTTGATTACTTTTCCCCACCAAGGCTCGGAATTTATTCGAAAAATCATATTCAGGGCGTGAGTTACCAACAAAATCTAACACGGTACAACACTCTTTTCCCTCAGCTAAGCGCAGACCTCGACCAAGCTGCTGCAAGAAAATCGTTAGACTTTCTGTTGGCCTTAAAAACAACAATGTATCTACCTCTGGGATATCGACTCCTTCATTAAAAATATCGACAACGCAAAGAATATTGATGCTTCCCGAACGAATAGCCTGCTGCTTTTGCTGTCTATCGTGACTATTGTCACTGGTCAATACATCCGCTTTAATGCCTTTAAGCAATAACTGTTGAGCCATGTATTGAGCGTGCTCTTTACTTACGCAGAAAGCCAATGCTTTCATTCTACTAATGTCTGTCAGTATCTCCTGCATACTCTGTAAAATTTTGTCGAAGCGCGCTTGGTTGTGGGTGTAAAGGCTAGTCAGCTGAGCAATATCATAGCGCCCTCGACTCCAAGATATGCTGCGGAGATCGGTATCATCATCGATTCCAAAATACTGGAATGGCGATAAGTGGCGACGATTGATCGCTTCTGGTAGACGAATCTCAGCTGCAATCACACCACCAAAATCAGCCAGAATATCCCCCCCATCATGGCGCTCCGGTGTAGCGGTGAGACCGAGCAATATGGAGGGTGTAAAATATTCCAGCAGAGCACGATAACTAGTAGCAGAAATATGATGTACTTCATCAATAACAATGTAGTCATAATAGTCAGCGGTTAGATTAAGCTGATCCAGCTGATTGTTTAACGTTTGAATTGAGACAAATAGTTGACGATAGTGCTCAGGTGTATGTCCACCGACCCACAACTCACCAAAAGCTCCGTTTCTCAAAACTCCCTGATAAGCCGCTCTGGCTTGTTTTAATATCTCTTCTCGATGAGCAACAAACAGGAACTTGGCTTGTGGCTTCTCTTTAATGAATCGTGCGAAATCAAAAGCTGAAATTAGCGTTTTTCCAGTGCCTGTAGCCGCAACCACTAAATTTCGAAACCTCTGATGAACGCTTCTTTCAACTGCCAGTTGTTCTAAAATGTCACTTTGATGAGGAAACGGGGATATATCAAAGAAATGCGACGGGCTGGATTCATAGTTGCCGCGTTGTTGACTCAAGGCTTTTTTTAGCTTTTCACTACAGTTCACATCACCACTAAAGTGCTCAAAATCATTGGACGCCCAGTAAGTCTCGAAAGTACTTAATGATTTATTAATAATATGAGGGATTTCTTGAGATGTGATTTTTAAATTCCACTCTAGGCCGTTGGTTAAGGCTGAGTGCGAAAGATTAGATGAACCGATATAGCCTGTATGGAAGCCCGTATCACGTAAAAATAGGTAACTCTTAGCATGTAAACGCTCGCGTTCTGTGTTGTAACTCAACTTAACTTCAGTGTTTGGCAAACTCGCCAAATACTCAACCGCTTTCGCGTCAGTCGCTCCCATATACGACGTGGTAATAATTTTTAACTCTCGACCACTAGAAGTAAATGCTTCCAACTCCTCACGAAAAATACGGATACCAGCCCATTTAATGAAAGAAACCAGCCAGTAGATTTTGTCCGCTGAAAGAATTTCCCGTTTCAGCTCGGACTCAAGTGTTAGCCCTGCATTATTTCCGCAGAAAAGCTCACTCTGAGTTACCCCTGTAAGAGGAAATATATCTTCAATATATTTCTTTAAATCAGCCGCTATAGGGTTCTCTAAATCGTATAACGCGGTCAGAATTTTCCCTTGGCTATGAAGCAAATTATCTTCAATAAAGCCATCGTCTTGAATCTGATCTTTTAACCAAAGTAATAATTGATTAGATAATTCAATCTGATGTTGTAAGCGATCATCACCTGAAGGTATCGCGTCTATTGCATGCTCAAGAATATTTGACAGGAAACGGGACAACCAGACTGAAGCCTCATTACTGCTGAGTTCACGCTCACCGATATAGAAACGCTCTCTATCAATACGACTAGAGATAAGCTTAGTGATTAACTGCTCATAAATCCCGACTTGTTGCATGACATTCCTTTTATTCTAATGGCTGGATCAATAACAACATTGATTTGTACCTCAGTTTTACCGCCAATCCATTTTGTGATCCCGCATTTCAACTAAGTTTTACTTGCCCAATGTCTTCAGTGTTCTCAACACATTACTGATTGCTCGACCGGTAAGCGTTGCCAACTCAGTTACCGATTGCGGTTGTTGCTCGGCAATTACTTTTAACAACTGCCGGTTTTCTTTCGACAGCACAATGGCCACTGATTTAAGGGTGTCGAACCAAATATCGATGGGGTAATCGGGGTCGGGCGCTTGCCCATTAATCCCAATCAAGCAGCGCGATTGTTTTGCGTTTTTCATTGCTTTACTCGCATAGCTTACTCGAATTCTTTGCTCACTAGATTCCCTAGCAAGTAGATAAAACAGCGATTGGTCAACAAAAAGACTGTACGATTATACATAACCTTACATCTTATCAACTACTGATAAGGCCGCAAGGATATTTCCCGTTTAGGTTGATATCGCTCACCGTATTCAGAAAGTACTCAAGCGATATTATCTTTGTTGAACCTCAAGTCTCGCTGGGTATTCATGTTAACTGCCGACCGTTAGACGTAAACGAGCACGCGCTTTTCTCTTCTCACTTCGGTCAAACGCTAATCCGCTGCTGACGTGCTGGGTGTACTGAGTTTGTGGGTAATTCTGTGGTTAGGTTCATCGTTACTATGTTTTCCCAAATAAGCCTCACTGATCTGTTAAGTTCTCTTAGGAGTTTGCCCTGCTATTATTAAAGAGTTAAACGGACGCAGTAGGCAAATAAATGCCCAGATCGTGCAGCTTTTTGAGGGTACAGGTCGCTACTTGCCTCAGTTTGTAGATAGTGCCCAAAACAATAAATGCTCTGTGGGCAGGGTTAGTGTGTGCTTAAGTGGCGTGAACTAAGGCTTTGCCCAGACTGCCCCAGATGCCCAAGGAATAGTGTGCTGCTTTGAAGCTCCCTACTCAAATCCCTGTATCGGTGAGTCGTTTGGATTAAGAGTTGATATGTTGAGTGTATCGACACATAAAAAACTTATGTCGAAATAAAGAAAAAAAATCGACATATAAAATTGATATGTCGATATAAAATGGAAATTTAAACATGACCTGGCAAGCAGAGCAGCCTTACAACCAATTACCCACATTACCGCCAAATCTAAATTCCATAGAAACGAAGGCCGTTCTGAAAGCCTGTATTTCTGCACGCGCCGCTGTAGCAGAATTAAAAAAGGCAGGGGAACTCATACCTAACCAAAGCATGCTAATTAACTTATTTCCCTTGCTGGAAGCAAAAGACAGTTCAGAAATTGAAAATATCGTCACCACTACCGATAAGCTTTTTCAGTATGCGCTAGAAGATAAAGGCGCTGATCATGCAACAAAGGAAGCTTTACGCTACAGAACAGCGTTATATCAAGGTTATATACAACTTGAAAGAAAGCCGCTTTGCACAGCGACTGCCATTGAAGTATGTAGTAGGTTAAAGCACTCTGAAATGGATATTCGTAAAGTACCGGAGGCTTTTATAGGCAACCAGACGACTGGAGAAATTATCTATACCCCGCCTGCGGGAGAGAGCGTTATCCGCGACTTGTTAACTAACTGGGAGCGATTTCTTCATGAAGACGATGATATAGATCCATTAATTAAGATGGCTGTTAGCCATTATCAATTTGAAGCTATACATCCATTTTATGATGGGAATGGTCGAACAGGACGTATTTTAAATGTTTTGTATCTTATTGAGTGCGGTCTTTTAACACTACCTATTTTGTACTTAAGCCGTTTCATCGTTCATAACAAACAAGACTATTATCGCCTATTGAACCAAGTGACCAAAGATCAGAATTGGGAAGATTGGCTGTTATTTATGCTAAAAGGTGTCGAGCAAACTGCCATATGGACTAGTGATAAGATCACAGCGATTAGGGCACTTATGGAAAGTACAACCGATTACATAAAAGCACAGCTTCCTAAAATATATAGCTATGAGCTAGTTCAGCTTATTTTTGAACAACCCTACTGCCGTATCAATAATCTAGTTGAACGTGACATTGCAAAACGCCAAACTGCTTCAACGTATTTAAAACAGTTAGCGGATATTGGTGTGCTGCAAGAAATAAATTCCGGTAAGGAAAAATTATTTGTACACCCGCGATTGATGACGTTAATGACAAAAGATAGTAATAGTATCAACGCATTTTGAGCGTAAAAATGGCAAAGCTATGTTGACGGAACATCGTGCTCGATAAAGCCCTTCAAAACTGCTATTTTTAAACCCTAGCAGCAGCGTAAAAACGGCACTGTTTTCCATTGCCAACCACTAAGATTTAGTAAAAGCCATAAGCAAGTGGTGGGCAGTTTGGTGGGCAAACAGGCATTTTTGAACGATTTCTTTTCGGTAAATCATTGAGTTTGTTAGGATCTAGTCCGCTGCTCAATGAGCAGATTCAGAATATTGGGTCATATTTTTAAAACCTCTTCGACTTGAGGCAAAGTCAATTGACTAAATTCAAGGTGAATCAGACATGATGCTAAAAGAGAAGCTTATACAAGAAACGCTTTTACTCCTGCCAGACGTTAGACTGATTTATCTATTTGGCTCACAGGCAAGCGGCCATGCTAACAGCAACAGCGATATTGATATCGCTATTCTTTTAGACAGAAAAGTAGCTCCTGTAAAACGCTTCGACCTGCAAGAATCTCTTGCGATAAAGTTAAATAAAGATATTGATTTAGTTGACCTTCTATCTGCTTCTACAGTTATGCAGAATCAAGTGATACAGCATGGCGAACTTATCTATGGTGACGAAACAACATGCTGCCAATTTGAAATGCAAGTACTCTCCATGTATCAACACCTTAACGATGAGAGAGCCGAAATTTTGCAGGAATATACGAAATGAATGATGCCATTATTAATAAATTTGCCACTATTGAGCGCTGTATTAAGCGAATTAAAGAGGTATATGAACAATCAAAAGATCACTTTGATAGTGACTACACAAGCCAAGATTCCGTTATCCTTAATTTACAGCGAGCTTGCGAAGCCAGCATTGATGTTGCCAATATCATTAACAAACAACACCGAACAGGTATTCCCCAAAGCGGACGTGACAGTTTTGAACTATTAAAAAAAGCCGGATTTATTTCTCCACTGCTGGCTGAAAATTTACAAAAGATGGTTGGTCTTCGCAATATTGCCGTTCACGACTACCAAACACTTAACTTAGAAATTGTTAAGCATGTGATCGAGCACCGGCTAGGTGAATTTGAAGAATTTGTTACTACCATTAAGAAAACTTAGGGTTTCGATCAACTTAATTCGGAAATGTTTTCAGTTTTTTAGAATGGCAAAGGCTTTTCTAGTAATACGAAACCCAAGCGATTAAAGCCCGCTTCTACGAAGCGGCGTGTTTTTTTACTTCTTGCAAGCATGCATTTTTCTATTTTTAACGAGTCGGCTCAACCTAAATCAATCAAGCCGCCTTGTAATGCTAGCGTTGCTTTCACACATTCTTCCACACATTTAATCAAGTCTTGCACTAAGGTGGGCGGTTTGGATTTGTTCGGCCATAATGCGTAAACAGGTCGAGTGAAGATACGCTCTGAGTCGTATTGAATTTTTCCTGGCAGCTCAGTTTGCAAGTCGGCTATTTCTGTCATGGGTAGCAAGCCAACGCCCGCCCCAGAAGCCACCAACTTGCGCACTAATGTAATATCATTGGCAAGGGTTTTATTACTGTACTGTTGCTCAATTTGTAATAAGGCAGCGCCTGGAAACTGGGTGTTTGAATAAGGCATGATTAGCCTATCTCGATTTTTACAATCCCGCCTTGAGACCAAACAAACCGCAATATCTGCGATTCTTTTTTGGTAGAAAGATGAGTCTTTTTGCTCCCCCACACGTATAGCTAAGTCAAACGACGTCTGGCTCAAAAGTACATTAGCGTTCGCCGACTCCACAACTACGTCTAGACCACTTTGCTTTCGTAAAAAAGCTTCAATAGCGGGATACAACTGCCCTGTCACTAAGTTTTGTGGGCAATGAAGCACAAAAGACATGGCTACTTTTTTGGAACTTTGGTTCACGGCTTGATGAAGGTTTAATGTGGTATCACCAAACTGTTCAAACAACTCCTTGCCAAAACTGGTCAGTTTGACCCCCCTAGAAGACCGTATCAGCAAGGACTCCCCTAATTTTTCTTCCAGCAATAAGATGCGCTTCGACAAAGTGGGCGCGGTGATTTTTAGATCATGGGCCGCTTTTGAATAACTGCCCCGACGAGCGACTTCAACAAATATTAAAAAGTCATCCAGCATGAGGTTTTCCGCAATCTTAGTTTTCCAAAGCTCGTATAGCAGACAACACGAGGGCTACGTACAGTATACAGACAGGAGGAGACCTTATGACAAGACTAATTTTCACCGTCCTTTTTTCAGGCTCAATGTCCGCCCTTGTGTCGGCATGGGTCACTTATATCAACCTAGGGATGCCAGAAGATTTTATGCACCGATGGGGCATCGCTTTTATCAATGCTTGGCCAGCTTCTTTTACTGCTGCCTACCTTTTAAGCCCTCCAATGATGGCTATTTCAAAACATTTAACCAAAAAATTCATACCCCAAAAGGAGAAAAGCAATGCTTAATATTGTGGCATTTATTACACCCAAAAAAGAGCTTTATGAAGAAAGCCGAGATAGGCTTAAAAGCATTCTATTACCCACCACTGAGGAGCCAGGGTGCCTGCGTTTCGAATTGTATGAAAGCAAAGCAACAGGCCAACTTGTTTTAGTTGAAACCTGGACAGATCAAGCAGCCCTTGATGAGCACTATGCTCAGCCTTACATTGCAGAGGTCTTTTATTTTTATCAGAATGCTTTGGAAAAAGAGCCAGAAATTCACAAACTCGATCCGATCAAAGTATAAAACAGTATAGAAATAATGTATGGCGGTGATGAACACCGCCATTTTTCTTAAAGCTCAAGCTTTTTCCAATTAAGTGAAGTTTTGTCTCCTAACAATAGCGATTGCTTTAGCTTTTGTTTTAGCTGGGGCATTTGCGCCATCATGGCATCATAACCGGCTTGAATCGCTGCACTTTTGTCTGAAAACAGCCCCGCCTCGGCAGGTTCATAGTTTGGCCGCACAAGAATATCTGCGCTCTGAATCTCGGGTTCACTCAACCGACAAGCCAGTAAACGAAAGGCGGCTAATTGCATTTTCATGGACGTCACTTCTGCTGAAGGTTGATTACCACAATATATGTCTACCGCTATCACAATGTCTGCCCCCATCGATCTGGCATACTCAACGGGAACCACATGTAAAACACCACCATCTACAAGTAAATGGTCGTTATGCTCAACCGGGATAAAAGCTCCAGGAATGGTCGACGAGGTCTGTACGGCTTGCCCTGGGTTACCATCGCGTATCAAGATAGATTTAAAGTCGGTCATGTCTGTGGCTGTAATACCAATGGGTATCGGCATTTGCGAAAGCTGTTGTTGCGGAACCGACTGATTAACCCACTCAGCAAGCTTTTGTCCATTCACAATTCCACGCCGAGAAATCACAAAATCTGTAATAGCTAGCTCATTCAAATCGTCTATGATGATTTCTAATTCTTCATAGGGCTGACCCGAGGCATACAAGGTCGCCGCAACAGAGCCTGCAGAGGACCCAGTGACCAAATCTGCTTTTATTTGATTTTCTTCTAACGCTTTTATAACTCCCAAATGCATATAGCCACGTACACCGCCCCCTCCGAAGGCAATAGCAAGAGAGTGGTTTTGCCAAGGCTCAAACTGAGCATCATTTTTGCTCACCAGCTCTAGGTCTTGGTACTGGTTACTGCGGGCACAACCATGCAATATTATTGATAGCAAAACGAGAAAAATATACTGTTTCTTCATAGACTTAAAACGATTATTTGTGGGTTATTAGTAAAAGTAATACCGAGCACCTAAGGTAGTAGAGGTAACGAATTTGTTGAGCCCAGAAAACAAGTAAGTTGGCGTGATTTCAGCAAACCAAGCCAGCTGACTATGGGTTACAACTTCTATACCTAACGGCAACCTCACGCCCCAATGCTCACCCCGCTGTTGCCAAGGCTCAATGCCACTATGACTCGCATTTTTTAGGTAGAGCAAACCAACGCCAGCATAAGCAACTGGGCCCTGGCCTATTAGCGAAGTGGTATGAGAGTGATATAAGTGAGCGTCAAACAACACTCTGTGTGTTTTTTCTAAATCAGTGTACACACCTAAACTTAGACTAAAATTCTCGAAATAAGCTTTATCTGTGTACAACCAGTCGTCTTCATCATAATACGCAAGGCCTGCACCAAAGTGCTGCTCTGCAAAGGAAAAATTTGGCAAGCACAGTAAAGCCACAAATAATCCAATTGCTTGGCGCCTCATGCGTTCCTCCGATGGTCCCAACTAAGCATTAACACAACTTTAAAGAACCCAAGCGAACAAAAACAGGTGAATAGCTCTTAATAAATTGCCTATTCGTCTCACTCTGTTGAGGCGAGATAAATTCAGTGCTATTTTTTAAATATGAGTAAAGCCAAGATAGAAACATTAATAAAAGACACCATTTCACAAGACGGGCTAGTTCAGACCCACGTTAAAGGTGTGCAGCTTTTTCGGGTAACTGAAGCCCACCGTTGCGCTCCCGCAGTGTATGAACCGTCTATCGTCGCTATTGTAAGTGGTAAGAAAGAAGCCATCTTAGACGGCCAATCTTATGTGTACGATAGTAGTCAATATATGTGCTGCTGTTTATCTATGCCGGTAGAAGCAGGTACACCGCAGGCCTCCCCTGAATCACCACTTTTAGGAGCTTATATCGCTCTCGATACAAAGTTAATGGCTGACATTGCCATTAGTATACAAAGCACACCTGGACACCAGCGAACACTCCAAAAAGACCAACTTACTCAAGGTTTATCTCTCGCACATTGGGATGATAACTTTACCGATGCTCTGCTTAGGTTGCTGGAGCTAAGCTGCCACAAAGCCGACTCTGCGGTATTAGGAAATGGTCGTCTGAAAGAGCTGTATTACACGGTTTTAAAAGGAGAAGCAGGCTTATCTGTACTGCAGTCTTTTGGCGTTGGTAATGATATCGCTAGAGTCATTGAGGCGTTTTCTGGGCGTCTAAGCGATACGCTAACCATTGAAGAAATGGCTGCTGAGGTAGGTATGAGCCGCGCGGTCTTTCATCGCAAGTTTAAGCAAGCGACCAGTATGTCACCCATACAATTCATTAAGTCTATGCGCCTAAATACCGCAGCCATGCAAATTGCAGGCGGAAAAAGTGTTAGCGAAGCGGCCTATGAAGTCGGTTATGTGAGCCCGTCCCAATTTAACCGTGAGTTTAAAAGACTTTATGGTCAACCACCAAGGCAATGGAGCCAAGCGAAGTGGCCAACTACAGCTAACCTACGGTAAGGTTAGAGCTTAAAGCCATTCTCAAGATACTCTGCCACACGCTCATTTTCTCGTTGCTCGGCTTCATCTAAGGTGAGCCCTGATTCATCTTTTATATCCTGAATACTGGATAACTGCTCTAAATCCGCTATCACACCCGTTTGCTTGCATTTGGTAAGCGTAGCTTGGTTTAAGATCTGATTGACCAGACCTAACATATCCGAAGCATGAATGTCTGGTGCTAAGTAAACGGAGTTATATTGGGTGTTTGTGCGTGCTATATAGGCGGCTTTCATTCCCACAGAGAGCGCACCATGAGTATCCCAATCATGAGTCGCCACCAGCCTAATTTGGTCTGGGGTCACTGACAAACATTCAGCCGCATAACGGTAGACGTTGGGGTCCGGTTTGAAGCTGCCAGTTTGTTCGACCGAGATAACCTGATCGAATAACGAGACTATCCCTGCATTTTTTAATTGACGCTGAATCAGATCAGAGGACGAATTGGAAAGTGCCACCGTACGGTAACCCTGTTCTCGCAGTTTGCTTAACGCGGGAATTATATCTTGGTGGGCAGGCAAGCTAGCAAAGCCTTGCAGTAAGTGTTTTTTGCCCTGCTCTGTTAACGCTACGCTAAATTGCGCAGCCACAACTTCAAGCATGCTCGCAGCAAGGGTGGCAAAGTCTGACTTAACCCCCGTTGCAACACAGACCGTCGAACTATGGAGCAACTTGGCAAACCACAACTCTAGTGCGGCGTCATGACGAAACTCTCTGACAAACTGATCTTTTAGCGAACTTAAATCGAGCACAGTCTCATTAATATCGAACACTATAATGTCTTTCGTCATGTCAGCTTCCTCACTCACTAGGGCTTAGCGCATTAGCATAACAAGTGCTACAAGTCTTGAATATAGGGCCCCATACACAAAGGAATGTATATCACCCATGCTATCAGTAACACGTGTAACACATCGTTTTCAGAAAACCAGCGGCCTTTTGACCATAGTTTGTTCGTGATGCCCATTTTGTAATATACCCAATATGCCAACATGGTAATCACCAAACCAAACCAGCAGCCAAGTAAGGTTAAGTCCAGCATTTGGCCTGTTTGCAAATAGCGCCAGCCGTTCAAGCCGATAAAAAAGACCACAATTGGTGTTGAAACTTGCACCATGAATTCAAAGGTAATCAAGCTTTTTAGGGGCTTGAATGCTCCGTATAAGGTGACCAGAACGTATACCACACTTAGCGCGATGGCCACATTGATACTGGCATCGAGCAAGCCACCACTCAAGGTGCTAAACGCCACTGCCACCAGCATAAGGTTCATGCTGATTTGTTGTAGCATTAAATAAATCACTTCCCACCAGTTTGTCCAAATGGGTTGCGTGCGCCCTTGGCATTTAAACTGAAACCCCAGTGCTTGGTAGCTGGTGCCAGCAACAAGTGCCCCAACGCCCCACAACAATAAGGACCATCCCCAAAAATAACGGGAAAGTTGTCCATCCTGAGTCACAAAGAAGTACACTCCCGCCAATATGGTCAGCAGCCCTAATAAATATACCCAGAAGGTCGAACTCGGCTGTGTGATTACAATGAATTTATCCCCATATTGAAATCGACGGCAAGGCTGAATTTCAAACCAGCGTTGCTCATTCATATTGGGGTCGTCATGAGGAATAGACTCTAAGCGGCGAAAAAGAGAGGTCATGGAAGGTATTCTCGTTAGTAAGAAAGGTACCCCATACCAAAGGCATGGGGTACGGCATTATTTATTCAGTTGTTCTAGATAGTGTTGCTGATCTTCATTGAGAGCGGGTGGCAATAGAACAAACTTCCCTACATGTTTCTTATGGGTAAACTCCTCTTGAGCTTGCGCAATGTCCTCTAGAGGGAAAGTTTTAGCGAGTAATGGCTTAATTTCACCTTGTTCTATGTATTTTACTAAGTCTGGGAAAACAGGCTCATCCCAAGCAGTACTGCCATACAGTGTCAGGTCTTTTAAATAAAAGCTGCGCATATCTAAATTCACTAGCGGCCCAGCGATGGCACCTGAAGAGGCATAGCGACCACCACGTTTTAACACCTCAATAATTTGACTAAATGCAGCCCCTGCAACGTTGTCGATGGCAACGTCAACTGACTTTTCACCCAAGGCTTCAATCAAGTCTTCGTCTCTAGCAACTAGGTGGTCAGCACCTATGGCTTTTACTTGATCGAATTTATCACGTCCGCATATGGCTGTTACAGTTGCGCCGCGACGTTTAGCAAGCTGTACAAGTGCTGAACCTACGCCACCTGATGCCCCTGCCACCAAAACATGATCGTTGGCCGATACTTGAGTTCGATGCAGCATGGTTTCAGCTGTGCCGTAAGCACATGGAATCGTGCCTAGCTCAGCATCTGACCAGTCACACTCAACGGGAAAGACTTCACTGGCTGGAATTTTTACGAACTGAGCAAAAGCGCCATCGTAGTCTGAGGCCATCCAAACGTTTTCCATAGAGTCCCAACCCTGGGTGCGTGAACAAGCGCGAATAAGTGCTCGTTTACCCATTAATGCCTTGTCTGAAGCAGCACCGACTGCAACGACTCGGCCACAGCAATCTGTGCCCTGAATAAAAGGAAAAGGCGTAGCGGCATTCCAACCACCATCTGATTTTTGACGGTCACGCTCTTCTTCGTCGCCATCTAGGTCTCCAGTTCCTGTGGTTACGGAAGCAGAATACCACCCCATGCGAGTGTTTATTTCGGTGTTGTTTACACCGGCTGCTAAGACCTGCATAAGAACTTCCCCTTCTTTCAATGTTGGGATAGCCACGTCCTTATATTCTAATTTCTCGTAACCACCATTACCGGTTGTCACAACAGCTTTCATCGCTACCTTACCTGCGCTCAGGTCGAATCGTTGTTTGTCATTTAAAGAATCTATTGTGATGGTCATGATATATGCCTTGCAGAAAATTAAGTGAGTGGGCAAATGATAAGGTAAGGTAGAAAAACCCGCTTATATGAAAATGATGACTATTAATAGTAAAGAAGCTTACTTCGCATTTCAAATGTAATACAAATTAATTCTCCTTGATCTAAGGTCAATCAGTAATAAAAAAACATTTCTCTTCTAAATTTATTGTTCGTTATTATTTACAAACCAACAAAATAAGCTAACACATATAACAAAATACAACACCTCAAAGAAAATTAAAAAATTTAATTTGTTTATATATTTCAATTAATTAAAGATTAATCCCTCCACGAAAAAGAAAAACAAAGTCTCATATCCCTTGAAGAGAATGTAAAAATTATTTACAGTACTAATGATTACAACTCAAACTAAATATATAAAGGCAAGCATTATGGCTCCCATACTGGAAGTTAAGGGACTGTACAAGGTCTTTGGCGACAACCCAGATCGAGTATTTGGCATGATCGATCAAGGGCATGACAAGGATCGTATTTTTGAAAAAACAGGCCTAACTGTAGGTGTAAACGACGTATCGCTTTCCATTAACGAAGGTGAAATTTTTGTCATTATGGGGCTTTCCGGCTCAGGCAAGTCCACATTAGTCCGTTTGTTAAACCGACTCATCGAGCCGACACGAGGCAGCGTTTACTTTAATGGTACTGATATTGCTCATATCTCAGAAAACGAATTACGAGAAGTGCGCCGCCACAATATCTCCATGGTGTTCCAGAATTTCGCTCTCATGCCCCATATGACGGTCATTGAAAATGCTGCATTTGGACTGGAGCTAGCAGGCATTAGCCTATTAGAACGCCGCAAAAGTGCTTTGGCGGCACTAGAGCGCGTTGGCTTAGACGCCTATGCAGACTCCTTTCCAGACGAACTCTCTGGAGGCATGAAGCAGCGAGTAGGTTTAGCCAGAGCCCTAGCTTGCGATCCAGATATCTTATTGATGGATGAGGCTTTTTCTGCCCTTGATCCGTTAATTCGAACAGAAATGCAAGACGAATTAATTCGCCTCCAAAACGATGATAAGCGCACTATAGTGTTTATATCCCACGATTTAGATGAAGCCATGCGAATCGGTGACCGCATTGCCATTATGCAAAACGGCGATGTCGTACAAGTAGGCACCCCCGACGAAATTTTGCACCATCCAGCAAACGATTATGTAGAAGCCTTCTTTAAAGGCGTGAATGTATCAAGCATTTTGACGGTTAAAGACATTGCCCGTAAAAAACCTACTGCCGTGTTTAAAAAGTCTGAACTAGATGGCCCAGCTTCTGCTATGCAGATACTCACAGACCAAGATCGTCAATATGGCATTGTCATTGATAAGTCTTCCCGCTTTTCTGGTGTTGTCTCTCTCGACTCCCTACGCCTTGCCCATAAGGAAAATCGCTCACTGATGAGCGCCCAATTAGAGCAAGTCATCACACTGCACCCCGAACAAAGTATTAATGATGTATTAGGCACCGTTGCTGGAGTGAGTTATGACGTACCCGTTGTTGATGATGCGGGCACCTATTTTGGTGTTGTTACCAAGTCTCGTCTTTTACACACATTAGATAAGGATTCATAATGTCTACAGAGCAAAGTAATAATGATCCTTGGTCACAAACGAGCAACTCTACTAGTGACCCCTGGGGTTCTACAGAAAGCAGCTCTCAAACAGATTGGCTAAGCTCCGACACGGTTAAGGAAGCACCGTTTGACCTACTCGACCCATTTCAAAATGCTGTCTTACCTTTCGACAATTGGGTAGAAACCAGCCTCACTTGGCTCGTTGACCATGGGCGCCCTCTCTTTCAGGCTATTCGTATTCCAATTGATCTGATCTTAAGCTCATTTGAGGCGGCTTTGGTTAGCACGCCTGCGCCTTTTATGTTGCTGGTCCTATTTTTCCTCGCTTGGCAGTTTTCTAACATACGCTTAGCTATCGCTACCGTTGCTTCGTTTGTTTTCATTGGCCTTATAGGCGCTTGGTCCCAAGCAATGACAACTTTATCTTTAGTACTAACCTCGGTGTTTTTCTGTTTGCTAATAGGTTTGCCAGTTGGTATCTGGCTGGCTCGCAGCGATACCGCCGCAAAGTTTGTCCGACCTATATTAGATGCTATGCAAACCACCCCAGCCTTTGTTTATTTAGTGCCTATTGTCATGCTATTTGGCATAGGTAATGTGCCAGGGGTTGTTGTGACCATTATTTTCGCACTGCCGCCCGTTATTCGTTTAACCATTTTGGGCATTCAACAAGTTCCTGAAGAGCTGATTGAAGCAGGCCATTCTTTTGGCGCCAATAAGAAGCAGATGCTCTACCGTATCCAGCTCCCCCTTGCATTACCCACCATTATGGCTGGGGTAAACCAAACTCTCATGCTGTCCCTGTCAATGGTTGTTATTGCTTCCATGATCGCTGTCGGAGGATTAGGACAAATGGTGCTCAGAGGTATTGGTAGGCTAGATATGGGTCTCGCTGCAGTAGGTGGTGTGGGTATTGTTATTTTGGCCATTTTGTTAGATCGCATTACACAGGTTTTGGGGGCAAACGCAGGTAATACAAAACTACGTTGGTATCAAACAGGACCTATTCATTACTTAATGAAGTTAAAAAAACGCCCCTCTCAAACATCAACCAAGGAGAACTCATAATGAACTACTCGTGGAAGAAAACCTTAACAGCAGGTGTCTTAGCGGCTTCTGTCTATACTGGACAAACAATTGCAGTGGAGCTACCTGGCAAGGGAGTTAGTGTTCAGCCATTACAATCTACCGTTGCTGAGGAAACGTTTCAGACTCTTATTGTCAACCGCGCTCTTGAAGCGCTAGGCTACGACGTCCAACCAACCAAAGAGGTTGACTACAATGTGGCCTATACCTCTATTTCTAAAGGAGACGCAACTTTCCTAGCAGTAGGTTGGTTTCCATTACATGCCGATAAGTACACCATGGCAGGTGGGGATGAAAAATTTTATCGCAAAGGTCAATATGTTAGCGGTGCAGCACAAGGCTACTTGATCGATAAGAAAACAGCTGAAGAATATGACATCACTAATATGTCACAACTGAAAGACCCTAAAATAGCAAAACTATTTGATGCCAATGGAGATGGCAAAGCCGACTTAACGGGTTGTAACCCGGGCTGGGGCTGTGAGCTTGTTGTGGAAGAACAACTCGACGCTTTTGAGCTACGTGACACAGTGACACACAACCAAGGTAACTATGCCGCTATTATTGCGGATACCATCTCTCGCTATAAAAAGGGTGAGTCTATTCTGTATTACACTTGGACCCCTTACTGGGTAAGTGGTGTGCTGGTTCCTGGAAAAGATGTTGTTTGGCTTGAGGTTCCTTTCTCAGCACTTCCAGGGGAGCGTAAAGACATTGATACGACTCTTGCAAATGGTAAAAACTATGGCTTTGAAATGAACGCAATGAGTATTGTGGCTAATAAAAAGTTCGCTGCTGAAAACCCTGCAGCCGCAAAACTCTTTGAAATCATGAAGCTGAATATCAATGACGTGAGTGCTCAAAACATGATGATGAGTCAGGGTAAGAATAGCTCAGCAGACATTGAAGCCCACGTGAATGGTTGGATCAAGGCCAACCAGAAGCAATTTGATGCTTGGGTGGCTGAAGCCAAGCACGCCGCTCATTAAAAGCAAATGATGACAACATGGCCTAAGTGGCCATGTTGTGCGACCTTTTCTACTTGCAATTGATGTTCTTTGTTATAAGCTCATTTTTATTAGAGACTTTTCTCAAGGAATTCCATCATGACAGTAAAGCGCTATTCACTTAGCTGCTTTTTATTACTTTTTTGCTTCATCTCAGTATCTTCATACGGTGAGGATCTTAAGGCCATAGATGTTGCCACGGCTTCTCCACGTTTAACTCACTTTCAGATCGATTACTATATTGATGAGTCTGAGTTCTTAGGCTTTCCAAGTATACGCAATAAAGAGTTTATTTCTGCGACTAATCAATTAGCACTTGGTCGTAAAGCCCCTGTTACCTGGATCAAAATACATTTTACGAACTCGAGTTCGGAAAAAGTTACTCGCTACTTACATTTTCCCTATGCCTTTCATAATCATGAACTTGCTCTTATCGAAGCCAAAGAAGGTATTGAAATAGATCGTAAGGAGATCGACTTTGAGCGCTTAGGCGACCAACCTTGGATGTATCGAGGCGGTGCTATTTTTGATATTGAACTTGCCCCAAAGGAAAGTAAAACTGTTTATATAAAATCCGTTGCTTACGCCAGCCAATGGTTTACTCTTCAGCTTTACTCGACCGAAGAGTCAAAGCGAGCGTTAGTGGGAAAGTACACCGACATTTCTCTTATCATGGGGATGATGCTTGCTCTTACTTTCTATAATCTAACTCTTTACTTTTCATCCCGACTTAAAGAACACCTTTATTACGCTTGTTATTTAATATCTGGCGGCATTTGGATTGGGCTTACTTTTGGTTTTTTCGCAGACATACTCAACATTTATGGCCCTTTTATGATCAAGGGCTTTATCAGCCTGATTGCCATGCCAATTTTCTTACTGCATTTTATGATGCATATTTTTGGTACCAAGAAGCGCTATCCTAAAGAACATGCCGCTTTAATGATAATGAGTGCGTTACTGACCCTTGATTTCATTTATGGTGTTTTTGACATACTTGGAGCCATTAAATTTGCAACTAGCCTAGCTGGACTCATGATGCTGGTCAGCTTAGGAGTTAGCCTTTCCATGCTAAAACACAAGCATCCAATAGCGCCTTATTTTTTGTTCGGCCACAGCCTATTCATAATATTTAGTGTTGTTTCTGTTCTCTTTTTTAATGGTGTTTTAGAGTTTAACTATGTAACAAGCCACGCGATGAGCATAGGGATTTTATTAGAAGCATTGATACTGGCACTGATTATTGCTTACCGCATTCGTATTTTGGAAAAACTCAAACGCACACAGCACCAACTTCAAGAGCTGGCTTCAACAGACCCTTTGACCAAACTCTTCAACCGACGCGCATTTAAAGAAACTGTCGAACAGTTAATGACTCAGCCTAAGTATTTAAACCGACCTCTTTGTGTGGCCATTATGGACATAGACTTCTTTAAAAAAGTAAATGATACATATGGGCACCATGTTGGCGACGAAGTGATTATTAAAGTGGCAGAGGAGCTCAAGTTGCACTGCCGTTTAGAGGATATTCCAGCTCGCTATGGTGGCGAAGAATTTGTACTGTTTATACCCAAAACCAATATCGAAGAAGCCACAGCCTTTATTGAGCGTATTCGCCAATCTATTGCTGAGAAAGCCGTCACCACTGAACACGGTCAAACGGTTCATTTCACCATAAGCATTGGTTTAGCCGAGCTAGACAGGTCAAAACCAGACATTGATAGTGCCATTATTCAAGCAGACCAAGCCCTTTACCAAGCAAAGGAAAACGGCCGCAACCAATGTCGTATATATTCAGCTTAGCGCCTTATTAAGGCAGGCTTTTATGCTATAGTAGTGCCAACTTTATTTTCCTTTACTCTTCACATTCTGCGGATACATCAGTATTTATGAATAGACACACTGGCAATTTATTTATTCTGTCTGCTCCATCAGGAGCTGGTAAGTCAAGTTTATACAAAGCGCTTTTGAAGCAGGACGAGAAAGTAAGAATCTCCGTTTCTCATACCACCAGAGCACCACGTACTGGTGAAGAACATGGTCGTGAATACTATTTCACAGACCCCGAGAGCTTTCTCGATATGATTGCGGAAGACGCCTTTTTTGAGCACGCACAAGTTTTTGATAACTATTACGGCACATCAAAAGAGTCTATTTTTTCTATGTTGGAGCAAGGGCTCGATGTCATTTTAGAAATCGATTGGCAAGGCGCTCGCCAAGTTCGAGAACTTTATCCAGACGCCATTAGTTTATTTATTCTTCCCCCATCTCGCCAGTCTTTAGAAGACAGATTAAAAGGCCGCGGTACAGACAGCGAAGATGTTATTCAAAGGCGAATGAATAAAGCTGTGAGCGAAATGTCCCACTATCACGAATATGATTTCGTCATTGTAAATGATGACTTTGACGAGGCATTGGCGCAAATGGCGGCTATTTTCACAGGAATGCGCAGTAAAACTCCTGTGATGCAACAAAAAAACACCAATCTCATTAATGATCTCTTGTCAGAATGAGAGGCCGTTAAGTAGAATTACACTTTGCACAACAGATAATCCAAAATTGAGGTCAAAATGGCTCGAGTTACCGTAGAAGATTGCTTAGAAAATGTAGAAAATCGTTTTGAACTGGTTATGGTTGCTTCAAAACGCGCCCGTCAACTTGCAACAGGCGGTGAGGAAGCAAAAGTTCCTTACGAAAACGACAAAGTGACTGTGGTTGCTTTACGTGAAATTGCTGAAGACCTAATCAACGCTGGCAATGTAGATCAACAAAAACAGCCTGTTCACGAGTTTTAATTTATGCAGTCGCTCACAACCCTCCCTTTATCCCCCTTTGATAATGTCTTGAGGTGAGCGATGTATAGTATTGAAGACTTAGCACAAACCCTGAGTAGCTACCTACCCAATGAGCAAGTTGCTCAGGTCAAGCGTGCCTATTACTACGCAGAACAAGCCCATGACGGTCAAATGCGCAAAAGCGGTGAGCCTTATGTGACTCACCCGCTGGCTGCTGCTGAGATTTTAGCGGAACTGCGCATGGATTGTGACGGTTTAACCGCCGCCCTGTTACACGATGTGATTGAAGACACGGGCATTAGCCGTGAAGCTCTCACGAAGCAGTTCGGTGAAGGGGTCGCAGGGCTTGTCGATGGCGTCAGTAAGTTGACTCATTTAGAGTTTAATAGCCAGTTAGAGAAGCAAGCACACAACTTCCAAAAAATGGCCATGGCAATGGCCGATGACATTCGCGTCATCTTGGTAAAGCTAGCTGACCGCCTACACAATATGCGTACGCTAGACTCCATGCCAGCCCATAAAAAACGCCGCATAGCGAGAGAAACGCTCGATATTTACGCGCCTATTGCCAACCGCTTGGGCATGTACAATGTTCGCATTGATTTAGAGTCCTTAGCATTTCAAGCTTACTACCCTATGCGTGCTCGCATGCTGCAAAAAGCCATCCATAAAAAATATGGCCAACAGCGTAAAAAACAGACTCAAAAGCTTGAAGACACCATCCGAGCTGAGCTGGCCGCAGACTATATTGAAGCTGCGATTAGTGTGCGCGAAAAACACATCTATAGCATTTATCAGAAAATGGACAAGAAGCGTCGTTCTCTCGATGAAATCATGGATGTTATGGGAGTACGTATTGTCACCGACAAACACGACAGCTGTTACCGCATCCTTGGCGTAATTCATTCTCTTTTCAAACCAATTGAAGGTCGCTTTAAAGACTATATTGCTGTCCCTAAATCCAATGGCTATCAGTCTTTACATACCACGGTATTAGGAACCAATGGCATCCCCATGGAGGTACAAATTCGTACTGAAGAAATGGATCTGGTTGCTAACAATGGCATCGCCGCTCATTGGTCCTATAAAGTAAATGGCAACTCTAATGCGCCGAACAGCCATGATCGTGCAACTAAATGGGTACAAAGCCTACTCGATATGCAGCAAAAAGCTCGCAACCCGATGGAATTTGTTGATGAAGTAAAAAGCGATTTATTTCCAGATGAAGTGTATGTGTTTACACCTAATGGGGAAATTATTGAACTGCCTTCTGGAGCAACCCCTGTCGACTTTGCGTATGGCGTGCATACTGAAATCGGGAATACTTGTATTTCTTGTCGAATTAACCGTCGCCTAGCTCCTTTGAGCACTCAGTTAGAAAGCGGCCAAACTGTTGAAATTATTACAGCCAAAAGCGCCCAGCCTAATGTAGCTTGGTTAAGTTTTGCTATTACCGGTAAAGCTCGTACCAATATTAGACACTACCTCAAAGACAAGCAGCGTGAAAACGCCATTACAATTGGTCATAGGCTACTCACTCGCTCTTTAAATGCCTTCAAGAGCAATATTGATGACCTTAGTCATGAGCAAATTGCTCATGTTTTAACAAATCATCAAATGGAACACCTAGATGATTTATTAGAATCCATAGGTAAAGGTCGCCATGTAGGGTACTTAGTGGCCCGCGAGCTGTTCCCCAACTACGATGAAGAAACCTTAGTTACGCCTAAGTCTTTCAAGGTCAATGGCTCAGAAGGCATGCTAATTAGCTATGCGAAATGTTGTTCACCTATACCTGGCGACCCTATAGTCGGCTATGTACAGGTGGATAAGGGCATTATTATCCACCATTTGAACTGCCCTAATATCCAAGATCACTTATCTAACCCTGAGCGTTTCATCCGTATGTCTTGGGGCAAAGAAATTGAAGAAGATCTCGACATTAGCTTGATTGTTAGCTACATAAACGAACGTGGCGCCGTTGCTAAAATCGCCAGCTCTATTAGTGATACGGACTTTCAGGTGTCGAATCTAGATATTATAGAACGAGGCCGGGTGAGTCGCTTGAGACTTAACATTACTGTGGCTAGCCGAGTTGGGTTAGCCGATGTTATGCGAAGGATCAAAGCCGTGCGATGTGTTGAGAAAGTTTCTAGAGAAACCGTTGTTGGGCGTTAGTTTTTACACTTGCGCCTGTTGTTTTAGATTACTCACTTCGGAGTCAACTTAACTATGTCTAAGCAAGTTATCCATACAGAAAATGCACCAGCCGCTATTGGCCCATATTCTCAAGCCGTACGTGCAGGCAATACCGTTTACTTATCAGGTCAAATTCCTCTGGTTCCAGCTACTATGGAAATAGTTAGTGATGATGTTGCAGAACAAACGACTCAGGTTTTTAAAAACCTACAAGCCGTTTGTGAAGCGGCTGGAGGTTCATTAGAGAACATTGTTAAACTCAACATTTTCATGACAGATTTAGGCAATTTCGCCACTGTGAATGAAGTAATGACACAGTTTTTCAAAGAGCCATACCCTGCTCGCGCAGCAATGGGCGTACGTGCTCTACCAAAAGATGTGGCTGTTGAAATCGAAGGCATTATGGTGCTGGAAGACTGAGTCTCAAGTCGCTACTAAAAGAAAGAGGCTACCTAGCCTCTTTCTTTATACGCAAATATTCACTCACTAAGCTTTGATAACCACTTGTGTAACTAGGATAAACAGGCTGCCACCCCTGTTGAGACAAGAAACTTGCTTGTAACCTTTTACCACTGGTTGGCAAATAGCTCTGATCGCCTAGATTCGCTTCCACCTGCAGTTTTTTAGATAGCCATAGCTTTACTTCCCACATGGTTACAGGCGTGCTATCCGTTACAATAATATGCTCTGGTAATTCGGTCTTATTCTCCCACAAGCTAGTTAGCAGTGACAACGCTGAGACGACGTCGTCCCGATGAACCCGGTTGGTCCAACTGTTTTCTCCCCATTCAACTTGGCTGCAAATTTTGTCTAACAAACGAAACCGACCAGGACCATAAATACCTGAGCAACGCACCGCTATGCTTGGAAAATGTGATGATAATAGAAGTTCAGTCGCCAACAATACCTTCGCCGTGTCACTGATGGCTTGGGCTGTGGTGCTTTCATCTACCCACTCCCCCTGGTGTTGCCCGTATACACTGGTGCTCGACACAAACACCATTTGAGGCAGTTTGGCTTCTTTTGCATACCTGTTCACCATCGCTTGCGCGCTCTGTAAATAGGTTTGTTCATAGCTTGCTTGATTGCGACCTTGAGGCGTTAAAATCAGGTAAACAATGTCGACATCGGGTAAGCAGCCATAGTCCAGCTCGGTTAGCTCTCCGGTAATGCCCACTACTCCCTGAGGAAAGTGTGTTCCCGTTTTTCGAATACCGACCACTTGATGCCCTGCACAGACCAACTCACTGGCCAGTCGAGAGCCTATGTCACCACAACCCGCAATAAGAATGTTTGCCATGTTTACCTCAATTTAGGACATGTTTGAATGGAAATAAGAAAAAAACATGATCGAGTATACTTTATCAAATTTTCTATTATCATAGTTATTAGCAATGGATATTTTACAATTTGAGCTGGGGCACTTATGACATTAACCGAACTAAAATACATAGTAATGCTGGCAGAAGAGAAACACTTCGGACGAGCAGCAGAGCGTAGTTATGTCTCTCAACCCACACTGAGTGTGGCTGTCAAAAAGCTTGAAGATGAACTTGGCGCGGCTATTTTTGAGCGCAGCAAAAGTGCGGTCTATATTACACCTCTAGGCACGCAAATTGTTAACCAAGCTAAGCGCGTGCTGGAACAAGCAAATATGATTAAAGAGCTAGCAGCGGCTGGCCAAAATCAGCTAAACGGCCCTTTGAAAGTTGGTGCTATTTTTACCATCGCGCCCTATTTATTTCCCTTTATGATCCCTGAGCTACACCGTATTACCTCAGGTATGCCATTACTGATCGAAGAGGACCTTACAGAGAACTTACGCCCTAAGCTGCGCAATGGTGATCTAGACGCCATCATTGTTGCTTTACCATTTCATGAACCGGATGTAGTCACTCAACCCATTTATGAAGAAGAGTTTGTAGTGCTAATGCAGAAAGGGCACCCTTGGAGCAAGCTTGACGACATTTCTACCGACCAGCTCAGCACAGATAATCTATTATTATTAGGCAAAGGCCACTGCTTCAGTGAACAAGTATTGGAAGCCTGTCCTTTAATTAATGAAAATGAGTTTAACGATGGCCGTACCATTGTTAACGGCAGTTCTTTGGAGACGATTCGCTACATGGTTGCCTCTGGTTTAGGTGTCACAGTATTACCTAAGTCTGCTGTTACAAACATCGACCGAACCTTACTGGATGTTAAACCCTTTAGCAGCCCTGCTCCCAAACGAACCGTGGCCTTGGCATGGCGTGCCAGCTTCCCTCGCCCTAAAGCAATAGAAGCCGTAAGCCAATCTATTCGCGATGCCTGTAAGCGGCTGGAACTGTAAGTGCAATGCCAATGTCACTGGATTGCCAAGATATTAAGGAACTCAAAGGTGTAGGTGTTGCCATGGCCGAAAAACTGGCCAAACTCCACCTACACACTTTACAAGATTTGCTGTTCCACCTGCCGGTTCGCTATCAAGACCGAACCCGAGTAGTGCCGATAGGCCAATTACGTTTTGGCGATGAGGTAGTCGTTGAAGGTGACATTACCAGTTGCGATGTAAAAATGGGCAAGCGTCGTAGCCTTGTATGTCGAATAAAAGATCCAACGGGGGTTCTGCACTTAAGGTTTTTCCATTTTTCAGCGGCACAAAAAAAGCAATTAGCGGCAGGTAAGAAACTGCGTTGTTTTGGCGAGGTCCGACGCGGCCCTATGGGATTTGAAATGTTTCACCCTGAATATCGTCAAACCAGCGACTCTGATGAAACTGAGTCGGATACTCTAACCCCTATTTATCCTTTAACAGAGGGTATCACGCAAACCAAAATTCGAGACCTATGTTCTCAGGCCCTTGAACAACTCAATGAATTTAACTTACCGGAATGGTTACCTGACAGCCTGCGCCAGGAGTTCAGTTTGCCTTCTCTCAAAGCCTCTATTGAGTTCCTCCACCACCCAGCGAGAGAGGCAAACCTTGCGCAATTACAATCGGGCTCTCACCCCGCTCAATATCGATTATCTTTCGAAGAATTAATGGCTCATCAATTATCATTGATTGGCAAGCGTTTACAAGCCAAACAAGATAAAGCCATAAAAGTTGAGAGTGCAGGGCAATTAAGCCAAGCTTTATTGGCAGGGCTTCCATTCTCCCCGACCCAAGCACAAGAGCGCGTGTTTCAAGATATTTTAAAAGACCTTGGTACTGGGCAACCTATGCTCCGCCTAATACAAGGGGACGTTGGTTCAGGTAAAACACTGGTTGCAGCACTGGCCGCAGCGAGTGTAGTACAGGCAGGTTATCAGGTAGCTATTATGGCGCCAACGGAAATTCTTGCAGAGCAACACCACACCAATTTTCGCCAATGGTTTGAGCCACTTAATATAAAGGTCGCCTGGATGATTGGCAAACTCAAAGGCAAACAACGGGCAGAGCAACTTGCTAATATTCAATCTGGAGATGCGCAGATCGTCGTTGGCACTCATGCGCTTTTCCAAGAGAGTGTAGAGTTTAATAAATTAGCTTTAGTGATCATTGATGAACAGCATCGGTTTGGCGTTCATCAGCGTATGGCCTTACGTGAAAAAGGACTTCTACAAGGCTTCCAGCCACATCAGTTAATCATGACCGCCACCCCTATACCGAGAACACTGGCGATGTCCGCTTATGCCGATTTAGATTGTTCAATCATTGATGAACTCCCTCCAGGCAGAACCCCAGTAAATACTATTGTCGTTTCAAATCAGAGGCGCCAAGAAGTGATTGAACGTGTGAAAGCCGCCTGTCAGGAGGGTAAACAAGCCTATTGGGTATGTACCCTTATTGAAGAGTCTGAAGCCTTACAGTGCCAAGCCGCAGAAGACACCGCAGAGTTACTGCAAACCGAGTTACAACACCTTAAAGTCGGATTAGTACATGGTCGCCTCAAAGCGAAAGAAAAAGCCGATATTATGGCGCAATTCAAAGCCGCTGAAATTCACCTTCTGGTAGCAACCACTGTGATTGAAGTGGGTGTGGATGTGCCAAACTCTAGCCTAATGGTTATCGAAAACCCAGAACGTTTAGGTTTAGCTCAGTTGCATCAACTTAGAGGGCGTGTCGGCCGTGGCACCACAGCGAGCCATTGCGTGCTCTTGTATAACGCGCCACTCGGCCAGCAAGGTAAAACTCGACTAGCCACCATGAGAGACACCAGCGATGGTTTTAAAATCGCTGAGAAAGATTTAGAGCTACGCGGACCAGGTGAATTACTAGGTACTCGTCAAACTGGCTTGTGGGAGTTCAAAGTGGCTGACTTACAAAGAGATAAGAGCTTACTTGACGACGTTCAAAAGGCGGCCACCTACTTACACCAGTCTTACCCAGAGCATGTATCGCCGCTCCTCGCTCGCTGGCTTCCGCAACATAGCCAGTACCTGAATGTTTAAGAATTATTCACCAGATTGTCACAAATAGTTCATTTTTTTCTTGCGAAAACTGGGGTTCTCGTCAAATATTCATCGAGTTCTCAGTTTCATTTTTATGAGGAATAATATGAATACACGCATTGAAACGGTGCCACACCACTCAAAAATTTCAATGCAAGGATGCACTTATAGTATTGAAGAAAAAAACGTTTTCATCACGATTGATAAAATTCGCAGTACGCGTACCACAGGCAACCTAAGTGGCCATCTACGATTACAATTGTTCGCTTTATTCGAAAAAGCAGATAGTGAAGAGCTCTGCCATTGCTTGGTCGCAACAACAGAAATTGGTGAGTTACTTGGTCAGCAAAGTCTTGAGCATTGCCAATATGCGTTAAGTCTGTCTGAACAGCCCCCTGGCGCAGGTCGTTTTAGCCTGCAACTAAGTGAGTGGAATGGACAAGACTATATTGTTTGCGATGCCACTTACTTTGAAGCACCTTACGAAGAAAATTGCGTTGTGGAGCCTAGAAAGCCCATTAAAGACAAGACCAAAAGCGCTTCGATAAAAAAGAAGGCAAGTAATTTAGCCTTACACTATACAAAGCAGCAAGAATCCGAAAACAAGTTCCAACAATTCAATCGTTTTCTTCGTAGCTTACTAAGCCGCTCTTAGGCCTTAGCTACGGAATACTCACCACCGTCGTGTTTTTAACTTCTTCCATAGCTACATAAGTACGGGACTCTCTGACATGAGGTAAGGTCAGTAGGGTCTCGCCCAGTAAGCGGCGATACGCATCCATATTGGACACACGCGCTTTAAGCAAATATTCGAAATCACCCGCAATTAGGTGACACTCTAGAATTTCAGGCACTTCAGATACACTCGCTTTAAATTCTTGGAAACCTTCAGGTGAGGTTGTTTTAAGGCGAATCTCTACAAACACCAGCAAGCCAGCCTCTACTTTTTTAGGGTCAACTAGGGCGCAGTAACCTGTGATATAACCATTTCGTTCTAGTCTTCTGACACGTTCTAAGCAAGGGGTAGCACTTAACCCTACTCGGCTCGCCAACTCAACATTTGATAAACGTCCGTTCAGCTGTAGCTCGCGAAGAATTTTTTTGTCTAAGCGATCAAGTGGCTTGGTAGAGCTTTCCATTAGGCGCGGCCTCCTCATAAAACTGGCAGGTAAAGGTCGATTCTAGCATGCAAATTGCATTTCGTGGGTAACCCTTTTAAGTATAGTTTACGACAAATATGAGAACTTTCAGCACCAACGCCCTAAACAAGTGCGTAATTTACAAAATGTAATCAAAAAAACTAACGATTCGACAAAAAATCACTATAACAGTGCATTTAAAAAAATGCGCTTAGCTCTAACCCTTGCGGCATATGCTTTTTGTCAATATTTGGAATCTTTAAAAGCGACATAAGATTGCAATATTTTTGCTTTAAATGTGTAAAAAAACCGCACCAAGGCCATATTTTATGAAACTTTCTACTTGACTATGACACTAAAGAATAATTCTATTAGGTCATGCGGTGACTATTTAGAAGAATACACTGCATAACTACAATAAAAATAGAATAACAAAATGTTGGCAACGTTTTTGCTTATATAAAACACTAGAGTTTGCACTCTTTCTAACTAAAACAAGCAAGATAACAACATAACAATCGCCTGGGAGGCTTATAAATGAAATCTAACGTAGGTAAATTAGTTTCTACCGCAGCAGTTGCTGCAACGCTTAGTACTGCCGCTGCTGCCGCAACTCTTGATGATGTTAAAGCAAAAGGCTTCATCCAATGTGGTGTGAGTCAGGGTGTTCCAGGTTTCTCTAACGCCGATGATTCTGGTAACTGGACAGGCATCGACGTAGACGCATGTCGCGCAGCTGCAGCTGCTATTTTTGGCGATGCTCAGGCCGTTAAATTTACTCCTCTATCTGCTAAAGAGCGTTTCACTGCCCTACAATCTGGTGAAATCGACGTTCTTTCTCGTAACACTACTTGGACTTACACTCGTGACTCTTCTTTGGGCCTAGACTTTACAACCGTTAACTTCTACGACGGTCAAGGTTTCATGGTTCGTAAAGATCTAGGTGTAGAGTCTGCTCTTGACCTTGACGGTGCGACTGTTTGTACTGAGCAAGGTACAACGACTGAATTGAACATGGCTGACTTCTTCCGTAAACATCAATTGTCTTACGTTCCAGTTATCGTTCAGAAAGCTGACGAAGCTCTAGCTGCATACGCATCTGGTCGTTGTGATGTATTCACAACAGATAAGTCAGGTCTAGCTGCTCACCGTTCTAAACTATCCGATCCTTCTGCTCACGTAATTCTTTCTGAAACTATTTCTAAAGAGCCTCTAGGCCCTGTTGTTCGCCATGGCGACAACCAGTGGAAAGATATCGTAACTTGGGCAATGTTCGTACAGGTTAACGCTGAAGAAATGGGTATTTCTTCTGACAACGTTGCGAAAATCAAGAGCGAAACAACGGATCCAGGCATCAAACGTCTTCTAGGTGTTGAAGGTGACATGGGTGCTCAACTTGGTCTACCAGCTGACTGGGCTTACAACGTTATTTCTCTAGTAGGTAACTACGGTGAAGTATTTGAACGTAACGTTGGACCTTCTACTCCGGTTGGCCTACCACGCGGTATCAACAACTTATGGACTGAAGGCGGCGTAATGTACGCGCCACCAGTACGTTAATCTTTCCTAGCTATATACCTTTAGGGTACTTCTCGGTGGCACTTTGCCACCGAGACATCTCCCGCCTTTTCTACCACATCTGACGAGCATTTTTTGCCTGAATTAAGATGAGCGATAAAAATACTTCTAGCAATACAAGTCTATTGAATGATGCTGGCACTCGTGCCCTTATCTTTCAAATTATACTCTTGGCTGTTGTTGCATTTGTGGGTTACTACTTGTTCAGTAACCTTCAAGCGAACTTAGCCAACCGAGGCATTTCCACGGGTTTTTCTTTCTTTAATGAACCTGCTGGATTTCCCGTCCTTATTCACCTTATTGAATACACAGAAGCAGACACTTATGGACGAGCTTTTGTCGTTGCCCTAATAAACACCTTTGTTATTTCTCTCTTGGGCATTATTTTAGCCACTGTGATCGGCGTGATCATGGGTTTGGCTAGGCTATCAAAAAACTGGCTAGTAGCCCGTTTAGCCACTGTGTACATAGAAACCTTACGTAACGTTCCTCTGCTACTGCAAATGTTCTTTTGGTATTTTGCTGTACTAGCTGCGTTACCTGCACCACGAAATAGCTTTGAGTTAGGTGACTTTCTCCTAAATAAACGAGGCATCTACTCTCCTAACCCGATTACTCAAGACGGTTTTGGGGTCGTGATTGCAGGGTTTATTTTGTCCATTGTCGCTTCTATCGGCATCATCATCTGGGCGAAAAAACGACAAACGAAAACCGGTGTTTGGTTCCCTGCTTACTGGGCTTCTTTAGGCACTATTATCCTTGTTACCTTCCTTGCATTGGCTGTGTCTGGTTTCCCGATTGAATTTGACCTTCCTCAGAAAAGTCGCTTTAACGTCACTGGCGGTATGGTGCTTCCTCCTGAGTTTGTCGCTGTATTGGTTGCGTTATCAACTTATACAGGTTCATTTATTGCCGAGATCGTTCGTGCGGGTATTTTGTCTGTAAACTGGGGACAAACTGAGGCCGCTCGCTCCTTGGGCTTGAAAGACAATCTGACTCAGCGCCTTATTGTCCTACCTCAAGCTCTACGCGTTATTATTCCGCCACTCACTAGCCAATACCTAAACCTTGCGAAGAACTCTTCGCTGGGTGCTGCTATTGCTTACCCTGAGCTGGTTGCGGTTGTTATGGGTACGACTCTGAACCAAACAGGTCAGGCCATTGAAACCATTGGTTTGTGTATGTTGGTTTACGGTACGTTAAGTTTGTCCATTTCAGTATTCATGAACTGGTACAACAAAAAAATGTCATTAATGGAGCGCTAGGAGGCTGTTTATGGCTATTGAATTTAAACCATCACCCAGCCTGCCACCACCAGTTAACTCGGTGGGTGCTGTTGCTTGGCTTAGACAGAACTTATTGTCTTCACCGTTAAATATCTTTTTAACGCTGTTTAGCTTGTATGTTCTTTATTTATTGGTGCCACCTGTTGTTCAGTGGGGCATTGTAAACGCGACTTGGGAAGGCGCATCGAAAGCTGACTGTGGCCCTGATGGCGCATGCTGGGCCTTTATTGGGGCTCGTTTTGACCAATTCATGTACGGCTTATACCCGAGTGAAGAAACCTGGCGTATTAACCTAGCTTCTATCATGTTGGTTGTCATGCTAGGCGCCTATGCAATTAAAGCGGTTAACAAGCTTTACTTGTCTATTGCGATCATAGTGGTTTACCCAGTTGTTGCTTACATCTTGTTTGCTGGCGGCCTATTTGGTTTGGAAGTTGTAGAAACCTCTCTATGGGGTGGTCTATTCCTTACTATGTTGCTGGGTATTATTGGTATTGTCGCGTCATTCCCTTTGGGTGTGCTATTAGCTTTAGGTCGTCGTTCAGACATGCCTGTCGCTAAGTCTGTATGTGTCGTATTTATCGAGACTATCCGTGCTGTTCCTTTGATTACCATCCTGTTTATGGCATCCGTTATGATTCCACTGTTCCTGCCAGAAGGTATGAACTTTAATAAACTGTTGCGTGTACTTATTGGTATTACCTTGTTCTCTGCAGCATACATGGCAGAGGTAATTCGTGGTGGTCTACAAGCGATTCCAAAAGGGCAATACGAAGCCGCTGATGCTATGGGGCTAACCTACTGGCAGTCAATGGTATTGGTTATCCTACCACAGGCTTTGAAGCTAGTTATTCCTGGTATCGTAAACACTTTCATCGGTCTATTTAAAGATACGACTCTGGTTTATATCGTTGGTATGTTCGACTTTTTGGGTATTATCCAATTAGCCAACCACGATGCCAACTGGCTTGGAACAACAGTAGAAGGTTATGCCTTTGCCGGCTTTGTTTATTGGGCTATTTGTTTCGGTATGTCTCGTTACAGTATGGCAATCGAACGTAAATTAGAAACCGGTCATAAGCGCAATTAGTTAAGAATTTGAGGTCAATACAATGACAGAAAGAAATATGGCACTTGCCCAACTTGAGCCGGGTGAAGAAGCAATTATCCAATTTAACGATGTGAACAAATGGTACGGGGATTTCCACGTCCTAAAAAACATCAACTTCAGCATCAAAAAAGGCGAGCGTATCGTTGTTTGTGGGCCTTCTGGTTCAGGTAAGTCAACAATGACACGCTGTATCAACCGCCTTGAGGAGCACCAGAAGGGCTCAATTATTGTTGATGGCATTGAGATGAACGACAACCTTAAGAACATCGAAGCCATCCGTAAGGATGTCGGTATGGTGTTCCAGCACTTTAATCTGTTCCCTCACTTGACCATTTTAGAGAACCTAACCTTAGCGCCGATTTGGGTACGTAAAACACCTAAAAAGGAAGCAGAAGAAATGGCAATGCACTACTTGGAGCGTGTAAAAATCGCCAACCAAGCACTGAAATACCCAGGTCAGCTATCAGGTGGTCAGCAGCAACGCGTTGCCATTGCGCGTGGCTTGTGTATGAAACCACGTATTATGCTATTTGATGAGCCAACATCTGCTCTTGACCCTGAAATGATCAAGGAAGTATTGGACGTTATGGTGCAGCTTGCCGATGAAGGCATGACCATGGTGTGTGTAACACACGAAATGGGCTTTGCTAAAACGGTTGCAGACCGTGTTGTTTTCATGGATGCAGGAGAGATCGTTGAAGCTAACGAACCTACTGAGTTCTTCGATAACCCACAACATGATCGTACCCAATTGTTCTTAAGTCAGATTCTTAATCACTGATTTCATTGCAATTCGTGGTATATTAAAAGCCTCATCACTGGTGTGATGAGGCTTTTTTGTTTGACCGTTTGAGATGTACCAAGGATATAGGCTGTTTTACTTATTATGGATAAAAATAATCAGAGCCCTGATCCTTTAACTCTTTGTGTTTTACACTTTGCTGATCACAATGGGCGTGTACAGATTATTTTTCCGCGTCATCGTATTCTTGATATTGGCCAGGTGTCTAAAATCACTAACCGACATTTTAAGCCTATCTATCCTGTTTCACCACAGAACCAAGATCGCTTTAACCTGTCCCGTCAAACAATCGTAGACAGCTATATTTTCAATTATGACACGGCCCGTGTTTTATCCCCTTATGGGGAAGATTATGTCGAGCTAGAAACGAAGGAAATTCAGAAAAGCTTTGCAGGCCCTCTGAATTATTTTGAGCCAATATCCATAAATACCGAGCAAGTCCCTAAGATTGTCAAAGACCACAGACAAGATGAAGAGCAAATGAAGCTCGCCTTAGGTCGCTTTCAGTCAATACGCATTAAACAAAGGCTCCATGAAACGTTGGAAATGCCAGCCTTGTCTAACAGCGCCCAACGTATCATTCAGTTGTCTACGAAAGACAAAGCAGATGCTGAAGAGTTGTGTGACATCATCAGCCTAGACCCAAGTTTAGCAGCTCAGGTCATGGCATGGGCCTCCTCCCCTTATTACGGCACTCGTAATGATGTGTCTTCCATTAAAGATGCCATTGTACGAGTCGTTGGTTATGACCTAGTGCTTAACCTCTCCCTGGGTTTATCACTTAGCAATTGTGTTTCACCCCCTAAGCATGGCCCTAGGCCCTACCAAGATTTTTGGCTTAATGCTGTGTCCCAAGCTTTTCTAATGGAATGCTTAGCGAGGGAAATGCCAACTTCTAACTCTCATTTCATCGGCCATGCTTACTTAGTAGGACTACTGCACAACTTTGGTTATTTAGTCATGGGGACCGTACTATCACCCTATTTTAATCTCCTGTCTCGCAGCCAAGAGGCAAATCGACACCAGCCTACTGAGCTCATAGAAATGCACACATTGCATTTTACTCAAGAACAAATTGCCTCTTGGCAGTTACAGCATTGGGGGCTGCCGGAAGATGTTTGTTTGGCGATTCGTTATAGTAAAGACCAGGCTTACCAAGGCGAACACGAGCAACTGGCAAGGCTCATGTTTGTTGCGCAAACGTTATATAAGGGTGAAACAATAACCGAAGAACAATTAAAGCCACTCGGACTTGAGCAAGAAAGAGTGCAAGCGTGTTACCATCAGCTAATGACATCTAAAACACTTTTACGCCAATTAGCAAAACTCATTAAAAAGCCATCGTAACGCATGTTTGTACTCAATCACTCTGCTGCTAAACAATTTGATTATCGCTGGCATCCAAGCCAACGAATTAATAAGCAACAAGTGCCTAAGCAACTCTGGCCTTGGTTGACGACCCATAGCTCCCTAACGGCAAAACTCCAAAGTGTTGGTGAACTTACCGTACAAGTCATTGAAGATGATTGGGGGCCGGCCACACCGCGAGAAAGAAAACGTTTAAAACTAAGATCGCGTCAGGCAACCCGTATTCGTACTGTGGTACTCATTTGCAATGATCTGCCTGTGATCTACGCACGCTCAGTTGTGCCCGTGAGTGCTTTATGCGGTCATTGGCGACAAGTAAAACACTTAAAAAATACGCCGTTAGGTGGTTATTTATTCCGTCACCGAGGGCTGAAGCGAAGCGCTGTAGAGATAGCTAATTTGCCTAAGTCTCTATTCCCAGGGCAAGAGCAATCTTTATGGGCAAGGCGTTCAGTGTTTCAGCAATACGGACAAGGTATTCTTGTCTGTGAAGTATTCTTCCAAGAGATCACTCAATTACCACAACCTTTTAAAACACTATGAGCAAACTTAAAGACTACGCAGACCTTACCCGATTCAACCGCCCTATTGGCTCACTCCTACTTATGTGGCCGACTCTTTGGGCCTTATGGTTAGCAGCCGACGGATGGCCTGATTGGCATCTGATTGTTATTTTTGTGCTTGGGGTATTCGCAATGCGCTCGGCGGGGTGTGTTATTAATGATTATGCTGATCGTAAAGTGGATGGATTTGTTGAACGCACCAAGAATCGCCCCCTTCCGTCTGGTCGTGTGAGTGAAAAAGAAGCACTTATCGTTTTTGCTAGTTTGGCTCTATTAAGCTTTATTTTGGTTCTTTTTACCGACTTTAGAACCATAATGCTGTCTTTTATAGGGTTAGGCTTAGCGGCTTTGTATCCCTTTATGAAGCGCTATACGCATTTGCCGCAACTGTTTTTAGGGTTAGCTTTCTCTTGGGCTATTCCAATGGCTTACAGTGCTCAAGGTGGCGACCTAAGCGACCCTAAACTGTGGATGCTATTTCTAGCAAACTGTTTATGGACCATCGCCTACGACACTTATTACGCTATGACAGACAGACCCGATGACTTAAAAGTCGGCATCAAATCCACAGCGATTTTATTTGGCCAGTACGACCTATTAATCATCCTCATTTTGCAAGGTCTTACCCTATCCTTATTAACTTGGATAGGTGTGTTAGGGTCTTTGCCATGGCCTTTCTTTGTATCGCTTTTACTTTGCTGTGGTTTGTTTATCCAACAACATCTACAAACCAAAACGCGTGATAGGCAAGCTTGTTTCCATGCTTTTCTTGCTAATAACCGAGTGGGCTTGTGTGTCTTTGTGGGCTTACTACTAAGCTATTAAGTTGAATTTATGGCAGTGATGTGACATTTTAACCAAATTGTCACATTTTCGAGCTTTAATAAACCGTTCCTGAGATGAGGGTGAATCCTGTGACCGGTAAAAAAGTACTAATTATTGATGATGAGTCTTCCATTCGCGAAATGATCGCTGTCGCCTTAGAAATGGCAGGATACGAATATTTGGAAGCAGAAAACAGCCAACAGGCCCACGAAATTATTGTGGATCATAGACCTGATTTGATTCTAGTAGACTGGATGATGCCTGGTGGTAGCGGTATTGAATTAACACGACGTTTAAAGAAAGACCCAACGACCGCTGAAATCCCTGTCATCATGTTGACCGCAAAAAGTGAAGAAGACAATAAGATTCAAGGCCTTGAAGTCGGTGCTGATGATTATATTACTAAGCCATTCTCACCAAGAGAGCTGGTTGCTCGCCTTAAAGCGGTTCTTCGCCGCGCAACACCACAAGGTATCGATGAACCAATTGAAATAGAAGGTCTATTACTAGACCCTATTAGTCAGCGCGTTACCATTGGTAGCCGCCCATTAGAAATGGGGCCTACAGAGTATCGTTTGCTTAAATTTTTAATGACACACCAAGAAAGAGCTTACTCTCGAGCGCAATTATTAGATCAAGTTTGGGGCGGCAATGTCTACGTTGAAGAACGTACGGTTGATGTACACATTCGTCGTTTACGTAAAGCCATTGGTAGTTCCCATGACAGTTTAATTCAAACGGTTCGTGGCACTGGCTATCGATTCTCTGCGAAAAGAACTCCATGAAGAATATTTGGAAAGTCGCCGTAGCCCGATGGCTAATCGGGCTAGCTGCCTGTATTGCCATTGGCCTTGTAATTGGCCAACTGCTTGCTACCTTGCTCATCTATACGCTTGGAAGCTTATACTGGCAAATGTATCAGGTATACACTTTCCACCACTGGTTACGCCACTCAGGCAAAAAAGCGCCCCCTGAATCTGACGGTATTTGGGGGGAAGTTTTTGACGCAGTCTATCGCTTACAGAAAAAGCAACGCAAGTCGAAACGCCGCATGCGCCAAGCTTTAACTCGAATCGAAAGTTCTACTGCCGCCCTAAAAGAAGGGGTTATTATGGCTGACAGCCAAGGTAACCTTGAATGGTGGAATAATTCTGCAGCGCACTTTTTTGGGCTCATGCGCCCAGTAGATCGAGGACAACCGATTACCAACATTGTACGAGACCCAGACTTTTTCCGTTACTTTAGCCAAAAGCGTTTCGGCGAACCTCTAGTGATCAAATCCCCCGCTAAAGAAGGCACTTATCTTGAAGTACAAACGACCCTCTATGATAAAAATGATCACCTAATCTTTATCCGAGACGTCACCCGCCTGCATTTATTAGAGCAGATGCGTAAAGACTTTGTAGCCAATGCCTCACATGAGTTGAAGACACCTTTGACAGTCATAAAAGGGTACTTAGAAACCTTGGACATGTTCAAAGATGCTTTACCAGGCAGCCTACAGAAAGGCATAGTCAATATGTCTGAGCAGTCAGACCGTATGGAGCACTTGATTGAAGATCTTCTGTTACTATCTCGCCTAGAAGGCAATGATAAGCGAGAGCCAGACCAGTGGATCAAAATCACTGATATTACCAGTGCGGTTGAAAAAGCGGCTTCTTCTCTGCTTTCGAACGAACATAAACTGATTTTTGATATTCCCGAAGAAGCACGCATTTATGGGTCTTATAACGAGTTGTACAGTGCATTCTCAAACTTAGTACTCAATGCCGTCAAATATTCACCAGATGGTGGTGATGTGAACGTGACTTGGGATTATGGTGAGTATAGTGGCGTATTCTCAGTGCAAGATGAAGGCTTAGGGGTCGAACCTAGGTACATTCCTAGACTCACAGAACGCTTCTTTCGAGTCGATAAAGGCAGAGGGTCTAAGAACGGTGGTACAGGTTTGGGGTTAGCGATTGTTAAACACGTACTAGTTCATCATGAAGCCAAACTACAAATCCGCAGCCAACCCGGTTTTGGCAGTACCTTTAGTTGCCATTTTCCAAGTAGCCGAATTCGTAATGACCAAATTGCTATGCCAGCTTCATAAGCCAGCATAGCAATAATACGTTTTCATAAGCGACCAAATAACTTGGTAATAAATTCTGTTTTTTCTGCGTCTTGGTCTATCAAGCTAAGCGTCACCGTTAAAAACGTTGAATCTGCTTTCTTTTCCGTAGTGGCTACGGATTGCACGAAATAGTTTAAACGGTTTACTGTGCCTTCATTTTCCAAATCCAGCACTGCTTGACCTAACACTTGAGGGATCACATCATCGCTCTTAATCAACATGGTGGCCTCTTGTAAGGCAAGCTTTATTACCATGCAACGAAACTGTTTGGTTTCAAAACGCACTAACGTGGGTATTTTTACCTCTTTAACCTTCACATGCGGAGAGGTAACTTTAGCCGCTGTGGATTGGCCTTTAGACACTTTCTCCCCTGCATTTAGTAAAACATCTATCGATCCTGAGGCTACACCATCGTTGGCTCGTGGTGCTCCTGATCGGGCTTTCTGAGACGTCAGTTTAGACTCAATGCCATGCTTTTGAGCAGCAGACATTACTTTATTCACTAGCTGTTCACTGGAGAAAGGTTTACCCAAATAATCAGTGACCCCTGACTTTACTGCTTCAACAACATGGTCTTTGTCTCCACGACTGGTAATCATTAAAAATGGCATGGCATCTTTTTGGTATTGTGGTTGTTCACGGCACCATTTTAAAAGCTCAACGCCCGTCATTTCAGGCATTTCCCAATCACACAGCACCATGTCGAACTTGCTTTTGCTCAATAGTTGCTGAGCTTTACGACCATTAATTGCATCTTCAATCACACAAGCGGGGAACTGTTTTCTGAGCGTTCGTCTGATGAGGTCTCGAGTAAAGGAAGCATCATCTACGACTAAAATTTTTAATGACATTACTGCGCCTCATTAGAATCAATTAAAAGTGAAGAGTAGTCTCCAAACTGGCTGCGATATACATCTATCCATAACAGGGTAGCTGCCACCACCGCTATTGGCATGATTACCAAGTTCAAAACGGGGATGGTAATACCTACCATAACAATGGCACCAAACATCCAGCACATAAGCGGCTTACTACGTAGCGCCATTCTCATGTCGTGAAATGCTACCTTGTTATTGTCAAACGCATAATCCATATATTGGATGGCTAACATCCAAGTAGAGAAAAGCAACAGTAATACAGGCGCAATGATGTTCACAATGGGAATAAAAGACAAAATAATTAAACCCAAAAAACGCGGTAAAAAATAGAGAATTTTTTGTAACTCACGCTGTAAGCTGCGCCCTATAATGGCCAAAATGACTTTACTGTTCAGTTGCTCGTCAAATACTTTGCCGGTTTTTTTCTCTTCTACTTTTTCCGCCAAAAACGCCATAAAGGGAGCTGCTAGAATATTAACCCCTATAGAGAAACTATAAAAAAGCAATACCGCGACTACAGCGCCAAAAATGGCATAGAACAGCCAGTTTAAAAAAGACAGCCATTCAGGAAGATAATCCATCAATACCGTGGTCAGATGATGGAAATAGCTCAGGGCTAATAAATAGACAACGCCCATCAAAATAATATTAGCCAATAGAGGAGCAAGAACAAATAAGCGCAACTGTGGCGACAAAATTAAAGGGATCGCTTTAAAAAAAGCCTCTATGGTTTTAAAGGGTTGGGTAATCACAAGGTTTCTCGTTCAAATTTAATAATTTACTTAGCAATTTTCACAAAAATGCTGACAACAAGCCACTGAATACCGACTTTTTTATAGTTAATTTACGAGCTGGTTTACAAGTAAGGAAAACCTCTATTAAATTACTCTCACGTAAACATTCTTATCATGGCTAATTATGGTGCTCAAAACGACTCTTACTCGAATCATCTGGCTCTTTAGTCTTACCGCCAGTTTATCCGCGGCGGCACTGGAATCACCTACCTCTCATGTTGTACTAACCATTTCAGGTGATATAAAACATACTAACTCAGCTGCTGGTGCAGAGTTTGATTTAGCTATGCTGCATACCCTGCCCCGAAAAAGCATAGTAACCCATGACCCATGGTCTGATGGCGTACACACCTATTCAGGCTTTGACCTATATGAATTACTTCGCTCGCTAGACAATCACGGTAATATGTTAAGGTTGACTGCTCTTAACTATTATATCGTAGAGATTCCTGTAGAGGATTTCATCACGAAAGGTGCTATCATAGCGACTCATAAAGATGGCCTGCAAATGTCTGTTAGAAACCTTGGGCCTACCATGGTAATTTACCCTTTTGACGACGACCAAAGCTTACGAAATGAGCTGTATTATGGCCGTTCTATCTGGCAAATCCAAAACATTACAAGCTTCACTATAGATTAAACAACGTGCCTATTAGACTTACTCTTAACTTTTTTTATAAGAATTACCTTCTCACTTTACTGCTTCTAATGACTATTACTGTATCTGGCGTAAGTATTAGGCTAATGCACATGAGCAGTGAAACAGAGTCTTATAATGAAAGTACTGCTTCGGAGAGCATCCTTTGGAACAGTGTTCAGCTGCAAATGCAGGCCTATCGATATGTCGACTTTTTACGAGAACTTGAATGGCAAGACAGGCCGTTAAATGGAGCAGGTTATTATCAATACGATTTACTCATGAGCCGTGTCGATATCCTTAGACAAGGTGAGGTCGGGGCAGTGATTCGTAGTTACCCTGAAGGTAAAGCATTTCGACTATTAAATATAATTAATGCTGAACTAGAGCTGTTAAGCTTGAACGTTGCAAGGCTTGAAAACCATAAATCTGATAATGGCCAGATTCTCCAAGATCGAATCCAATCACTTTATGGCCCAATCAATGAATTTGTACTAGAAGTACACCAAGCCAATAGACATAAGAGCAGCCATGTTTACCTTGCTTTAAAAAAAGGTCTGAGTGAAATTAAAGCGCTTACTTTTATAGTGAGTATTCTGTCGACACTGACCCTGACTCTCATCCTCGTAAAGCTAGCTAGACGAGCCAGCTAGCTCTCGTTGCATATCAATTAACGAGACCAGCTCATATTAGTGCTTGCAACAAAAATGGCCACTAGCTTTTCCATACCCTGCTCATCGATTGCGCTAAAGCGCTGAATATTTGGGCTATCCATATCGAATACACCGACCAGTTCTTGATCAACTACTATCGGTATAACCAACTCAGACGCTGAGGCGGCATCGCAGGCAATATGCCCCTCGAAAGCATGTACATCATCAACACGCTGAGTCAGTTGAGTGGCAGCTGCAGAGCCGCATACTCCGCGACCAAATGGAATACGAGTACAAGCGACTTTGCCGACAAACGGGCCTAACACGAGCTCTTCACCCTGCGCGAAATAAATCCCGGACCAATTTAAGTCGGGAATCATCTGCATCACAAACGCAGAAAATTGAGCACTGTTGGCAATTAAATCCTGTTCGCCAGACAATAATCCAGTTAGTTGGTCAGCCAACTCTTGATAATCTGCCAAGCTTGAAACAGCCTGCTTTTCCTGTAATTCAAACATCTTTTCTCTCTAGTTATCTTTCTGGGAAATATCTCAGCATGATATACGAGACTCATTTGCAACGTCATTGAAAAATTCTAACTTACACGCTTGTTTCGCAAATCACAGGCAAAAAAAAGCACCGGCTAAAGCCAGTGCTTTTCACTACATAGGTCTATCTAGTGGCCAATTTTGCCCGCTAGGTCATTGACCGAAACATGGCGCACGTTGACACCTTTCACCATGAAAATCAGATGTTGGCAGGAATGACGAGCGTGATCGCCAATACGTTCCAATGATCGTAATACCCAAATCACGTTCATGACCTTAGAAATACTACGTGGGTCTTCCATCATATAGGTGATCAAAGAACGCATTGCCGCATTAAACTCTTGGTCAACATTACGGTCACGCTTAGCAACCTGGATAGCAGCGTCGATATCTAAACGTGCGTAGGCATCCAGTGTGTCATGAATCATTTTGGAGACCATTTGCCCAATGCGATTAATCTCCACATAGCCTCGTGGAGACTCACCTTCATCTGCTAGATTAACGGTTAAACGAGCAATTTTCTTGGCTTCATCACCCATACGCTCAAGCTCACCTACCGCTTTGCTGATGGACACAATCATGCGTAAGTCAGAAGCCGCTGGCTGACGTATCGCAAGAATGCGGTTACATTCATCGTCAATCAGGCCGTCTAGCTGGTTTACCATAGTATCTTGCTCAGTTACTTGCTCCGCAAGATCCACATTGGCATCCATTAAAGCTTGCACTGCGTTTTGTACCTGTTGCTCAACAACACCGCCCATGGTTAGAAAGTGCTGACGTAACGCTTCTAGCTCTTTGTTAAACTGCTGGGAGATATGATCTGATGCTAATTCTTTCATTGTTTTTCCCTCAACCTAGCCGTAGCGACCTGTAATGTAGTCTTCTGTTTGTTGTTTACTTGGATTGGTAAATAGAGTGTTGGTGTCACCAAACTCAATTAAGTCACCCATATACATAAAGGCAGTATAGTCAGATACACGCGCCGCCTGTTGCATATTGTGCGTTACGATGGCGATGGTGAAGTCTTTCTTCAATTCGTGAATCAACTCTTCAATTTTCAAAGTAGAGATTGGGTCCAAGGCAGAAGCAGGCTCATCAAGCAATAAGACTTCAGGCTTAACAGCCACGGTGCGGGCAATAACCAAACGTTGTTGCTGACCACCAGACATACCTAATGCGCTCTCGTGTAAACGATCTTTTACTTCGTCCCAAAGCGCCGCAGAGCGTAGTGCCCACTCTACTGTTTCGTCGATCACACGCTTTTTGTTAATACCTTGAATACGAAGACCGTAAGCAACATTTTCATAAATGCTCTTAGGGAATGGGTTTGGCTTTTGAAACACCATGCCCACTCGGCGACGTAATTCAGCGACGTCTGTGCCTTTTTCGTAGATATTATTGTCGTGTAAGTTGATTTCACCGGTAATGCGGCAGCTATCTACCAAGTCGTTCATTCGATTAAAGCAGCGTAATAAAGTCGACTTACCACAACCAGATGGACCGATAAACGCAGTTACCTTTTTCTCTGGGATAATCATATCCACACCTTTCAGTGCTTCTTTTTCCCCATAGTAAAGGTGTAAATCCTTTACAGAAAGGCAAACGGTTTCGTCTTCAATGCGTAGTGCTTGTTGGCTACGTTGCATTGCTGAAATATCAATTGAGTGTGTTTGTTCTTCGCTCATAATAATCTCTTCTTCTCCGCTTACATTTCTAGCGATTTGTATTTTTCACGTAGGTGATTTCGAATCGTTACTGCTGAGAAGTTCAACAGAGCAATCACCATAACAAGTAGTAAAGCTGTTGCATAAACCAGTGGTCGCGCTGCTTCCACATTCGGACTTTGGAAACCTACATCATAGATATGGAAGCCTAAGTGCATGAATTTCTGGTCTAGGTGGATAAATGGATAGTTACCATCTAGAGGCAGCGTCGGAGCTAGCTTCACCACACCCACCAGCATGAGTGGAGCAACTTCACCCGCAGCACGGGCCACCGCTAAGATAACCCCTGTCATGATCGCAGGGCTGGCCATAGGCAACACCACACGCCATAGGGTTTCGGCTTTTGTTGCTCCCAATGCCAAACTACCTTCACGAACATTACGAGGAATACGCGATAAGCCTTCTTCTGTCGCTACAATGACAACCGGCACTGTCAATAGAGCCAAGGTAATAGAAGCCCACATCAGACCACCAGTACCAAAAGTTGGTGATGGTAATGCCTCTGGGAAGAATGCTTCGTCAATGCCAGAACCTAGGAAGTAGATAAAAAACCCTAAACCGAATACACCGTATACGATAGAAGGTACACCAGCCAGGTTATTTACTGCGATACGAATAATGCGAGTAATCACACCTTGTGTGGCATATTCACGTAGATAAACCGCTGCAACGACACCGAACGGCGTGACCAACACGGTCATTAACAATACCATCATGATGGTACCGAAGATCGCAGGGAAAACACCGCCCTCTGTATTTGCTTCACGTGGCTCGTCGGTTAAAAACTCCCATACTTTATTGAAGTAGAAGGCTAGCTTCTCAAACACTCCCATCGCATTCGGACGGAAAGCATGAACTATTTTAGCCACTTGAATTTCATGAACCGTACCGTCCATAACCTGCACAGTTATTGTGTCACGGTTAATCTGCTGGTACAGAGCTGCAAGTTGCTTTTGCAACTGAGCATATTCAGCATCATATTGAGCTCGTTCGGCAGCCAAATCAGCTTCTACTGCTGGAGTTAACTCACCATCAAGCTCATAGCGGCGCTGTTTAAGGCGAATACGCTCTAGGGCATGGTTAATTTTACCAATGTCTGCTTTTTCGATGTCTTTGATTTCATCAAAAATGCTTGAAGCGCGTTCAATACTCTTTTCAAATACACCCCAAGTTGCCAAAGCCGACGCAGTTGGCGTGAGGTCTTGTGTTTGAGAAACGACTTGACCGTTTTCTTTTACTTCTTTCAAGTAGCCATACAGGTTACCCCATTCGTGCCTTTCCGCTGCAAACAGCATTTCAGGGGTTTCCATATCACTTAGGTACTTATCAAGGACCCAACCAAAATCGGCACCGTAGACATCGCGGTTACCCATTTTAAGTAAGGTTCGAGTAAGTAATGGCTCACCACCTTCAGGTAAGTTAATACCGGCTTCACGAAGCTGAGCCGCTGTAACTTCCACGCTTTCAACGCGCTCTGCCACAATGGTGTACGCCTTTTCTCCTGGTAGGGAGTAAGTCGCTTGAGTAATGTCAGCAGGCCAGAAATGCCCCAGACCTCGTACTGCAATAAGCAGTAGCAAGCCAACCACCATGATGACAGAAATGGCAACTGCACCAGCATTCATCCATACCCATGGATCACCGGACTTGACCCACTCAGATACGGACTGTTTTTCCATTTTCATTTCTTTACTCATTACAATGACCCGTATTTTTTACGTAGGTGCTGACGCACGGTTTCGGCGATGGTGTTTACCACAAAGGTAAAGATAAAGAGCACAAACGCCGCCAAGAAAAGAATACGATAATGGGAACTTCCCACTTCTGATTCTGGAACCTCTACCGCTAGGTTTGCGGCCAATGTACGCATACCTTCGAAAATATTGAAGTCCATAATCGGCGTATTACCTGTTGCCATAAGTACGATCATGGTTTCACCAACAGCACGGCCCATACCTATCATTACGGCAGAAAAAATACCTGGGCTCGCCGTTGGAAGAACCACTCGAGTCATGGTTTGCCAGTAAGTCGCACCCAATGCTAGTGACCCTTGTGTTAAGGCTTTTGGCACACTAAAGATCGCATCTTCGGTAATTGAGAAGATGGTAGGAATCACCGCAAATCCCATTGCAAAACCTACTACTAACGCATTACGTTGGTCAAAAGTGATACCCAAGTCGTGAGTAATCCAACCGCGTATATTACCGCCAAAGAAGTTCAGCTCTATGAATGGACTCACGGCCAAACAGAACCAAGCTAAGAACACGATAACGGGGATCAATAAAAGTGGTTGCCAGCCTTCTGGTACTAACCAGCGAATATTGGTTGGCAGCCTAGACCAAAGGTAGGCAAACAACAAAATTCCAATAGGTAGTACGATCAGAACGCTAAAGGTTGCGGCCAGATTTTCTTCTAAGAAAGGAGCAAAGAATAAGCCCGCTAAGAAACCGAGGATTACCGTCGGCAGTGCTTCCATTAACTCAATAACAGGTTTCACTTTACGGCGTAGGCCCGGTGCCATGAAGTAAGCCGTATAAATAGCGCCACAAATAGCCAGCGGCACGGCCATTAGCATTGCATAGAACGCGGCTTTCAAAGTACCAAATGCCAACGGCATTAAGCTGTATTTCGGCTCAAAGTCATTGTTAGCTGCAGACGACTGCCAAGTAAAGGTCGGCTCTTGGTAGCCTTCATACCAGACTTGCCCCCACAATGAAGACCAAGATACCTCTGGGTGCTCGTTATCAACGTGGTAGAAGTGTAAGCCTTTGCCATCTTCTAACAGTAAGCCATTAGCACGTGGCGTAAAGCTGATCATGCGAGCCGAACCGTCACTCAATTGCTCATCCACAACTTGGCGCTTCGCTGTCGCATTATAGATAGCCACAACACCACGATCGTCTAGTGTTGCAAAACCTTTACGACGTTGTTCCATAGTAATGTTGTCGATGGCTGAGTTTTGCTCGAAGTCACGAATAAACGTCAGCTTTTCTTCATTACTGCCATCTTCGCGGACATTGAACCATTGTCCGACACGGCCTGAAGAGTCGGCTACCATCACAGAAGAGTTACCTAGCAAGTAAGTCATAGAAACTAGGCTTGCAGACTGGTCAAATAATTGAATGGTATCTTTTTGGTATATGTTATCGAAGTTACGTAAATCGAACTCGTTTAACTCACCTTTAGTAGTGGCAATGTAGAGGTATCTTTGGTCACCACTCACTAACACAGACGCTACGTCTTGTATGAAAGGTAGAGATTCACGTTGCTCTGATATTTCAACTTCTTCGGTAATGATGTTAACGTCTTTGGTAACACGCAGTACGGTGCTTTCTGAGGCACCGAGTGCAGCAATGGTCATACCATCTTCAGCATCACGAACCGCCAGTTTATTAATGGCGAAGTTAGCGACATTGATGGCTTCTTCACCATATGGAAACTCGACAAAAGGTGTGATTTGACGAACACCGTCGGGGTAAGAAATACGATAGCTATGCTTTACTAAAAGCACCTTTCCGTCTTCATAACCAAAGGCTAATAAACGGCTGGTATCAGACTCAATAGTAAAACTCGTTACAGCTTGCTCACGAGGATTCTCGATTGTATTGATGACACTGCCATCGGCAATAGAAAAGAACACTATGCTGCCGTTTTCTGCAACACGCATTCCAATTTCAGACTGTTCTTCTGAAGTAAGATATAAGCTCTTACCATGATCTTCAGCAGGCAAAGAGTAATCTGCTTGCTTTTCAATTGAAGCACCAGCGAAAAGTGGCGCAACCTCGTACAGAAGGTAAAAACAAATTAGCAATACAGCCAGTATTACACTGCAGCCCCCGATGGCGATCCCAGTACCGGTCATGCGGTCTTTTAGGGCTCGAATTTTACGATGACGCTTTAGCGCTGGAGTATCAAAATCCAGCTCAGGCATCTGATTATCAGTTGTTGTAGTCATCCGCTTTCAACTTTTATTGTGACGTTTTTGTTACATCAAGTGAGAAGAGAAAAGCAGGAGAGCGTAACGCCATCCTGCTTCTGGTATCTCATTTTGATTCGCTAAGCTAACTTAGTTAATGCCTAGAGATTTTAGGTACTTGTCAGCAACTTTAGCTGGTAGAGGTACGTAACCGTCTTTTACAACAACCTCTTGACCCATTTTAGATAGAACCATTTTTACGAATTCACGTTGTAACGGTGCTAGTGGCTTGTTAGGTGCTTTGTTTACGTAAACGTAAAGGAAGCGAGACAGTGGGTATTTACCAGTAGAAGCGTTTGCTGGAGTAGCTTCTACGAATGCGCCACCTGCTTTCTTAGCCAATGGTAAAGCACGTACTGAAGACGTTTTGTAACCGATACCAGAGTAACCAATACCGTTAAGTGAAGTAGAAACAGACTGAACAACAGAAGCAGAACCAGGTTGCTCGTTTACACTGTTTTTGAAGTCACCTTTGAATAGTGCAGTAGACTTGAAGTAACCGTAAGTACCAGATACTGAGTTACGACCGAACAATTGAACGTCGCGGTTTGACCAAGCACCAGTTAGACCCGCTTTACCCCAGTTAGTGATGTCTTCGCTGTGACCACCTTTACGAGTAGAAGAGAAAATCGCATCTACTTCTGGAAGTGAAAGACCTTTGATTGGGTTATCTTTGTGTACGAATACTGCTAGCGCATCAATTGCAACTGGGATTGCAGTTGGCTTGTAACCGAATTTTTTCTCGAACGCTGCGATTTCTTTGTCCTTCATTGTACGAGACATAGGACCAAAGTTTGACGTACCTTCAGTTAGTGCTGGTGGCGCAGTAGAAGAACCAGCCGCTTGAATTTGAATGTTCACGTTAGGGTAAAGACGTTTGAAATCTTCAGCCCATAGAGTCATCAAGTTAGCCAAAGTATCAGAACCAACACTTGAGATGTTACCAGAAACACCGCTAGCCTTAGTGTAAGAATTCAAACCTGCATCAACGTCTGCAACAGCGTTAAAAGAAACGCTTGCCGCTGCTGTCATTGCTAAACCCGCAACTAGTTTTTTCATCACATAAACCCCAATGGTTATAGTCAAATATTTATGAGCGACTGCCCATAGCTCGTTCAATGACAGCCACTATAAAAAAGTTATGTGACAGAAATGTTAAAGAGTGAAATATTTCAATAATAATTTCTTTTGGGTACTCATTCTTTAATTATTAGCATCAGATAAATGCCCTTAGTTTAAATTTTAATTGGGAAAAATGACGACAGTTTCCAATCGAATTTTACTGCGCAAACGGCTAACAAAATGAGTAATACCCCTACCCCTTGCCAGAGGCTAATTTGAGTTGAAAACGCCATGTAATCAACAATCAAAGCAGTTACAGGGTAAATAAATGACAGAATGGCAATCAACTGAGTTGGCAACTTTTGAAAGCTATCGTACATGATGATGTACATAAACCCAGTCAGGATAACCCCTAACACTAAGATATCCGTCCATTGGCGAGCTGACGTAGGCAAGTTCGACAAGTCCACCAGCGGCATCAGCATAAAGATACCAATGATCATCTGCACTAGGGCCACAAAAGTAGATGGTACTTGGCTCACTCTTTTCGCCAGTAAAGTGGCTGCTGTATAAAACAGCGCAGCCCCTAACGCGAGCAACAAACCAATAAAAGCAGACGAGCTGGCATCACCAGACAAGAGTCCAACTATCTCATTCACATCCAACTCAACGATGCAAAACAAGCCAACAAACGCCACTGCTAACCAAAACAACATAGAACGAGAAGGAGCTTCTCTACTAATAAACGCACTCACCAGCACCAAAAATAAAGGTTGCATGTTGTAGGCCACCGTTGCGATGGAAAACGCGATAAACTGGAACGAAGCAAACAACAAAATCCAATTCAGAACTAAAGTCATGCCACCTAAGATGATCAATGACAGTACTCCAAACCGAAAAAACTCACGACGAACTACCCCAGAAAAGTATGCATAGCCCCCTAACACTAGGGCACCAATCACACATCGAAAAAACACAACGTTATACAATGGCTGCTCAGAGCTGATAACAAAATATCCAATTGTGCCGGACATCATCATGGCCAACACCAATTCAATGGTGCCAATACTGCTAATAGAACGATTCATCATTTCTCTCCTATTCTTTGCATTAAAAGAACAAAATGCTCTATGGTGAATAGAATAAATTGAATAATCTTAATTTAGCAGACAAATACAAAGGCAAATAAAGATAGTTCCTATAAGAAATAGAGGCAAAAATGCGAAATAACTTTAGAAATAATAATATCACTTTAGATGGCATAGACACTCAACTCATCCGACTCTTATACGACAATGCCAGAACACCTGTCAGTGAACTGGCTCGAGTGGTTGGCATGACAGCCCCAAGCGTCAATGAGCGCCTAAAGCGATTAGAAGAAAACGGCGTTATCGCTGGGTACAAAATAGAAATCAACCCTGACGCCTTAGGCTATGGCTTAATGGCCATTGTACGTATGCGCCAGCTACCAGGAAAAATACACGAATTAGAAAAACAAATTAGTGCCATTCCAGAAATCGTTGAGTGCGATAAAGTGACGGGAGAAGACTGTTACATCGCCCGTTTATACTTGAAAGACATCAGCGAACTCGATCCGATTTTAGACAGAGTTTCCGAGCTTGCAGATACCAACACCGCCATCGTCAAGTCTACTCCGGTAAAACGTCGGTTACTGATTTAACCATGAAGCGCACTTCTCTTTGGAGCTGGGTTTCAGCCATTGCAAGTAACCATATGGCTGCGCTAAGCCTTTTATCAAGGCAAGAGCGAGGCAAACTTTTGGGCAACTATCAAAATCTAGCGTTTAATACAGTGAATCAATCACGTAAGAAGGCTGTTTTTCACGTATTTAAGTAGAAAAACGCACGATTTTAGCCAAGTTTCAGCTTCAAATATTCCCATCTTGCTTGAGATCCAATAGACTAACCGTCCAGTTTTTTTGCTTGTTCTTTGAACAACAAAAACACTTCATAACGGTTTATATTCTGTGAGTATTTCAATGTTAAACAAACTGGTTTGTTCTGCTGGTGCTGTCTCCCATTACATGGGGCGATGTGTGGCTTGGCTAACCCTAATGATGATGTTACTAACTTGCCTTATTGTGCTATTACGGTATGGCTTTAACTATGGCTCTATTGCACTGCAAGAATCTGTGCTTTACCTACACGCTTTAGTTTTTATGCTGGGTGCAGCTTATACCTTCAAAGACGATGAACACGTTAGAGTCGATGTATTCTATCGAGAGTTTTCACCTACTAAAAAAGCTTGGGTAAATATTATTGGTGGCCTTTTCTTACTACTGCCTTTTATTTTTTATACCGCTTATTTAAGTATCGATTATGTCGCAGCGTCTTGGCGAGTCATGGAAACGTCTCAAGAGCCAGGCGGGCTACCTTTTATTTACCTATTAAAAACGTTAATCCCAGTCATGATGGTAAGCCTGATTATCCAAGGGGTTGCTGATATTTTGAAAAACATTGGCGTTATTACAGCGGCACCTAGCAAAGGACAAAATTAAGCATGGTTGAATTACTTCCTATTTGGTTATTTGCAGCTGTTTGTATCTGCTTGCTATTTGGCTATCCCGTTGCCTTCTCATTAGGTGGCACAGCGCTCATATTTGCTGCCGGTGGCGCCGTATTTGGTACTTTTGATGGTGTTTTCTTAGAAGCCTTACCCAATCGTTTATTCGGTATTGTCCGTAATGAAACTCTTATTGCCGTTCCTTTATTTGTATTAATGGGGGTTCTGCTAGAAAAATCCAAACTGGCTGAAAAGCTATTAGACTCCATGGCCATGCTATTTGGCTCACTGCGTGGGGGTCTTGGTATCTCGGTCATTCTAGTGGGCATGCTGATGGCAGCCAGTACAGGTATTGTTGGGGCAACCGTGGTCACCATGGGGATGATTTCCCTGCCCACTATGTTGCGTCGTGGTTACGACCCAGCTTTAGCAACCGGTACTATCTGTGCAACAGGAACACTGGGGCAAATCATTCCGCCATCTATTGCCTTAGTGTTACTGGGTGATGTCATTTCTAATGCTTTCCAAAAAGCACAATTGGAAATGGGCATATTCTCACCTAAAACGGTTTCTGTGGGCGACCTATTTGTTGGCGCTTTAATACCTGGCTTGATGCTAGTTGGTTTATATATTTTGTATGTGATCCTAGTTGCTTGGCTACAACCCCATAAAGCCCCTGCGGTACCAAGAGAAGAACTTAGAAATAACTCTGATGAATCATTAGCGATTCAGTTAATTAAAGGTTTATTACCTCCTTTAGTGCTGATTTTTTCTGTTCTCGGCTCTATTTTATCAGGCATTGCCACCCCTACCGAAGCAGCAGGTGTCGGTGCTTTGGGCGCAGCCGTGCTGGCTTTCTTAAGCGGAAAATTAAATCTAAGCACCTTAAAAGAGTCTGTTTACTCCACCACTAAAGTCACCAGTATGGTCTTTATGATCCTAATTGGCGCATCCCTATTCTCGCTTGTTTTCCGAGGTTTCGGTGGTGAAGAACTGATTCACGAATTCTTCTCTCAGCTACCTGGTGGTGTCGTTGGGGCCATGATAGTGGTTATGTTGCTGATGTTTTTCTTAGGCTTCATTCTCGATTTCATTGAAATTACCTTCGTTGTTGTACCGATTGTTGCTCCTGTCTTATTAGCAATGGGGTTAGACCCAATTTGGCTAGGTATTATGATGGCCATTAATTTACAAACTTCGTTCTTAACACCGCCATTTGGTTTTGCACTGTTCTATTTAAGAGGTGTTGCACCTCCGGAAGTGAAAACCCAGTCTATTTATAAAGGCGTATTGCCCTTTATACTAATACAAGTGTTGGTACTTATAATGCTTGCCATTTGGCCCGAACTTGCCACTTGGCTGCCTGAACAGGTTTATGCTGATTAACCATTAAAGTATGGAGGAGTGCCCCAAACTATGTGTACTGCGCTCTTCCATTGTTAACATCTGTGACACCTAACTATAAGAAGGAAGTCCGACTATGAAAGCAATGCAAATTCAAGATTATGGCCCAGCCAGCGATTTAGCCCTTGTTGATGTGGCAAAGCCTAGTATCGATGCAGATCAAATCTTAGTGGCCGTAGGCGCGGCTGGTGTTAACCCTGTAGACACATACATTCGTTCAGGTGTTAACAACTACAAAGCGAACTTCCCACACACGCCAGGTAATGATGGCGCAGGTACAATCGTTGAAGTAGGTAGCCAAGTAACTCAATTTACAGTAGGACAAAGAGTTTACTTCAGCCGCAACCTAACGGGTTCGAGTGCCGAGTTTGCTGTTTGTAACACCACACATACTTTTGCCCTTGCAGATGCCTTGTCCTTTGAAGAAGGTGCCTGCTTAGGGGTACCTTACACAACGGCTCACCGAGCTTTATTTGGCCGTGCTAATGCCAAAGCTGGCGATAAAGTATTAATTCACGGTGCTACTGGTGCCGTAGGCATAGCTGCGGTGCAACTTGCTCTAGCAGCTGGCATGGAAGTGGTTGCCAGTTCTGGTACTGAAGCAGGCGCTAAGCTTCTTAAAGAGCAAGGTGTGAGCTCCGTTATCATGCATAATGAAAGTGGTCACCTTGAGCCTTTCCAGACACTGGAAACAGGTTTTGACGTAATTATCGAAATGCTTGCTAACCATAACCTAGACCAAGACCTTAAAGCCCTTGCCTTTGGTGGATGCGTTGCTGTTATTGGTAACCGAGGCACCGTTGAGATTAACCCGCGCGACTTAATGGCACGGGATGCCAGTGTGGTGGGTGTGGCTCTAGCGAACGTTAAACCAGCGGAACTGGCCTTAATTGCAAAGTCCTTGCTTCCTCAGTTCGAAAAAGGCGTATTAAAGCCCGTTGTACGCCGTGCGTACGAATTGGCCGACTTGGCTCAGGCTCACGAAGACGTCTTAAAATCAGGCGCACTTGGCAATTTGGTCATTAAGGTTAGTCCTTAATAACTATGAAGTAGGCTCACTTAGCGCTTAGTAAGCGAGTCTACTGGCCTTTTTAAGGATATAACAGGCGTTGTTTTAGAGGTTAGGGAAAGTCGGATTGAATCTATTCAAGTTAGCCATAGCTGACTATACTTTATACAAACCGTTACAAAAGAAGACTCGAATTTGACCACGCCTGACTCTGATGTTTTTAGCTTACCTGATGAAGCAGATACCCATGAACATGACTACCACCAACTGGTTGTTGTGCTAGATGGTAATACCGACTTTGATATCCAAGGGAAAAGCAAACAACTCCATACTGGTGAAGGATGCATTGTACCTTCTTCAGACGGGCACGCCTTTGCGGGGCTGGGAGAAAACCGCATTATGGTGGTCAATTTACCCGTCCCTCCTCAGCAAAGCATTACAGACCAAGAGTACGAAATTGTCTCACGTTTATTTGACCAAGCGGCTTTCTTCCAGCTCAACAGCCGCCTTCAGATCCTCGCTTCAGCGTTATCTGGTGAGCTAGAGCAATATCCAGAAGACAGTATGTTAGCCCGAGCCTGTGGGAATACCCTACTCAGCGCTATTCGGCATCAAGTAAACACCAAAGAAATACGTACCCGAGGTAACCAGCTCGACATAGACAAACTTGACCAATTTATTGAGCTTAATTTGTCCCGCCGTGTTCATATTGAGCAATTAGCTAATTTTTGTTTTTTAAGCGTCAGTCAATTTCATGAAAGGTTTAAAGAACGCACTGGCGTAACGCCCCACCAATACCTAATTAAAAAGCGCCTTGAGCGTGCCCAGCATTTATTAATTCAAGGCCTAGCACCAATACAAGTCGCCCAGATGTGTGGTTTCTCTAGTCAAAGTGCCATGACCAATCTATTTAGCCAAAGCTTAGGCATTACGCCCTTAAAGTTTCAAAAGCTCCATTCAAAGTAGCCTCCTTTCGCTTTATACACACGGTACGTTAACCAAATACAATATTAGCCCGTAAACATTCCGTAAAAAATCAGACTTTCTTATAAAAAAAACCGATTTTTTCGAAAGACAGCATATCCCCCTATCACTAAAGTGTGCTTATAAATCAAGTAAGCTCTTTTAGGCGTATTTGTTCAATACATCGCCAAAATCAGCAAACCTGCTCTATAACAATATACGGTCTAATAAAAGCCAATTGGCTTGGTGATAGGAGAGTTCCACCATGTTTAATGCGATTGAGGTCTTACAGCCTAACTTCATTCAGCGACCACTTAACGAGTTATGGCAGCTCATTTCTCCGCTTTATAAAGCAGATGAAGAACAGTGGTTAAAAGAATTGCTACCTTTGGCTAAGCCATCAGAACAGTCTCTTACTAACTGTACTGATGCCGCTACGCGCTTGATAGAGCAAGTGCGTAAAGACGACGACAGCATGTCTATGATTGATGCTCTCTTACTAGAGTACAGCTTGGATACCAAAGAAGGCATTCTCTTGATGTGTCTTGCCGAAGCGTTAATGCGAGTACCTGACAAAGAAACCGCTGATGCTTTTATTAAAGACCGTTTGAGCGTAGCAGACTGGGCTTCCCATGCAAAAAACTCCGACTCCTTTTTTGTCAATGCCTCTACCTGGGGGCTATTGCTCACAGGGAAAATTGTCACCATGGACGAAAAGCAAGATGGCACCCCAGCCAACTTGGTAAATCGCTTGGTTAACCGAGTTTCAGAGCCGGTAATTCGTAAGGCAATGAACCAGGCAATGAAAATCATGGGACATCAGTTTGTCCTAGGTCGTGATATTAAAGAAGCGTTATCACGTGGTAAGGGTTACCGTGACAAAGGCTACACCTACTCTTTCGATATGCTAGGGGAAGCGGCACTAACATCAAACGATGCCGCTAAATACCTTCGTTCTTACGAAAAAGCGGTTGAGTCAGTAGGTAAAGATACCTACAGCAAGGGCTACCGCCCGACCATTTCAATCAAGTTATCTGCCTTACACCCTCGTTACGAAGTGGGCTGTGAGGAGCGTGTTATGACTGAGCTGTTTAACAGTGTGAAAGGTTTAATCAGCAAGGCACGGGCTTTAGATGTTGGTATCACTATTGATGCAGAAGAAGCCGATCGCTTAGAACTTTCTTTGCACCTGTTTGAAAAACTATACCGTGATGATGCGGTACGAGGTTGGGGGCTGTTTGGTCTTGTTGTTCAAGCCTACTCAAAACGTGCTTTACCTGTACTTGCTTGGCTGGCAGCTTTAGGGAAAGAGCAAGGCGACCGTATTCCTGTGCGCCTAGTTAAAGGCGCTTACTGGGACTCAGAAATTAAACTGTGTCAGCAACGAGGCATCAATGGCTACCCTGTATACACCCGCAAAGAATCTACAGATGTTTCTTACCTTGCGTGTGCAAATTTCCTACTCAGCGAGCACACTCGTGCGAATATCTTCCCTCAGTTTGCAAGCCATAACGCTCACACCATTGCAACCATCGCTTGCATTGCTGAAGAATTAGGCGCAACCACAGAAGAATATGAATTCCAACGTTTACACGGTATGGGCGACGCTCTTTACAACAGCTTAATCAAAGACAGTAATATTTGCGTGCGCATTTATGCACCTGTCGGTAGCCATAAAGACCTACTTCCTTACTTGGTAAGACGCCTACTAGAAAACGGCGCTAACAGCTCTTTTGTACACCGTTTGATTGACGCTCGTTGCCCAGTTGCAGAGCTTGTTCACCACCCAGTGACTACGCTGGAAAGCCGAAAAAGCTTGGCGAACCCGCACATTAAGCTTGCAAAAGACATGTTTGATGATCGTGACAACTCTTTTGGCCCTAATATTGAAATTGAATCTGAATGGCAGCCCTTTAAAGCCGAGATTGATCGTTTTATGGGGCAAGATACCCAGTGGCGAGGCTTCCCAATTGTTGGTGGTGAACGTATTACTACCGGTAATACTCACAACATCGTCAGTGCTTACAAACACAGCGAAACAGCCGGTCAATTAGACTGGGCTGACGCTTCGACCGTTAGCCAAGCAATTGATCTAGCACAAGCAGCCTTCCCAGCTTGGTCAGCAACACCAACAGCTGAGCGCGCTGCTTGTTTAGACCGCATGGCAGATTTAATGGAAGAAAACTATGCCGAACTCATGGCGCTTTGTCATCGTGAAGCTGGTAAAACCATTCAGGACAGTATTGATGAAGTACGTGAAGCCGTGGACTTCTGCCGTTACTACGCCCAGCAAGCGCGTAGTGATTTCGCTCAGCCAAAAGCTTTTAAAAACTTCTTGGGCGAAGATCGCCAAGCCCAACTTGTTGGCCGCGGAGTATTTGCTTGTATAAGCCCTTGGAACTTCCCATTAGCCATCTTTACAGGCCAAGTAGTCGCTGCTTTGGTAGTGGGTAATAGCGTCATTGCTAAGCCTGCAGAGCAAACCAGCTTGATAGCTTATCGTGCTATTGAATTGCTACACCAGGCAGGTATTCCAAAAGATGTTCTACACCTGTTACCAGGCGACGGTGCTCAAGTCGGTGCGCCATTAACCAGTGATAAGCGTATTGCAGGCCTGGCCTTCACAGGGTCAACTGGCACCGCCCAATTAATTAACCGTACGTTGGCAAGCCGCGGGGTTGCTCCTGTACCAGTGATTGCTGAAACAGGTGGTCAAAACGCTATGCTGATCGACTCAACGTCATTACCAGAGCAAGTTGTGCGCGATGCAGTACGTTCCGCTTTTGCCTCAGCAGGGCAACGTTGTTCTGCTCTACGTGTGATGTTTGTCCAAGAAGACATTGCCGACCGAGTGATCCCAATGATCAAAGGCGCTATGGCAGAGCAAAGCGTTGGGCTACCTTACCTACACAGTACTGACGTGGGCCCAGTAATTGATAAAAAAGCTCAAACAATGTTGCTAGAACACATTGAAAGAATGAAGGTAGAGGGCAAGCTCATTGCTCAATCAGAACTGCCAGAATGGGCTGAAGAAGGCACTTTTGTACCACCAACGGCCTTTGAGATTCCAAGCATTTCAATTCTTAGCGAAGAAAAATTCGGTCCTATCATGCACCTTGTACGTTACAAAGCGCGCGACCTAGATAAGATCATAGATACTATTAACAACTCAGGCTTTGGCTTAACAATGGGTGTTCATAGCCGTAATGAAACCACCTGCGCTCGTATTGCTAGCCGAGCACGTGTCGGTAACCTTTATATAAACCGTGACCAAGTGGGCGCCGTGGTCGGCGTTCAGCCGTTTGGCGGACAGGGGTTATCTGGTACCGGTCCTAAGGCCGGTGGGCCACACTATCTACAACGTTTTGCAGTAGAAAAAATCATTTAATTCTATCTGCAAAATTTAGGAGACAAGACAATGACAATCGTACAATCTGTTCAAATTGAAATGGCCCAAAAGGTATTCGAATCCTGGGATAAACTTGGCGTAAATGGCCGTGCACAGCTTTTACAACCTGTGCTTAGCAAGCTGTCAGAGCAAGAGCAAAAAATGGCCCAGTGGCAAATTAGTAATGCTCTAAAAGAAATTGGTGAAACCCAAATTATGCCAGGACCTACAGGTGAGCGAAATGAGCTTTCCTCACAAGGTCGTGGTGCGTTTTTGTGTGTCAGCTTTGCTCAGCATTCACAAGCTAAAACAGGGTTAATAGGACAAATCATCGCTGCGCTTATCGCAGGGAACCCAGTGATAACGGTAGGTTCGAAAGGCCAAGGAATTATGGACTTACTTGCTCCTAGTTTACCTGAAGGCGTTATCCAAAACGTTGCCGAATCGGCCCAAGATTCCATCATAGAAGCAGAGCATCTCGCCGGTATCGCAGTGATTTGCAAGCCAGAAGAAGCTCTTTCTTTAAACCAGCGCCTAGCAGCAAAAAACGGACTAATATGCCAGTTGGTTGAAGAAACTAATGTTGATAGCTTGAACTATATTGCCAGCCCACATTACATTCTTCGATTTGTGACTGAGCGTACTGTATCAATCAATACAACCGCTATTGGTGGTAACGCTACCTTGCTAGAACTAGGCAGCATGGACGAATAATAGCTCACACAAAAAACCTTCCGCACCCTGGAAAGGTACGGAAGGTTTTTTTATAAGCTAACAATCAGTCTTACTGGTCACGAGCGTTAATGTAGGCACGCTCAGAAACCGCATGCCAATCACTAACTTTTGCTCGGAAAGCTTTGAAAGAATCATATACTTTCTGGCTCATAGGATCCGCTGCTGCCACTTCTTCTAATACTTCGTCAGACGCTACTTTTAACGCAGCTAAAAGATCTGCAGGGAAAGGTTTAAGATCAACATTATGCTCGTTCACTAGAGTCTGTAACGCATTATTATTTAACGCTGTAAACTCATCTAGCATATCGGCATTACTCTGACGAGCCGCTGCCCTAACAATCATTTGCAAATCTTTTGGTAGAGCTTCAAAAGCTTCTTTGTTCAACACCACTTCCATTGTTGAACCTGGCTCATGCCAACCAGGGTAGTAGTAGTATTGAGCCGCTTTGTATAATCCAAAGGCTAGATCATTGTATGGCCCCACCCACTCAGTGGCATCAATGGTGCCAGACTGCAATGCTGTGAAGATTTCACCGCCAGGCAGGTTAACTGGTGAACCACCTACTTTTTTCAGGACTTCACCACCTAAACCTGGAATACGCATTTTAAGGCCTTGGAAGTCCTCTAAAGAGTTAATCTCTTTATTGAACCAACCGCCCATTTGTACTCCAGTGTTACCTGCGGCTAGAGGGATAAGATTAAAGGGCTCGTAAATTTCTTCCCATAGCTCTAAACCGCCACCATGATGGATCCAAGAATTAATTTCTTGTGCAGTTAAGCCGAATGGAACTGCGGTGAAGAACTGAGCAGCTGGTGCTTTACCTTTCCAATAATACGCAGCACCATGACCCATTTGTGCAGTGCCTCGAGACACAGCATCAAATACTTCAAGAGGCGGAACTAACTCACCCGCAGCGTATACTTTGACATTGATGCGTCCAGCAGTCATTTCATTAATATTTTTCGCAAGCAACTCAGCCCCTGTTCCCAAACCTGGGAAGTTTTTCGGCCAAGTGGTTACCATTTTCCACTCAATAACCTCTGCTTTCTTCTCTACTTTGGCAGTCTCTTCTGCTTTTTCAGAACCACCACAAGCCACCAAAGTGGCTGCTGCCACGCTAGCCAGTGCCAACTTACTCCATGAACCTACCGCTTTCATTTCGCTTAAACCTCTCATGAATCATGTTTATTTTTATATTGCTCGCTACGCGAGTTCTTCATGCAAACTGAAATTACACATTTCTTGCACTAAGTATTACGATAGTATGAAGTGTTAGCGTCAGTCTCAAGCCCTATTTTCCATTACAGATCAATTTATTACTTTTTCTGACATAAAAAAGCCCCTCCTAGTTAGGAGAGGCTGAAGTATTCAATGTTTTAAAGCTTATTTAAGCGCTCTTGCATTGATATAAGCACGCTCAGACACATCATGCCATGAAGTTACAGAGTCTAAGAAAGCTTTAAACGAGTCATAAACGCGTTGGCTATCTGGATCATTCGCTGCGATTTCAGCCAAAGTTTCCTCTGATGCTTTTTTAAGAGCGATCAGTAAATCTTCAGGATAAGCACGAAGGTCCACATTATGCTCATTCACCAATGTCTGGAGTGCGGCGTTATTACGCGCAGTATACTCGTTCAGCATATCCTGATTGGCTTGCTGAGCCGCCGCCCTTACGATCGCTTGTAAATCCGCAGGTAATGCTTCAAAAGCCTCTTTATTGAAGATAGCTTCAACAGCACTGCCTGGCTCATGCCAACCTGGGTAATAGTAGTATTTGGCTGCCTTATAAAGGCCGAAAGCTAAGTCATTGTATGGCCCAACCCACTCAGTCGCATCGATAGTACCAGATTGTAGAGCAGTAAAGATTTCACTCCCTGGTAGGTTAATAGGCGAAGCTCCTAACTTTTTAAGCACTTCGCCACCAATGCCAGGCATACGCATTTTTAGGCCTTTAAAGTCTTCTAAAGAGTTGATCTCTTTATTGAACCAGCCGCCCATTTGCGCTCCTGGATTACCTGCTGGCATAGGGATTAAACCAAATGGTTCGTATATTTCTTCCCACAGCGCTAAGCCACCACCGTAATAGATCCAAGCATTAAACTCTTGCGCCGTTAGACCAAAAGGTACTGTTGTGAAAAACTGTGCCGCCGGAACCTTACCTTTCCAGTAGTAAGAAGCACCATGACCCATTTGAGCGGTACCGCGTGATACGGCATCAAACACCTCTAGAGCCGGTACCAACTCACCAGCCGCATAGACTTTTACCTCTAAACGACCACCAGCCATTTCGTTAATGTTCTTCGCTAAAAACTCTGCTCCAGTACCTACTCCAGGGAAGTTTTTTGGCCAAGTGGTGACCATTTTCCATTTAATGGTCTCAACTTTTGCTGCCGTTTGTGCTGATGTGTTTTCTTCTTCTGAACCACCACAGGCAACTAAGACTGTGGCAAACAAGCTAACTAGAACCAACTTGCTTAATGAGAATAAGTTGCGCATTACGTTTCCTTTAAAAAAGTAATTTGAAATCTGAGGTCTCTGCCTTCAATAGGACAAGATAAGCGAGGTTTAACGCGCCTATGATCATCGCAACATTTTATTATTTTTCTCATGAGTGAGCAGGACAGCCCCTTATAACAAAAATATAAGGGGCCAAAGATAATAAGAAGCGATTAAGATTAGCTCAACTACTTTTTCCAATTTTCGACATTTAATTGCGAATACTGGCTTGTTATGCGTAATTCCATGCCAACCTTTGGCAAGAATGAGAGGATTGTTCTGCTAACAGCAAGGCATACACAAGATGACAGGCATCTTCTAGAGGCACAGGAGAGTCCGCTTTACCCTGAATCGCTAATGCTAATTGACGATAGAAAGCGGTATATTGGCCAGCATCAGCCACTTCTTCTTGTACCGAAATATCACTTGCCGTTGGAGCTATATAGCGAGTTATACTTTGTTGAGCAGCTTGGTCTGGAAATCCACTGTGCCAAGGCATTTGGCCGCTACGTAAGGCATCTTCTTGAGGATCAAGACCATGACACTGCCAACTCCCTCCAGAAAAACGAGCATTGAAACGACGCATGTTACCGGCTTCAAAAGAGCTATGACCTAAACGAACTCGAGTTTTACCGTAGCCCAACTCCAGCTCAAAAGTATCCGCTGTTTTGCCGCCCTCTCTTAATGTATCAATGCAAGCTTGAATCCAATCAGGCTCCCCCATTAAGCACAAAGTTTGATCTAACAAATGGGGGCCAAGATCCCAAAAGATACCTGCACCTACCCCTGGCTCTTCCCGCCAACGCACCTGAGGTATTGGGCGAAAACGATCAAATCGTGAATCTAACTGTTTTAACTCCCCCAGCTCCCCGCTTTTTATTAAAGCTCGTAAACGCTGAAAATCTCCATCAAAACGGCGATTTTGATACACACAAAAAATACGCTCTTGCTCTTTACTCAAAGCACAAAGCTGCTGAATCTCTTGAATACTGGTGACCGAAGGCTTCTCTAGCAAAACGTGTTTGCCCTGCTCAAGGGCTTGTTTCGCTTGCTCGAAATGAACAGCATTCGGAGACGTAATAACTACTAAATCAACATCTTGAGCCGTTAGCACTTCTTCAACATCCGCTACCACACGTGCCTGTGATGCGACTTTCGACACTTCTTCAGCTTGGCTGGTCGACACACACACCAACTCCATATCAGGATCATGAAGAATAAAAGGCGCATGAAAAATACGTCCTGACAGACCAAAACCAACCAACCCTACTCGAATAGTCATTGAATACTCCTTATTTTTATTCATTCCCTAACAGCCTAACAGATAACGGCAGAAAATTTATATGGCAGGCACAAAGCTCCTACCCCTCAAGCAAAATGCCACCGCACAGGAGACAGACGTAAACACATCAGTAGAAATCGTAAAAAAATGCGAAAGTGCACCCGCAGCCACTTTGAACGCCTGCTTCACATCTTGGGTATCTCAGCCCAAATAAGCACAACGTTTAACTACCAGAGAAAAGATGTAAAAGCGCTCTCGTAGCGACTTTGAACGCTTGCGTTCGGAGCCAGAGAGTCGCTTTACATTTTAGGAAACCACAGCCCGAATAAGCACAACGTTTAACAACCAGAGAAAAGACGTAAAAGCGCTCTCGTAGCGACTTTGAACGCTTGCGTTCGGAGCCAGGGAGACACTTCACACCTTGGAAGCTACTAAATTACCTCTAGCTTAGCAAAAGACAGCACCAGCCACTTCGTACCTTCATCGTCAAAATTAACCTGCACACGAGCTTGAGCCCCTTGGCCCTCATGATTAATCACCAGTCCTTCTCCAAACACAGGGTGTCTTACCCTATCTCCCATATTCACCGTAATCTCAGGAGCTTGATAAGCATTCAACACACTGCTACTTCTAAGCTTTTGTTTCTCAGAAGCAAAATCATGGCGCTGGAACGACACTGGGCGGCTTACTTGCGAGCGTAAACGCACTTCTTCTAACGTTTCAGGGGGAATCTCTTTAATAAACCGTGATGGACTATTAAAAGACTCACTGCCAAATAAACGACGGGATTCCGCATAGGTTAAATAGAGTTTTTCCATTGCTCGTGTGATTCCGACGTAGCATAAACGTCGCTCTTCGGCTAAACGACCAGGCTCTTCAAATGACATTTTGCTTGGGAACAGGTTCTCTTCTACCCCGGTTAAAAATACCAGAGGAAATTCTAGGCCTTTTGCCGAGTGGAGCGTCATCAATTGCACCGCATCCTGATGCTCATCTGCTTGAGCTTCACCAGCATCTAACACCGCTTGGTCTAAAAAGGCCATAAGTGGAGAGCTGAACTCTTCGTCTTCATCGTTCCAGCTAAACCCACCAGCAGCACCAACAAGCTCTTTTAAGTTTTCAATACGAGCTTCGCCTTTTTCACCCTTTTCTTTTTCGTGGAAAGGAATCAAACCTGCTTCCTCAATAATTTGAGAAAAAATTTCATTCAAATTCAGCTCAGGGTTTTTCACACTTATCGCAAGCCCTTCAATCAATTGTAAAAAGGCTTTAATGGCATTGCTGGCGCGAGCCGTCATAAGAGATTGCTCAACTACCTGTTGAGCGGCTTGCCACATAGAGCAGCCTTGATCTCTCGCTAGTTCACGCAACGTACCAATACTGCGCTCGCCAATTCCTCGGGGTGGAACATTAATCACTCGCTCCATGGCGCCATCATCATTCGGGTCTAAAGCCAAACGTGCATAAGCTAGGGCATTTTTGATCTCTAATCGATCATAAAAACGATGACCGCCGTAAATTCGGTAAGCAATACGTTCACGTACTAAGCATTCCTCAATCACTCGCGATTGAGCGTTAGAACGATATAAGATGGCCATATCTCTTAACGCCGTACCTTTATCGCTCCACTCTTTAATAATACCGATAATAAAACGCGCTTCATCTTGCTCATTAAAGCCTGCGTAAACTGAGATCGGCTCGCCTTCTCCGCTGTCTGTCCATAGCTCTTTACCCAAACGATCATCGTTGTTTTTAATTAGGCCGTTAGCCGCTTTAAGAATATGGCCAGTGGAGCGGTAATTCTGCTCAAGGCGAATGGTTTCAACATTTTTAAAGTCTTTGGTAAAACTTTGAATGTTTTCAATTTTTGCGCCCCGCCAACCATAAATAGATTGATCATCATCCCCTACCGCGGTAATAGTGCCTTGATCTCCCACCATAAGGCGTAACCAAGCGTATTGAATCGTGTTGGTGTCTTGAAACTCATCAACCAGAACGTGTTGAAAGCGATCTTGATAATGTTTAAGTAACGACGGTGTACTGAGCATGAGTTCATGAGCTCTAAGAAGCAATTCACCAAAATCTAATAATCCACCTCGTTCACAGGCTTCTTCGTAATGGTAATAAAGCTCACGCATGCCTTTGGCAAAAGGATCGTGGCTATCTGGCACATGGGCTGCGCGGCGGCCCTCATCTTTTTGAGCATTAATAAACCAACACACTTGTTTTGGCGGCCAACGAGTGTCGTCTATGCTGAGCTCTCGCATAATACGTTTCACTAAACGTAGCTGATCATCACTGTCCATAATTTGAAAGTTTTCTTTCAAACCTGCATCGCGCCAATGAGCCCTTAAAAGCCTATGGGCTAAGCCGTGGAAAGTTCCTACCCACATGCCCTGTGGTGGCACTCCAACAAGCTGTTCAATACGCCCTTGCATTTCACGAGCGGCTTTGTTGGTAAAAGTAACTGCCATGAGACTATAAGGTGATAATTCATAGGCATGCATTAGCCAAGCAATTCTATGTACCAATACACGGGTTTTTCCTGAACCCGCACCTGCTAGCACCAAACTATTTTGCAATGGTGCGGCCACTGCCTCTCGTTGCTTATCGTTTAATCCATCGAGGATAAAAGAAACGTCCATTCAATTCCGCCATAGGTTGTATTCTGTTTGTAACAAAAAAACGGCATGATCAGGTTGATTTTTGATCACAAAATGTTTTTTATTAACTTGTTGATTATGTTGTTTGTCTATTTTGACGCTTTTTGAGCGCCGATGACAGTCATCTGTGTATTTCTATTGCTACGAATACGCTAGAAAGGAGAAACCATCATGAGAAACCTGTCTGAAACTTTAACAGAAGTAAAAACAGACATTCTTCACGCGTCTATCAGTTTAAAGAATGAAGAGAACGAAAAAAATCAAAAAGAAGACTCGGCCCGCATGCTAAGAGCACGTCGTGCCATTGAACAACACCTAGAAGAGAAACGCTTAAACCAAGCTATTTCTGACGGTTGGGATGAATAGCTAATAATCCTGCCTCAACATACAGGCTCAACCACCTACGCTGTACCAAAGCGAGCGTAGCGGAGACATTTAGCCCCTGAATTAGGTAATTCCCCCCCATTACCTAACAAGCCTCTTTTACACCTTTTTCTTCCGTTTTCACAACCTAGATCAACAACAAGTTTCATTTTTAATGGCGATCATGTCTAGCATGGAGTACCATATTGTCTGATTTTAACATCAATTCATCACATAATAAGAAAAGCAAAATAAACCCTCTTGGGGAGTCTCCATGTTTGAACATATCCAAGCTGCTCCAGCAGACCCAATTCTTGGCCTGAACGACGCTTATAAGAAAGATCCTAACCCTAACAAAATTAATCTTGGGGTTGGTGTATTCAAGGACGAGCAAGGCACTACGCCAATTTTAAAAGCCGTTAAACAAGCGGAAGCAAGTTTGTTAAACCAAGAACAAACGAAAAGTTATTTAAGTATTGAAGGGGCTCCCGCTTATCGCGCAGCCGTTCAAAAGCTACTTTTTGGCGCTGATCACAAAATTATTGCTAAAAACTTAGCGCAAACTGCCCATACACCTGGCGGTACTGGCGCACTTCGTGTAGCTGCAGAATTTATTAAGAAACACCTTCCTGAAGCGACTGTTTGGGTGAGCAACCCTACTTGGGCAAATCATCAATCTATTTTCCAATCAGTGGGCATAGAAGTCGGCAGTTACGCTTATTACGACGCAAAAAATAAAACACTGGACTTTGAATCTCTGCTCGCAAGCCTTTCTCAAATACCAGAAGGCGATGTAGTATTGTTCCACGGTTGCTGCCACAACCCTACTGGCATTGATCCAACCCCTGAGCAATGGCAACAGCTTGCCAAACTTTCAAGCAAACAAGGCTTTTTACCCCTGTTTGACTTTGCTTACCAAGGATTTGGCCTTGGTATTGAAGAAGATGCTCAAGGTTTACGCACCTTCTTAGATCAAGTACCTGAAATGCTGATTGCTAACTCGTTTTCCAAAAACTTTGGCCTATACAATGAGCGGGTTGGAGCCTTAACTCTTGTCTGTGAAACTGCAGAGCAAGCAGAAACTGTGTTCACTCAGGTAAAAAGAGCTATTCGCACAAACTATTCAAACCCGCCTTCTCATGGCTCTGCTGTTGTGGCAGAAATTCTCAACAATGCAGAACTACGCGCAATGTGGGAAAATGAGCTAAAAGAAATGCGAGTTCGTATTCATGAAATGCGTAGCTTGTTTGTTAACACCCTTCGCGCTAAAGGGGTTAGCCAAGACTTTTCGTTTATCTCTCAGCAGCAAGGCATGTTCTCTTTCTCAGGTCTAAACCCAGAGCAAGTTGCCCAATTGCGCAAAGACCATGGCGTGTATATCGTTGGGTCGGGGCGCATTAATGTTGCAGGTATGACCCACGAAAACATGGAGCCACTTTGTGACGCCATTGCCGCCGTATTAAAAGCCAGCGAAAGCTAAACCTTTATAGGCTTGATGATTAAAAACCGCTTAGCATTTCTTTCTAAGCGGTTTTTTTTTTGACTTCTTTGTCCCAATACTATTTATATTACTGTCTAAACAGACAAGATTATTTCTTAGCATTGAACAAAAAGAACACTGGAATCTGATATGACCGCAACTCTGATTTACTGTTACGACCCTATGTGCAGCTGGTGCTGGGGCTTTAAACCCACTTGGAGCCAACTACAAAAAGCCCTCCAACCATTGATCGATAACAAACAACTTACCATCCAGCCCATGCTAGGTGGATTAGCGGTAGATTCCGATCAACCTATGCCAGAGCAAATGAAATCTGCGTTAGAAGGAACTTGGCAACGCATCCAAAATACACTCGGCACCGAGTTTAATTTTGACTTTTGGCGTTCCGCAAAACCTCGCCGCTCCACATATCCAGCCTGTCGCGCTTGCTATGTGGCTCGCGATGTTGGCTTAGAAGATGAAATGTACCAAGCTATTCAAGAAGCGTACTACTTGCAAGCACGTAACCCCTCCGACATGGATACACTCACACAATGTGCTGTGCAAATTGGCTTAAAAGCAGAAGGCTTTGAAAAATCCATGCAACATGTTCGGGAAGAGAAACTACTCGAACAAGAAATTAGCCAAGCGAGGCAACTTGGCTTAAATTCGTTTCCGTCACTGGCCCTTTTGATTGGCGATCGACTGGTTGATATCCCACTGGAGTATCATAACCATGAAACCATGCTAGAGAGCATCAAAGCTGCTCTAAGTTAACCGAATCATCTTGGTGTTATTCTAATTAACCAGCGAATTTGTTAACCAAAGTCGTGGTTAATTAGATCTAACATCGGATTATAAACAGGTTCATCAAGCTGACTTTTCCTTTGTGGTTTTTCTTCAGATGATGCGGCATTTTCATTGGTTTGTACTTCCTCGGATGGAACAGAAGAAATATCAATCCGTGTCGTTTTTTCGTCTACTAGAATTTCCGAGCCCTGATCAGAAACAAGGGGATCTTTTGCGGCTAACGCTTTTGCTAAAGCCTCGATAAAACCGTTTAATTCTGGAGAAGTTACATTCACAGCCAACCAATGTTTGGCTTCGGCTTTTTGACTAAGCAAGGCACCACTGGCAAAACAATGCCGAAACTTAGCCATTAGTGTTTTACTGGTTTCTTCCTCAACCGCACGCTCTAGTTTCAACCAAAGAATAAAGCCCCCTTTACTTTGGGCAAAACTCACTTGATCTGAAAAATGCAGTTCGAAAAGGCTCTTCGCTTTCTCCATTAAAGACCAAGCGGTACGCGCTTTTTTCGTTAGAGATGACTTGCCTTCTTTCTTAAAAGTCCGGACTAGAGCCTCCTGTTGGGCTTCTGACAAGGCCATATCCATTCCTAGCAAGGCCCCCTCTAACTTGTCATGATAGCGGCCAGCAATACACCAAGCTGCACTAGCGTATGCAGACTTAGCTTCGAGGGCGCCTATATAAATAACTCGATCTTCTTGATCGAGAGACTTATATGCCATAACAGAAGATGCCTTGTGCGCAAGGTGAGAGTACATATCCCACTCAATTGCAGGAATGTCTACCTTCTCAATAATAGCTAACCAGCGTCGTAAGCTTAAATTACTGATGGCCAATCCCGTAGGAAATGAAAACTGCCCTGGTAGAACAATTAAGCCAATGCTTTCTTGTTTTAAACACTGCAACACAGCATCTAAGTCAGCTCCTCGTTCACCGACATCCAAGGTCATTACTTGACGCTCTAAACTCACGAGAGTCGCGGCTAATCTTGGGTCACTCGGCGTTAACAGCAACACTTTGTCTTGTACTTGAGTCAGCCTTAAAACGGCTTGAGTGAAAAAACTAAGCGGGCTACGGCCTAACCAAAGTTGAGATGCATGAGTATTAATTCCTAGATTTTTTAGATACTGGCAACCAGCCTCACGAGCAGATAGGCTACCTCTACCCAGTGGCGCAAATTCATGATCATGCTCGACCAAGCTCGTATCACTCAAAGCACTTAGTTGATCTGTTAATACGCCACGTAAGGACATAGCCGTCCATGCTAATGAGCAGCCTGATTCGTCCAACAAGCTCACTGAATCACTGACTAATAAGTTAGCGGGCTTAGCTTGATTTCTATGGCAAACAAAATAGCCTGATTTAGGGCGTGATTCTATCCAGCCTTCTTGCGAAAGAATGTCATAGCCATGAATAATGGTATTTAAGCTCAGCCCTAAGTCTTTAGATAAATTCCTAAGAGACGGCATTCGATCACCAGGAGACAATTTAGACGTCGATACCTGCTCAAAAAACCAATCCACTACACCCTTGTATAAAAAGTCAGCCACCATTTGTACCTTTTTATTAACTTACATTTAAATCTGTATTCAATCATTAAGCCGAAACTTGAAAAAGGCAAGTAAATTGGCCATTTTTTCTTATTTCAAACCACAGCTAGGTTACAATTTCCAAACTAGGCATAGCTTTTAATTCTCGTTAAGCAGGTAACATTGAAGGACTTTCATGGCATTTGACCCTCTTTCACTTCATGAGCAATTCCCCATTCTTTCTATGGAAGCAAATGGTCACCCGCTTACCTACTTGGACAACGCGGCCACGACACAAAAGCCATCTGCGGTTTTAAAAGCCATACAAGATTATTACCTTACTTGTAATGCCAATGTTCATCGTGGTTCTCATTACCTAAGCGATCGTGCAACCAATCACTTCGAGCAAGCTAGAAGCCGTGTCGCTCGCTTTATCAATGCACCTGCTGATAGCCATGTCATATGGACTAAAGGTACTACAGAGTCCATCAATACGGTGGCTTATGGATTAGAGCATCTTATCGAAGCGGGTGATGAGATCTTAATAACCAGCTTGGAACATCATGCCAACCTAGTACCTTGGCAACAATTGGCTTTTCGAACTGGCGCCAGATTAAGAGTGCTTCCCCTTACTTCTGAAGGAAATTGGCAATCCGAATATGCTCGGTATTTTACTGACCGAACCAAGATATTTGCCACCACACAAATATCCAATGCCATCGGAGTATCAACACCTCTCGCCAACATGTTAGAACAAGCTAAAGAATGTGGTGCTTTTACCTTAGTAGATGGCGCTCAAGCGGTTGCCCACCATAGTATTGATGTGGCTGAACTGGATTGTGATTTTTATGTCTTTTCGGGTCATAAAATGTATGGCCCAACGGGTATTGGTGTTTTATATGGTAAAAGTCATGCTTTAGAAGTGCTTATGCCTTTCCAAACAGGGGGGGAAATGGTTCATCACGTGGCATACCAAGCTACAGAGTTTAATGTGCTGCCTTATCGCTTGGAAGCCGGCACCCCCCATATAGAAGGGGTAATAGGTTTAGCTGCAGCGTGCGATTTTTTAACCAATCAAGACCGAGAAGCGATTCTTCAATGGGAAGAGTTTTTAGCCAATCACGTATACCAAAGGCTTTTTAAACATGGTGGAATCGACCTGTTTTCCCCTGAAACGAAAACCAACATTGTTTCTTTAACTGTACCCAATATTCATACTATCGATTTAAGCAGCTACCTAGATGCTAAGGGAATCGCGGTACGAGCAGGAAGTCACTGTGCCCATCCATTAATGGCTCAGCTTGGTGTAGCAGGGACACTCAGAGCGTCTTTTGCTTGTTATAATACTTTAGAACAAGCCAATCATTTTTGTGACACCCTATTTGAAGCCATTGAGATCCTAGGTGATGACTGATTATCAAAGTATAAAAACACAACTTAGCGAATGTAATAGTAAAGAAGAAACCTTTAAAACCTTGGTCATGCTCAGCAAGAGCCTAGAACGCTTGGCAGACCCAGATAAGTCTGACGAAAATAGGATAAAAGGCTGTGAAAGCGCTGTTTGGCTACTTGAGCACAAAGAAGGCGAAATCTGCCACTTTCGGGCTGACAGTGACGCCAAACTAATGCGTGGAGTGCTGGTTGCCATTCTTAGCCTTGTGAATGGCAAAAACAAAACGGCAATTCAGGCTATGGATCTCAAAGCAGAACTTGCCGAACTGAACCTAAGCAGTTACCTCACCACTTCTCGTACAAACGGTGTATTGGCGATTCTTAGCTTTATCCAAGCGCGCTGAATACGCTAACTCTCATTAAATTCCGACATGGTTGGCACTACCGTTTTAATGGTATTAATAAAGTGGTGCAAAGATTTGTGCTGCTTGATGTTCGTTGGGTAGGCAACCCCATAGGGATAGCTAATCGCAGGCTCAAAAGGTCGGGTTATAACCCCTTTATTTCGCCATGTAATGGCTGCAAAAGGTTCCAATACCCCAACAGCCAGCCCAGAAGAAATGATGGCATAAGCCGTATGAGAAGTGTCTATCTGGATACCGCGATGTATTTGACCTTTAACAGGTTCAAGCGCATCTTCTAGCTTATTCCAATAGCCTGGGTATGAGTCTAAAACCGACAACACACTCTCACCAATAAGATCCTCTGCATGAATCACCTGCTTATGTCTAAGTGCATGACCATCTTGCATAGCAAAAACGAATCTCGCTTTACCAATAAACTCCCGCTCAATACCCACCAATTTTGGCAACTCTAACCCGAGCGCGAGGTCAATGGAGTTGGTTTGAAGTCGCATGGCAATTTCAGACATAGACAAAGTTAGTACAGTGAATCGCTCAGCGGGGTAATACTTCTTATGTTCTTCTAAGACAAGGGTTAATAAGGAGCTAGAAATAGCAGAGGTACAAGCAATTTTTAATTCACTAGGAGTACGGTTACGAATCCTTTCCGCAACCGATTCCAGCTTCTGAAAGCCTATAAATATCTCTTCAACGGAGCGAAAAAACTCTGTCGCTTCGATCGTAGGGTGGAGTCTACCCTTTTTCCTTTCAAATAGAGCAAAGCCCAATGAGTCTTCAAGATCACTTAGCAAACGGCTTACAGCGGGTTGAGAAATATACATTTTTTCGGCGGCAGCCGATGTTGTTCCCAACAACATAATGTTCCGAAACGCCTCAACTTGTCTAAATTTCATACATTCCCATAACTTTTGGTTATTGATAATACTTAAATATAAGTAGATATCATGGCATTAAATTTTCATTATAGAAATATGTAAAGAGTGTGAAGCTTTAATGAAGACGAAAAAATTTTAGAGACTTTCAAAAATATTCAATGAATAGGGGTAACTCGTTGTGGAAGAAGAGACTACATCTCCGATACTGACTGTGAAAGATTTGTCCGTTGAGTTCGGTCAGTCCCGGGTAATTAACCGATTAAGCTTTTCTGTTTCTCAGGGGAAAACTCTCGCCATTGTTGGCGAATCCGGATCGGGGAAATCGGTTACCTCTCAGTCTATTATGCGATTAGCAGAATCATCGGGAGCGACCTATCCATCAGGTCAAATTCTGTTTTCTCCGGAACAGAATGAAATGGACCTGCTATCGCTCTCTGAGGGTGAGATGCGAAATATTCGCGGCAAAGATATCGCGATGATCTTCCAAGAACCCATGACCTCCCTCAACCCGGTATACACGATCGGAGACCAAATCAGCGAATCACTCATCCTTCACGAAAAACTCGATAAAACTTCTGCTCTGAACGAAAGCATTAAACTGCTCAAAATGGTACGACTCCCAGACGCTGAAGACATGATCCACCGCTATCCTCATCAACTATCAGGTGGTATGCGACAAAGGGTAATGATCGCCATGGCGCTCGCATGTCGCCCTAAACTGTTAATCGCGGATGAACCTACCACTGCCCTCGACGTCACCATCCAAGCGCAAATACTGGCCATTATTAAAGACTTACAGCAAGAATTGAACATGGCTGTGATTTTCATTACCCATGATATGGGGGTAGTGGCCGAGGTAGCTGATGATGTCGTCGTTATGTGGAAAGGGGAGAAAGTCGAACACAAAGAAGTGAAAGAGCTCTTTGCGAACCCTCAACACCCATACACGCAAGCCCTCCTTTCTGCTGTGCCAAAACTAGGCAGTATGAAAGGAGAAGCCTTCCCGAAACGACTGCCGGTGAAGATCATTCAAAACGGTGAAATCCAACTGGTGGGCCATGAAGAAATTCAAGACACCGCTAAATATGATGAAGCCCCACTATTGTCTGTCTCCAACCTAGTTACTCGCTTTGACAGCAAAAAGAGTTTTTGGGGCAAGGTCACTCACAGAGTGCATGCGGTAGAAAACGTGAGTTTTGATATTTATCGAGGCGAAACGCTGGCCTTAGTGGGAGAATCGGGATCAGGTAAATCGACCATTGGTCGCACCATACAACAGCTACAAGAAGCCACCAGCGGCGATGTTAGCTATCAAGGCACTCCTCTTTCGAAAATGAGCAAGAGCGAACGAAAACGCCTACGCCAAGAAATCCAATATGTATTCCAAGATCCTTTTGCCTCACTAGACCCTAGAAAAACGGTGGGCTTTTCCATTGCTGAACCGATTAAAACCCATGACCTCATACGTGGTGAAAGCAAGATTCAGCACAGAGTAAATGAGTTACTTGAACGTGTTGGCTTATCTGCCGAGCATGCGGATCGCTACCCACACCAGTTTTCAGGTGGACAACGCCAAAGGATTTGTATTGCCAGAGCTCTGGCTTCCAACCCTAAGCTCATCATTGCCGATGAATCTTTATCTGCGCTGGATGTGTCGATTCAAGCACAAATTATTAACCTTTTCATGGAGTTACAAAAAGAGCACGGCATCGCTTACTTGTTTATTAGTCATGATATGGCAGTGGTTGAGAAAATCAGCCACCGAGTAGCCGTCCTGTATCTTGGGCAAATTGCTGAGCTTGGCTCACGAGCTCAAGTCCTTGAAAACCCAACCCACTCCTATACACAAAAGTTATTAAGTGCGGTTCCGGTTGCCGATCCAACCATAGAAAAACGCCTTACGAAATTAACTGGTGAAATACCAAGCCCTATCAGACATGTGGATGATGCGCCGGTCATTGTATCTCACCAGGAAGTAGAAGCTAACCACTTCGTCGCCACACCATCATAAGCTAGCAATAACATTTAACCTTATTCGTTATACCTAATTTGGAGAGCTGAAAATGAAAACGCGATTACCTGTTACAACTCTTATCAAGTCATCACTTATGGCCTGTAGTTTATCCCTTGCGGCCTCTAGCTTTGCTAGTACCTTGACGGTTTCCTCCCCGCAAGACCCCGGCAGCTGGGACCCTATCGACACGTTTTTAGTCAACTGGGCATCCGTCGCCACCAACATTTATGATGGTCTTACTTACCGTGGACCAGACCTTAAACTACAACCGGGCCTCGCCACTGAGTGGTCACAATTGGATGAAGGTAAACGCATTCGATTCAAGCTACGTGAAGGGGTGACCTTCCATAACGGCGAAGCCTTTAATGCCAATGCCGTAAAGTTCACCTTTGACCGCTTGATGGGAGCAGAAGGTAAAAAAGGCCCACAAAGATCCAACTATGCCGCCATTAATTCTGTTGAAATAATTGACGACTATACTGTCGACTTTCACCTGAATGCTGCCGACCCAGTTTTGCTGACCAAGCTAGCAGGTTATGGCGCCATGATAGTGCCGCCAGCCTATATAAAAGAACACGGTGAAGACTACTTTAATACCCATCCAGTGGGCACAGGGCCTTTTAAATTCGCAGCCTACGAGCCGAAAGTCTCCATCAAACTTGAAGCCTACCCAAACCATTGGGGCGGCAAACCTAAGCTTTCTAATTTGGACTACCGATTTATTTCTGAGCCTTCTACCGCAGTGGCGGAATTACAATCTGGCCGAGTTGATCTCGTCATCCCACCAACCATCCCAATTGGTATGATCCCTGTTATCGAAGATAACCCAGACCTCAAAGTAGTCTCTACCGCAAGTCCAGGTGTTTATGCCCTGCGTTTCAATACTAAACAAGGAATTACAAAAGATGAGCGAGTACGCAAAGCCTTAATATACGGGGTAGACCGTCAAGCTATTATCAATACCATTTTGGCAGGACAGGCCTCACAAATATCTAGCTTCCAAAGTGCGATTTCGTTTGGTAACGACCCTGAAATGGCACCGCTACCCTATGATCCTACAAAAGCTATGCAGCTGTTAAAAGCCGCTGGTGTGAAGACAGGTACTAAGATCCAAATCGACATTCGTGGTAATGACTCCACCTTTAATGAAGTAACTCAAGCCGTTGCTAGCTATCTACAGATTATTGGTTTGAATGCCACAATTAAGCCCTACGAAACCAATGTGCTGCTCAATGACATCATTCCTGCAGGTAAAACCGGTGCTATGTTCCAGCAGAGCTGGGGCGGTTGGACACTAGATTACGATAATACAGCCTACTTCATGTACCACACGGGTGAAAAGTGGAACCCATACGATAGTGATCCGGCTTTAGATGCTCTTTTAGAATCTCAACGTCCTATTACCGACAGCGCTAAGCGTGAAGAAATACTAAAAGAAATTGCCAACTACACAGCCAATCGCGCATTAGAAATGCCTCTTTATAATCTAAATGCCATTTTCGCTATATCCAATAAAGTTAAAAACTTTACACCTGTACCTGATAGTCGCCTGCGTTTAACGGATGTAAGCGTGGATTAAAGCCATTTTTTCGCCATGGAAAAAGTGATTTCCATGGCGAAAAGTAAGCTTTGTATTTCATTGCTCGTTAGCAGCAATTTTCAGATTACAAATCTCTAGATGTTATTTAAGTGTTTCTTAAATAATGAAACTGAAGGAAAAGTTATGGCGAACTTTTTAATTAAACGTCTCCTACAAGCTATTTTTGTCTTGTTTGCCGTTACCCTGTTGGTCGCCTTTGCGATCCGTTTAACAGGTGATCCCGCGTTGATGCTAACGCAAGGGGCAGGCAGTGTTACCGAAGCAGACTTGGTGTTAATACGAGAAGCATTAGGCATCAACAAACCCTTTTTAGAGCAATACCTCGACTTCATTGTGGGTTTATTCCAACTGGATTTCGGCAATAGCTTTTTAGGCGGTACCCCAGTCTCCGATTTAATCAGCACCTCATTGCCAGCAACCCTTTTGTTGGCAGGGGCCGTCATGGTGATCTCAATTGTGATTTCCATTCCATTAGGCATCAAAGCCGCTGTATCCAAGGGCCAGTGGTCTGATCAATTGATCCGAATCACCTCTTTAATCGGTCTGTCTTTTCCAAACTTTTGGTTAGCCTTGATGTTAGTGCTGGTGTTTTCCATCTGGTTACAGTGGTTACCTCCTAGCGGTATGTCTGGCTTTGCAAGCTTCGTCATGCCAGCTTTCACCATGGCCATTATTTTAACGGCAACAAACGTACGATTGGTTCGATCTTCCATGCTAGAAACCTTACAAGCCCAATATGTCATGGTGGCACGTGCTAAGGGTTTGAGTGAAAACACCGTACTTTATAAGCACGCCTTACGTAACTGTGCCATTCCGCTAATCACTTATTTCGGCCTACAGTTTGGTGGTTTACTAGGCGGCATCGTCGTAATAGAACGCGTCTTTAACTGGCCAGGGCTTGGAACGCTTGCTTTCGATGCTGTCAGTAGCCGTGACTACCCTGTTCTACAGGCTGTCATTACCCTGCTATCAATGCTTATCGTCAGTGTGAATCTACTTGTCGATATTGCCTACGGGTTAATTGACCCACGCATTCGAACGGAGTAAAAAAATGTCTACTAATCGTTTAGCCTCAAATTTATCCCAGTATAAAAGCTTAGAATTTATACTCGGTGCCCTACTAACCGGCGGCATCTGCTTACTCGTTATTTTTGCTGATTTGCTTTTTCAGAGCGCTGACAAAATCGATTTGTCCGCTCGATTATTAGCGCCTTTTACTCACCCTGACCACATTTTTGGAACCGATCCATTAGGTCGAGACATTCTTGCCCGAGTTGTTTCCGGCGGGTCTATTTCCCTGCAAGTGGGCTTTATTTCGGTGGCTGGTGCGGTAGTACTTGGGGTCGTCATGGGGTTGGTTGCGGGTTATTACCGTGGCTTTTGGGATGTAATAGTGATGCGCTTTGCTGATGTGCAGTTAGCCATGCCTTTTATCCTTTTGGCAATCACCTTCATTGCCATTGTCGGTGGAGGCCTAGCCAATATGATTTTCCTGCTCATTATCTCCCAATGGGTGCAATACGCTCGACTCGTGCGTGGCTCTGTTTTGTCTTTACGAGATAGAGAGTTCATCTTGTCAGCTCAAGCCATCGGGGTAAGCAACGTGAGTATCTTGTTCCGTCACCTTTTGCCAAACCTAATCGGTCCCGTCATCGTGCTGATGACCTTAAACGTAGCGAACAATATATTGCTAGAAAGTAGCCTGACATTCTTAGGCTTAGGTGTAGACCCATTAACCCCTAGCTGGGGTGGAATGCTAGCGGATGGCCGAACCTACATCCAAAATGCATGGTGGGTGAGTGTTTTTCCTGGTGTTGCTATTCTGCTGACAGTACTTGGGCTTAATCTATTAGGAGATTGGTTACGAGACAGTTTAGACCCAACTGGGAAAACGTCGCGATGAGTACATTTTTCACCACTGAATTGTCACTTACAACTGATAGGCTGGTTGAGCGTTTCAACCAGCCGCAGTACCAAGGCTGTACTATCGAAGCTTGGCTATTTGCAGATAAAAAGCACCGAAAAGCCGCTGAACAGAAGCTTTTGCAGCATAATGTAAAAGCAACCTTTCGAAGTGCTTATAAGCCTCTAGTACACTTTTTCCTTGAGGATATTCCTTATAAAAAGGAGTCAATTGAGAGCATAAAGGTGTTCTACCCTATTCATAGCAAAGCTTCTGATAAACGCTTTTTATTAGAGTCTTATCCATTAGCCGCCATGATGAAGGATCAGAACATTGAATTTATCGGTAATCCTCAGCAACAAGGGTTTTACCATGTCCATCTGGTTTTAAAATCTGGGGAGCCTCATCAATATCAAGTTTTTGCCCCGAACCATTTACAGCAAAGTGTGATTCAAGAAGAGCATCTTTCTCCAACGGGTTGGCTAAAGGTTTATCACCCTGAGAAAGGCGTGACAGAAGATTCGCGCTTAGTAACGGACTATGAAGAGCTCTTTGAGCAAGCAATAAATGCGATATGTCAGCACCCTTGGCAGCAGCAAGAGCCTTATTTCAAAGAGTTACAGATACTCGTAAAACTACCTTATGAAGATCAGCCATTAGACTTTAAGCAAGAGATAATCAGTCTTAGGGAAGCACTTCATGAAGATTTATATTTTTCCATTCTTGAGTGGTTTAAGGTGAAAAGCGGCTATCTTGCCCATGGTAGAGAAGGACAAGTGGGGCATATTGTGCCAAACATTGTCTTTACGGAAGAAAAGCAAACAAGTGTGCAGATTTCCCTTGAGGATTATCAGCTGGAGAGTTCTAAAGGCTTACAATCACTGGTCAATTGCCAACGCGCGATTAGTGTAGAACAGGCTCAAGCAGAACTTGCTGACATCTCAGGCGTGGATTTTTCAGCTCTAACCATTACTGGTAGAAAGCTGCAAGGTCGCTACCATAAAGGCTCAGATCAAGCTGTGATGATTAGTTGTGGCCAGCACGCTAATGAAACCTCGGGGGTTGTCGGTGGTCTACTGGCGGCTCAATACCTTGCTCAGCAGCCCCATAGCCACTTCAGTATCTGCCCATTAGAAAATCCTGATGGTTATGAATTACATCAAAGGCTAATCAAGGATAACCCCTGCCACATGCATCATGCAGCTCGTTATACAGCCTTAGGAGATGATTTAGAGTACCGTAATCAAGCCCCTTGGTATGAAAAAGAGATTCGTCAAAAAGCCAAGCAATTGAGTGAAGCTAGTTTGCACATCAACCTTCATGGCTACCCATCTCATGAGTGGACTCGCCCGCTTTCTGGCTATGTTCCTCAAGGCTTTGACATGTGGACCATTCCAAAAGGCTTCTTTCTGATTTTACGTCACAGTCATGAACAAGCATGGCAGGATTACGTGGAAAAATTCCTGCCTTTTGTTACCGCTCGATTAACGCAAATACCAGGGCTTATGGCTTTTAATCAGCAGCAGATTGAGCTTTATAAAGAGCATGCTGGGGAGGCTAACTTTCATTTTGTTAATGATATTCCCTGTCTTATCAGCCAGATGGAGAATCCAGATGTTCCAGTGCAACTCGTGACGGAATTTCCGGATGAGACCATATATGGAGATGACTTTGTCTTTGCACACCAAGTACAGATGACAACCGTACTTGCGGCGTATGAAGCACACCAACTGTTCGCTGAAGCTTAGAGAAAACTAACCTTTCATGGCAGTAGATACAGACACCTATTCTGTATCTACTTTTTCTATTCCAATATTAACAATATCCAATTAAGTACCTTACATTCCTTCAACTAGAGTAGAAAAGCTAACCAACTACTTAGCTAGCTTTTCTAATACTCTTGATGCTGCGACAAAGCCGAAGGTAGCGGTCACTGCTGTGCTCGCACCAAAGCCTGTATCACAATTCATTTTCGTTTCTGTGTCGCCTTTTTGCCTTGACTCACAAACGGTGCCATCAAGTTGGGGGTATCTAAGTTGCTCAAGGGAATAGACACACTCTATGTCAAAGCGGCGTTTAGTATTACGAGAAAAATTATAATGACGACGTAGAAAGTTTCTTAACTTTGCCGCCAAAGGATCTTGTTCGGTTCTGGCCAGATCGGCAATCTGAATTTTTGTTGGGTCTATTTGCCCACCCGCGCCTCCGACCGTAATTATTTTACGCTTGTTGCGCTTACACCAAGCAATAAGAGCGGCTTTCGGCTTGAGGCTGTCAATGGCATCAATAATGTAGTCAAACGGCTCTGAGAGAAGCTCAGGCAGGTTATCGGGGGTTATAAAGTCTTCTACACAGTTAATTTGGCAATCTGGGTTGATGAGTGCCATTCGCTCTTTCATCGCATCAACTTTTGGTTTGCCGATATTGCCATCAAGTGCATGGATTTGGCGGTTTGTATTGGTGATACATACGTCGTCCATGTCTATTAAAGTGATCTGACCCACTCCCGAACGAGCTAGTGCTTCAACAGCCCAAGAGCCTACCCCACCTATGCCAATAACGCAGACATGTGCTTTTTGGAAGGCTTCGTAACCGGCTTCACCATATAAACGGCGAATACCGCCAAACCTTTGTTCTTGTGACACAATTTTCTCCTCACAGGCTGAACTTACCTGCGCTTCATTGTATTTCAGTGTATTCTTAAGCTTGTTGCCTATTGATAATCAGACTGTGAGTTATATGATCCAACAAGCCTTTGAAGAACTTGGCTTAACGCCAAGAGAAACTCAACTTTACCAAACTCTTCTTAAACTAGGCCCTTCTTCTATTCGCGATATAGCAGAGCACAGTGGGATAAACCGAGGCAGTGCTTATGAGTCTTTAAAGCAGTTGCAAAGCAAAGGGGTAGTCAGCTACTTTCCGAAGGGAAAACGCCGCTTTTTCACCGCTGAAAGCCCTGATATTTTGCTTAACTTGGCAGAAGAAAGACGCAACCGCCTTAATAAAACCATCGATAACTTAAAAAATACGATTATCCCTAGCTTGCACCAGCAACAGCCAGACTACCACCATACCAATGTTCGCTATTACGAAGGTGACGATGGTATCGAATGGGTTTTGCGAGATATTTTAAACGTGGTATCAGAACAAGACCACAAAGAATATTGTGTGTTCTCTTCAAAGCCTATTCGGCCTTATTTGTATCGCCCTTTCCCGAACTACACCAAGCAAAGAGTAAAGCTAGGCATTAATGTTAAAGTAATAGCCTTGGGAGATGGCGGTGAAGATGCGGAATTATCAGAACGTAAATGGATCAAAACCGAAGGCGCGGTCGACGCCAGCTACATTGCTATTTATCCGCCCAAATGTGCCATCATTTCTCTCGCCAGTAACAACTTTCCTTCTGCCGTTGTTCTTGAATCTCAAGACATAGCAAAGGCCCAGCAAATCATCTTTGATACTCTTTGGAAGATGCTCTAAAACTCTCTCTATAAAACAAAAAAAAGCAGCCGAAGCTGCTTTTTTGATGTTACTTACAAACAATGAATTAACATTGCTTGTTTTGTAACTGCTGAATGGTACGAATACGAGCCACAGCTTCTGCTAGGTCGGTTTTCGCACGAGAGTAGTCAATATCAGTATTCTGATTTGCTAGCTGCTCTTTAGCATATTCTTTCGCTTTAAGCGCTGACTCTTCGTCCAAATCATTGGCACGAATCGCAGTATCAGCCAAAACGGTGACACGGTGTGGTTGAACTTCTAAGAAGCCACCAGACACAAAGATAAACTCTTCTTCACCATCTTCTTTAACCACACGAACAGGGCCTGGCTCCAGTGTTGTTAACAACGCCGCGTGCCCAGGCATAATACCCAAATCACCGTGGCTACCAGGAGCTACGATAGATTGAACATTACTAGAAAAAATTTCCTGTTCAGCGCTTACGATATCGCATTTTACTGTGATAGCCATAAGTTGCCTCTTATATTCATACAGAGTTAAAGCCGACTAAGGCTTTAACTCTGAGCCGTGATTAAAGGTTTTTAGCTTTCTCGACTGCTTCGTCGATGCTACCAATCATGTAGAAAGCTTGCTCTGGCAGATCGTCATATAGACCATCTAGAATGCCTTTAAAGCCAGCAATCGTGTCTTTCAAAGATACATACTTACCTGGTGCACCAGTGAAGACTTCTGCTACGAAGAAAGGTTGAGACAAGAAGCGCTGGATTTTACGAGAACGGTTAACCGTTTGCTTATCTTCTTCAGATAACTCGTCCATACCCAAGATGGCAATGATGTCTTTCAACTCTTTGTAACGTTGCAGAACCATCTGTACACCACGAGCAACGTCATAATGCTCTTGACCGATTACTAGAGGGTCAAGCTGACGTGAAGTAGAGTCTAGTGGGTCGATCGCAGGGTAGATACCCAAAGAAGCGATATCACGAGACAATACAACGGTTGCATCCAAGTGAGAGAAAGTTGTTGCTGGAGACGGGTCAGTCAAGTCATCGGCAGGTACGTATACCGCTTGTACCGATGTGATAGAACCAGTCTTAGTAGAGGTGATACGTTCTTGAAGAACACCCATCTCTTCAGCAAGAGTCGGCTGGTAACCTACCGCAGATGGCATACGACCTAGCAATGCAGATACTTCCGTACCCGCCAGCGTGTAACGGTAGATGTTATCTACGAAGAAAAGTACGTCGCGACCTTCATCACGGAACTTCTCTGCCATAGTCAAACCAGTCAATGCAACACGTAGACGGTTACCTGGTGGCTCGTTCATCTGACCGTATACTAGAGATACTTTGTCGATTACGTTCGAGTCAGTCATCTCATGGTAGAAATCGTTACCCTCACGAGTACGCTCACCAACACCAGCGAATACAGAATAACCGCTGTGTTCGATCGCGATGTTACGGATCAGCTCCATCATGTTTACGGTTTTACCTACACCGGCGCCACCAAACAGACCAACTTTACCACCTTTCGCGAAAGGACATACTAGATCGATTACTTTGATACCAGTTTCTAGTAGTTCGTTACTAGAAGACTGCTCAGAGTAAGACGGTGCATCACGGTGAATAGACCAACGCTCTTCTTCACCAATAGGACCTTTTTCATCGATTGGGTTACCAAGAACGTCCATGATACGACCTAGTGTTTTAGTACCAACAGGTACTGCCACTGGGTTGTTGGTGTTTTGAACAGCCAAACCACGCTTCATTCCGTCTGTAGAACCCATGGCGATAGTACGTACAACACCATCACCTAGTTGCTGTTGAACTTCCAACACCAACTCTTTGCCCTCAATGGTAAGGGCATCATATACTTTTGGCACTTCGTCACGTGGGAATTCCACGTCAATGACTGCACCGATAATCTGTACAATTTGTCCGCTACTCATGTTCGGATCCTCTTAATACCTTAATACCTTAAACCGCTGCCGCGCCGCCGACAATCTCAGAAATTTCCTGAGTAATCGCTGCTTGACGAGCCTTGTTGTACACCAATTGCAATCCATCAATGATGTCGCCCGCATTATCTGTCGCATTTTTCATCGCGATCATACGTGCAGCTTGCTCACAGGCAATATTTTCAACCACTGATTGATACACTTGAGATTCAATATAACGAACCAATAACGCGTCTAAAATTTCAACGGGCTCTGCTTCGTAAATATAATCCCAGTGGTGCTGTAACTCTGTACTCTCTTCGGCTTCTAATGGAAGAAGCTGCTCGACCTTAGGCTTTTGCGTCATGGTGTTGACGAACTCGTTAGAAACGATGAACAAGCGGTCAATTTGACCTTCATCAAACGCATCTAACATAACCTTTACACTGCCGACTAGGTCATCTGCTTTTGGCGCATCACCTAATCCAGTGTAAGCGGCTGTTACGTTGCCACCATAATTTTTGAAGAAAGAAACTGCTTTACTACCGATTGCACAAACGTCTATTTCAACGCCGTCATCAGCATACTGTTTCATTTCTTTAAGCGCCGACTTAAACACGTTTACGTTTAAGCCACCACATAAACCTCGGTCAGAAGAGATTACGATATAACCAACACGCTTCGCCTCACGCTCGGTAAGGTAACGGTGTTTATATTCAGGATTCGCGTTGGCCAAGTGGCCAACTACTTGGCGAATTCGTTCCGCATACGGACGAGAAGCGGCCATACGATCCTGAGCTTTACGCGTTTTACTTGCAGCTACTTTTTCCATAGCGCGCGTAATTTTTCGCGTATTGTTAATGCTCGAAATCTGAGTACGTATCTCTTTTCCGACTGCCATAATAAACTGCCCTTGTGAGAATGTTATTTCACAAACGATAAAAGTGATGGCTAATGTTTAATTAGCCATCCACTGATTACCAAGTTTGCGTCGCTTTAAACTTCTCGATTGCCGCTTTAAATGTCGCTTCAATCTCGCCGTTGAAATTACCAGTTTGGTTAATATCGGCCATAAGATCAGTGTGCTCACTGTTCATGTAACCTAATAACGCACTTTCGAAACTGCTAATTTTGCTTGTTTCAACATCTTCAAGGAAGCCGCTATTGGCAGCGTAAAGAACAACACCCATGTCTGCTACAGGCATTGGGCTGAACTGTTTCTGTTTCATCAGTTCAGTAACTTGCTTACCATGCTCAAGCTGCTTACGAGTTGCTTCATCAAGGTCAGAAGCGAATTGCGCGAATGCCGCCAATTCACGGTACTGAGCTAAAGCAAGACGAATACCGCCACCAAGCTTCTTAACGATCTTAGTTTGCGCCGCACCACCTACACGAGATACCGAAATACCGGCGTTCATCGCAGGACGGATACCAGAGTTGAACAGACCTGTTTCTAAGAAGATCTGACCATCTGTGATAGAGATAACGTTCGTTGGTACGAACGCAGATACGTCACCACCTTGAGTTTCGATGATAGGCAATGCTGTCAAAGAACCTGTTTGACCTTTTACTTCACCGTTAGTGAATTTTTCTACGTAGTCAGCGCTTACGCGAGAAGCACGCTCAAGAAGACGAGAGTGTAAGTAGAAAACGTCACCTGGGTAGGCTTCACGACCTGGTGGACGACGAAGCAACAAAGAGATTTGACGGTAAGCCCAAGCTTGTTTAGTCAAATCATCATAAATGATCAATGCATCTTCACCGCGATCACGGAAATACTCACCCATAGTACAACCAGTGTACGGTGCAAGGTAAAGCATAGAAGCAGGGTCAGAAGCGCCCGCTGCGATCACTGTGGTGTATTCCATAGCGCCAGCTTCTTCAAGCTTACGTACTACGTTTGCAATGGTAGATTGTTTCTGACCGATTGCTACATACACACACTTAATGCCACTGCTCTTCTGAGCAATGATGGTGTCGATTGCCAATGCCGTTTTACCTACCTGGCGGTCACCGATGATCAACTCACGCTGACCACGACCAACTGGAACCATTGCATCAATCGCTTTGTAACCAGTTTGGATAGGCTGGTCAACAGACTGACGAGCGATAACACCAGGTGCTACTTTCTCTACTTTGTCTGTCAACTGTGCATTGATGTCGCCTTTGCCGTCGATTGGGTTACCCAATGCGTCAACAACACGACCTAATAGTTCAGGACCAACTGGAACTTCCAGAATACGACCTGTACATTTAACTTTTTGGCCTTCTACAAGACCTTGGTAATTACCAAGTACAACGGCACCTACAGAGTCACGCTCTAGGTTCAACGCCATACCGTAAACACCACCAGGGAATTCAATCATTTCCCCGTACATTACGTCTGCCAAGCCGTGGATCAGAACAATACCGTCTGCCACGCTGACAATTGTACCCTCATTTTGAGCATCAGATGATACATCAAGATTTTCAATACGCTTCTTGATGATTTCGCTGATCTCAGATGGATTCAGTTGCTGCATGCTAAATTCCTCAACCCTGTTTTCGATTTAACGAAACACTAGGAGTTTATCGCTTCGGACAGTTTCGCTAATTTACCGCGTACTGACCCGTCGATGATTAAGTCACCTGTACGGATAACCACGCCACCAAGTAAGCTCGCATCTGTATCACTGGTTAAGTTGATCGTACGATCTAACTTTTTAGCCAGTGCTGCGGCCAAAACTTGTGTCTGTTCTTCTGACAATGCGAAAGCAGAGACGAATTCAACATCTACCGCTTTCTCATAGTTCAGCTTGAACTGTTGAAACAAATCAGAAATCGCAGGTAATAGCGTTAGACGCTTATTTACTGCTAGGGTAAGCAAATAGGCTTTGCCCTGTTCTGATACTGCTTCTGCACAAATTTCCGCAAGTGCGTTCGCTTTCTCTTCCGCATTAAAAGCTGGATTCTCAAGTGCCTTTTTGAGCACAGGGTCCATCGTTACTTGAGCTAATGTCGTTAACATTTCAGCCCATTGTGTGATGGAACCTTGCTCACGAGCTACTTCAAAAGCCGCTTTAGCGTATGGTCGCGCGACTGTTTTTAGTTCAGCCATTAAACCCTCGCTTAAAGCTCTTTAGCGAGTTGTTCAACGATCTCGCTGTGTGCTTTTTCGTCAACAGTAGCACCCAAAATTTTCTCAGCGCCAGCAAAAGCTAGAACAGAAACTTGTGCACGCAATGCTTCTTTAGCACGCAATACATCTTGTTCGATCTCTGCTTGAGCAGCTTCGCGCAAGCGTTTGCCATCAGCAATCACTTGTTCATTCGCTTCTTCGATAATTTGGTTTGCACGTTTGTTAGCTTGTTCAATAATCTCGGCCGCTTGTGCCTTGCTTTCTTGCAATGTCTTATTAGCTTCTTCTTGGGCTAATTCAAGATCGCGAGAAGCGCGGTTAGCTGCTTCCAAACCGTCAGCTATTTTTTTACTACGCTCTTCAAGAGCAGTAATAATTGGTGGCCATACAAACTTCATGCAGAACCACACAAAAATAGCAAACGAGATAGCTTGGCCTATTAGTGTGAGATTAATATTCACGCAAATATCCTCGCTCTAGTCGTTCAAAAAATAAATCACTTTTAATAATAGCGACTTATTAGCCTGCAACCTGAGCGATGAAAGGGTTCGCGAAAGTAAAGAACAACGCAATACCAACACCGATCATAGATACCGCATCAAGAAGACCTGCAACGATAAACATTTTAGTTTGTAGCATAGGTGCAAGTTCTGGTTGGCGAGCACTCGCTTCCAAGAATTTACCACCTAAGATAGCAAAACCAATCGCTGTACCCAGTGCAGCCAAACCGATAAGGATTGCTACAGAGATAACAGTTAAACCTACTACAGTTTCCATTTTAACTCCTAAATTACACAGTTTTTAAAGATTAAAGTTTATTATTCAAAAGAATTAGTGTTCTTCATGCGCCATGCTGAGATAAACAATCGTCAGCATCATGAAAATGAATGCTTGTAACGTTATTACTAGAATGTGGAAGATCGCCCATGGCACAGATAGCGCCCATTGAGCAAACCAAGGCAAAATAGCAATAAGGATAAAGATCAATTCACCAGCATATAAGTTACCGAACAAACGTAGTGCAAGAGAAACAGGTTTCGCCAATAGGCCTACCATTTCCAACACGAAGTTGAACGGAATCATGATTGGTGTATTGAAAGGTTGTAATGTTAGTTCTTTCGTGAAGCCACCAAAACCTTTAATGCTAATGCTATAAAAGATAATGAGAGCAAACACAGACAAAGACATACCTAAAGTAGCGTTAATGTCTGTTGTCGGAACAATTTTGAAGTACTCTAGACCAAATACGTCGTGAGCAATTCTTGGAACGAAATCCACAGGGATCAAGTCCATCAAGTTCATTAAGAAAATCCAGACAAAAATCGTCAAGGCTAAAGGCGCAATTACTTTGCTCTTACCATGAAAACTTTCTTTTACTGAATTATCGACAAACTCAACCATCATCTCAACAAAGTTCAACAAGCCTGAAGGTGTTTCAGTTGAGGCTTTTTTCGCTGCAACGCGAAATAACCACAAAAACAGAATACCCAGACCAATAGAGAACCCCATTGTGTCTAAATGAATTGCCCAAAAGCCCATATCTGCGGCTTCTTTAGATGTTCCTGCAATACCCCAGCTACCATCAGGATGCTGACCAAAAGTCAAATTCTGAAGGTGGTGTTTTATGTATTCGGAAGCACTTGGATTTTCACTTGCCATATTTACATCCACGCTCTTAATGATAAAACCTGTACCTTCTTGCTGCTTAGCGCTTCAGCAAGATAGGGCTGAGCCAATGGCTCAAAATAACGAATCCAAAACCTGCAAAAAAGTAACCTGCGGTTAAGGGCTTTATGTAAACGAAAACCAGCGACAATAAAACAGCTGTCAAAACTAATTTACCGGCTTCGCCACGATAAAAGGACTTTACAACATCCCTAGCTGGTCGGGCTCCTTTGTGTCCAAAGACCCGCCAAGCCATATATATACTTGGTATTACGCTGACACCACCACCCAATAAAAAAGAATACGCATTGGTAGTAGTACTAAACAGCCAAATCCCTAATGTCACAACAATAAGCAGTAAAGATTGCAGAAAAATAAAGCCAAATACGGCACGCTTTTTTGCTCTTAGCAACAGGCTTGAGCTAAGCGGTTTGCTGTGTCCAACTTGCATTCTTTCCTCTGCACTTAAACAGTGCACACCCCATTAGGATTTATAAAATTCGAGGCATTATATGAGTAAAAGCCAAGCGGTTCAACAGAAACTCGCTCCTCTCAACACTTTCTAACAAACTTGTCTAGGGAGCAGAGAGCGCTTACTTTATTTTTCCGTAAAAAATTCACTAATCAGCAATTCCAAGTGCTCTGGATTGCGATACTCAATTACTAATTTACCTTTACCCTTTGCAGATGCTTGAATCTTTACAGCAGCATTGAGTTTTTGACTAATACGTTCTGCTTCTGCACTTAAATCAGGCACAGTCGATTTTTCTAAGTCGTTAGCGTCTTGTTCCTGTGCTTGAAAACTCTTCACTAGCCGTTCAGTTTCTCGAACAGACAACGATTTAGTAATGACTTGCGATGCCGCTTGGATTTGTTGCTCATGTGGTAATGGCAGTAGCGCTCTTGCATGCCCCATTTCAATATCACCGTGCTCTAGCAGGCGTCGTACTTCAGGCATTAACCCCAGTAAACGCAATAAGTTGGCTACTGTAGAGCGTGATTTACCTACGGTATCCGCAATTTCTTGCTGAGTTAGATTAAAGTCATCGACTAAGCGTTGTAACGCAATCGCCTCTTCAACAGGGTTAAGATCTTCCCGCTGAATATTTTCAATTAATGCTAGTACAACAGCGTCGCTATCTTCTACATGACGGACAATAACTGGCACTTGATCCAAGTTGGCAAGTCTTGCCGCGCGCCAACGGCGTTCACCTGCAATAATTTCATACTTATTATGGCCATCCGGGCGCACCACAATTGGCTGCATTATGCCTTGTGTTCGAATAGAGGCAGCCAATTCTTCTAGGTGCGTTGGGTTCATATCACGACGAGGTTGAAATTTACCTTTAGCTAACCAATCGACAGGCAAATAAGTTAAACCTTTTACTTGCTCTTCTTGCCCACCGTGTTCTGCGGCATCTACAGCAGCTGTTTGTGGCGCTAAAAGAGCGTCTAAGCCACGACCTAAGCCGCGTTTTTTTGTCGTCATTCTACAAACCTTAATTCGTCTAAATAGGCGTTCATGTTTTATTAAGCAGACTGTTTACGAATAAACTCACCCGCTAGAGCAAGGTAAGCCACAGCCCCTCGGGACTGCTTTTCATAATGTAAAACAGGCACCCCGTAACTCGGTGCTTCAGCAAGTCGAATATTCCTAGGAATAACGGTATCGTATAACTTGCCACCAAAGTGCTTCTGTAATTGGCTGGACACATCATGCGTTAAACTCGGCCTTGGATCATACATAGTTCTGACTATGCCATCAATTTGTAAGGCCGGATTTAAAGCGTGCGTAATACGCTCAATAGTCTGTAAAAGTGCGCTAAGACCTTCCAAGGCGTAATACTCACATTGCACAGGAATCAGCACACCTTGGGCTGCCGATAAAGCATTCACTGTCAGCATATTTAATGAAGGTGGACAATCTAACAAGATAAAATCGAATTCATTGTCTACTTCGTACAACCCAGATCGTAGGCGCGTCTCTTTACTGGGTAAGTCTAATAAAGCGACTTCTGCCCCAGTTAAATCCCCATTTGCGGGTAAAACCCAATAGTCACCAGGGTCGCATTTTTTCATCACTTCTTTAACGCCATGGCTACCTACCAACACGTCAAAAACACTAAACTCAAGTTCATTTTTAATCAGACCACTACCTGTAGTAGCATTGCCTTGAGGGTCTAAATCAATCAATAAGACTCGGCGTTTCATTGCCGCTAACGAAGCCGCTAGGTTGACGCACGAAGTGGTTTTACCCACGCCCCCCTTTTGATTAGTAACAGCGATGATTTTTGCCATAGTATTATCCTTTACGAGTCATAGTAACCATATGACGTTCTGCATGCACATTGGCTACTTGTAGCGGCTCAACACTCACTAACTCAACTTCTTCAGGAAGCAACGCCAATTCATCATGAGGGTAAACCCCTTTCATTGCTAAGAAGTTACCTGAATCTTTAGGCAAGGGTAAAGTCCAATTGATCATATCTTGAATCGAAGCAAATGCCCGAGATGTCACATGGTCGTACTTACCTTGTTGGGTATGCTTTTCTACACGTTCATTCGCAACGGTCACATTGGACATGCCAAGTTCCATTTTAACTTGCGTTAAAAAACGTGTTTTTTTGCCATTGCTATCAAGTAAGGTAAATTCTTTTTCAGGGTAACAAATAGCCAAAACCATGCCAGGCAAGCCAGGTCCTGTGCCTACATCAATAATTTTATTACCTGTAATAAAAGGCAAAATAGCAAGGCTGTCTAACAAATGTAAATCAATCATCTGCTCGACATCGCGAATAGCGGTTAAGTTATAAGCCTTATTCCACTTTTCCAGCATGGTTAAATAATCAACCAAGCGTTGAATCGTGGCATCAGAAAGGTTGGCGCTCATTTTCTGAGCGCCTTTTTGAATCATATCAAAATGTGTCACAGTCGAATCCATGTAAAAGGAATGTTCGGCTGATGATTTTAGGCAGTTTTACGTGCAATGGCACGCTTTTTCAGATGAATTAACAGTAAAGATACTGCTGCAGGTGTCACACCTTGAATTCGAGAAGCGGCTGCCAAAGTAGCAGGACGTGCATCATTAAGTTTCTGTTTCACTTCGTTAGACAAGCCATCAAGCTCATCATAATTCAGGTCATCAGGTAACAAGGTGTTTTCTTGTCGTCTCAAGCGCTCTATTTCATCCGCTTGACGAGAAATATAACCTGCATACTTTACTGAAATTTGAACCTGTTCAGATACTTGCTCATCTACTGCTAGTTCAGGTGCATTTTTCAGATCCGCAACATCGGCATATTCAATACCTGGACGCTTAAGCAAATCTAATAAACTGTACTCTCGGCTAATAGGAGTCTCAAGTTTTGGGTTTATACTTGCTGCTTCATCCGAACCAGGTACAATCCAAGTTGATTTTAGTCTCTGTTCTTCACGAGCAATGGCTTCACGCTTGTCACAGAATGCCTGCCAGCGCTTGTCGCTTACTAGGCCAAGCTCTCGACCCTTTTCAGTTAAACGAATATCGGCATTATCTTCTCTTAGAATAAGACGATATTCAGCACGACTGGTGAACATTCTGTAGGGTTCTTTAGTCCCCATGGTAATAAGGTCATCCACCAGCACGCCTAAATATGCTTCATCACGGCGAGGAGTCCAAGGGTCTTTATCTTGAGCCAATAGCGATGCATTTAGCCCCGCCAATAAGCCTTGCGCTCCAGCTTCTTCATAGCCAGTTGTGCCATTTATTTGGCCGGCAAAAAACAACCCAGGCATGTGTTTTGTTTCAAGGGAGTACTTAAGATCTTGAGGATTAAAGTAATCGTACTCAATCGCATACCCAGGGCGCATAATATGAGCATTTTCCATACCTTTCATAGAACGTACTAGTTCAATTTGGACATCAAAAGGCAATGACGTTGAAATACCATTAGGATACAACTCATGAGTAGTTAAACCTTCAGGTTCAATGAAGATTTGATGGGAGTTTTTATCGGCAAAGCGAACTATTTTATCTTCTATTGAAGGGCAATATCTTGGGCCAACACCTTCAATAACGCCAGTGTACATAGGTGATCTATCCATACCACTACGAATAATATCGTGAGTCTTTTCATTGGTATGAGTAATAAAGCACTCTATTTGGCGGGGGTGCATATCGCGATTCCCCAAGTAAGACATTACTGGAGTGATGTCATCACCGGGTTGCAGTTGCATTTGAGAAAAATCAACGGAACGAGCATCAATTCGCGGTGGTGTTCCCGTTTTCAAACGGTCAACGCGAAATGGCAGAGCCCTTAATTTTTCTGCTAATCCAATAGATGGCGGGTCACCTGCACGGCCACCAGCATGATTTTGCAATCCTACGTGAATAACACCACCTAAAAAAGTACCTGCTGTAAGTACAACTGTTTTACTTCTAAAACGAATACCTGTTTGAGTCACTACACCTCGTGCTGCACCTTCTTCAACAATTAGGTCTTCAGCTGACTGTTGAAACAACCATAGGTTAGGTTGGTTTTCTAATACTTCTCGAATCGCTGCTTTGTAAAGAATACGGTCAGCCTGTGCCCGAGTTGCTCTTACTGCTGGGCCTTTGCGTGAGTTCAAAGTACGAAATTGAATTCCTGCTTTATCAGTTGCTAGACCCATAGCACCGTCTAAGGCATCAATCTCTTTTACTAGGTGGGACTTCCCAATACCACCAATAGCAGGGTTGCAGGACATTTGTCCTAAAGTTTCAATATTATGCGTAAGTAATAAAGTCTTCACGCCTGTACGAGCTGCAGCAAGAGCCGCTTCCGTACCTGCATGGCCTCCACCTACCACAATCACGTCAAAGCGACTTGGGAAATCCACGGTAACCTCGGAAATAAAAAGTGAATAAAAAACGATCAATTATCGATTGAGGCCGCTAAGTATAAAGACAAATTTTCAAAAAGAAAGGGACGACCAAGATTCACCCCGGTCATCAATATTAAATAAAATTAAGATATATATATGTCTTCTTATGTTTATTATGTCTATATAGCTAAGTTTTTTCTGTATATAACTCAATAAAACCTAATTATTTCATAGCTTTATTGGGTTAACATCTTGTAGTCAAAGGGCAGAGAAACATGTGATGTGGATAACATTAAACTGTTAATAAAATAGCAAGTTATACACATGTGAATAAACCTCTTTAAGTTACTCAAAACTGTGCAAAACTTTTTATCCACTTATCTTCAATCTTATCAACAATCAGTGTAGTATCTTTTTTTGTTTATAAGAGTTTGTTTTTAAAGAATTTAATTTATTTTTGGTGGAAAAAATAGGTAAATATCAAAAAAAATAATCCACATGAAAAAAATTATTTTTTCTTCTTTCTTTTTACTAAGCGATTGAGTGAGTTCTTCTTTTTAGCAATGGCCAACTGGAGTGAATTGTGTATAAAAGTATCAATTTGATTTTTATAGACAACCGGTCTAAATTGTTAGAACCATTACACAAGAGTATTACCATTGACGATAGATCATAAAGCAAAGCCACGACGGGGAAGACCCAAAAAGGCCATTAACCAAGATCAAAATACCCGTGATGCACTACTTAGAGCGGGCATGGAAGTACTCACGGAAACAGGTTATGTTCGCAGTGGGCTTGATAACATATTAAGCCGAGTATCAGTGCCTAAAGGCTCTTTCTACTACTACTTCTCAAGTAAAGAAGTGTTTGGTCTCGAAGTACTTGCTAAATATAGGCAGTTTTTTGAACACTCTTTAGATCGATGTTTACTGGATACTAAACATGATCCACTAGAGCGTTTTAGGAACTTTGCTCATCAGGCTGCTTTAGGAATGAACAAGTATGAATGTCGGCGTGGTTGTCTTGTGGGGAACTTAGAGCAAGAGTCGATCTTTCTATCACAAGAATTTCGTTTGCGAATACAAGCGACCTATTCTAGTTGGGAAAAGCGGGTTGAGGCATGTTTGCTTGAAGCGGCTGAGGTAGGAGAAGTAAAACCAATGGAAGCACCTGCTGATGTTGCAAAAGCATTTTGGATTGGCTGGGAAGGAGCGGTGCATAGGGCTCGGCTAGAAAAGAACACACAGGCTCTTGAAGCCTTTATGAGATTTTTCATTCACTCAATTAAAGCTTAGAGAATAATATTTAGAAATGACTGGTTATTGAAAACCAGCGATTTTTAATTCTAAGCTCTCTAAGAGAAGTTAGGTATTTAACTAGACACTTGGTCTAAATAGGAGAAAGTATGTTTCAAGCTCTATTGATTAATCAAAATGATCAAGGCAAGCAGGAAGTAAGACTGGCGCAGGTCAATGACAATCAGCTACCGGAAGGCGAAGTCTTAGTGGAAGTTTCTTACAGTACATTAAATTATAAAGATGCCCTTGCTATAACTGGCAAAGGTAGAATTGTCCGATCTTATCCAATGGTGCCCGGGATTGACTTGGTTGGACAAGTGATAAGTTCTCAAGATGCTCGCTTTAAAGAGAGTGACTGGGTTCTACTCAATGGCTTTGGTGTCGGTGAAGGTCATTGGGGTGGACTTGCTCAAAAGGCCCAACTAAAAGGAGACTGGTTAATCCCCTTACCAGAGGGCATGCCCGCAAAACATACAATGGCAATTGGAACGGCAGGTTATACCGCTATGTTGTCGGTATTGGCTTTGGAAAAACATGGTGTACTACCAAGCGATGGAGAAATCTTAGTGACAGGAGCAAATGGTGGAGTGGGAAGCTTTGCCATTAGCATACTTAAACGTCTTGGTTACCAAGTGGTTGCATCTACGGGGCGCGTAGAGCAAACCGCTTACCTTAAATCTTTAGGGGCTGTCGAAGTTATTGACCGACAGCTTTTGTCAGAACCTGGTAAACCTTTGCAAAAAGAACGTTGGGCAGGGGTGATTGATTGTGTAGGCAGTCATACACTAGCAAATGCCTGTGCAGCCACACGCTATGGCGGTATTGTTACGGCTTGCGGTCTTGCACAAGGGATGGACTTTCCAAGTACAGTGGCGCCTTTTATCTTACGTGGTGTGCAATTAGTGGGAATAGACAGTGTCATGCGCCCATTAAGTGATCGCCAAGTTGCATGGGATAGGCTTACTGATCTATTTAAAGATGAAGATTTTACTGAAATAACAGAAGAAATTGATCTGTCTTCTGTTGAGCAAAAGGCCCATGATTTATTGGCAGGTAAAGTGCGCGGCCGCTTAATTGTGAAGTGCTAAAGCCATTAATAGATAAATTGCTTGTTATTGAGCTCACTGTAACCTGTGAGCTCAATAAGCACTATTAGCTTAATAAGCTCTATTTACCAATACAGAAAGATCCAAAGATACGACCCAGTAGGTCATCACTGGTGAAAGCCCCTGTAATTTCACTAAGAGCTTGTTGTGCTTCTTTTAGGTCTTCTGCTAACAGCTCCCCTGCACCATAGCCTTGAAGCTGCTCTGAGCCTGCTACTAAGAAGTGATTTGCTTTATTAAGTGCTTCAATATGACGGCGGCGAGCAATAAAGCCTCCTTCTGTCGTACTGTCAAACCCCATAACAGACTTAAGATGATCTTTTAACTCGTTCATACCCTCGCCTGTTTTTGCAGACAAAGAGATCACAGGGACTTGGTTAACCATTTCAACGCCTGTGTTTTCTTTGGTGAGGTCAACTTTGTTACGAATTAGAGTTAAGTGTTCGGTACTATCGAGTTGCGACATAAACTCAGGCCAGATTTCATTAGGGTTTTTAGAGTCAATGGATTGGCTGTCGACCATCATGAGAATGCGATCTGCTTTATGGATTTCTTCCCACGCTCTTTGTATACCGATTCGTTCCACTTCATCTGGGCTGTCTCGCAAGCCCGCGGTGTCGATAATGTGCAAAGGCATACCATCTATGTGAATGTGCTCTCTTAATACATCTCGCGTAGTGCCTTCAATACTCGTCACTATGGCGGAATCTTTGCCTGATAAAGCGTTTAGTAGACTGGATTTACCGGCATTTGGTCGACCAGCAATAACCACATTCATCCCTTCTCTGAGCAAAGCACCTTGGTTGGCTTCTTTTAACACTGCTTTTAATTTCGCTTGGATACCTTCTAAGTCTGCAGCGACTTTACCATCGCCGATGAAGTCGATTTCTTCCTCTGGAAAGTCGATGGCTGCTTCAACATAGATGCGTAAGTGAATTAAAGCTTCTACCAGCTCATCTACTTTTTGAGAGAAAGCACCCTGTAATGACCTTAAGGCGCATTTAGCTGCTTGTTCAGAACTACTGTCTATAAGGTCTGCAATGGCTTCGGCTTGAGTCAGGTCCATTTTATCGTTTAGAAAAGCACGTTCTGAAAATTCGCCAGGGCGTGCCAAACGAGCCCCTAAAGCAAGGCAATGAGTTAGCAGCATGTCCATAATCACAGGGCCACCGTGACCTTGTAATTCAAATACGTCCTCACCTGTGAAAGAGTTAGGGCCTGGAAAGTACAGTGCTAATCCCATGTCGAGTTGCTCACCTTGAGCGTCTTTAAAAGGCACATAGTGGGCATATCTTGGTTTGGGGTCGAATCCGACAATTTGTTTGGCAATGGCAAGACTTTTTGGTCCGGATAAACGAATAATTCCAACGCCACCTCGGCCTGGAGCCGTGGCCTGAGCTGCAATCGTATCTTGGTCTGTGAGGTGTTGAAATTCAGTCATAAAGTCACTTTTAAAGAGGTCAGATAAGTTGTTATTGTCGGTCAGTCTTATTTGAATGGCAATTCTTGGCATAAAAAAGGCTTCCTACTGGAAGCCTTTTAAACCATTTATTATCGATGGCTAAATTACTTAGCTTCTTTCTCTATGCGCTTAGTAATAATGTACTGCTGGATGATAGACAAGGTGTTGTTACATACCCAGTACAGAACCAAACCACTTGGGAACCACAAGAAGAAGAAGGTAAATGCAATTGGCATAATCTTCATAATGCGTGCTTGCATTGGATCTGGTGGTGTTGGGTTAAGTAGTTGCTGAACAAACATACTCACACCCATTAAGATCGGCAATACAAAGTATGGGTCCATTGCTGATAAGTCATCTATCCATAAGAAAAATGGAGCATGACGAAGTTCAACCGATTCCATTAATACCCAGTATAGAGAAAGGAACACAGGCATTTGTACAAGAATAGGTAAACAACCCCCTAATGGGTTAATTTTCTCTTTCTTATAAAGTGCCATCATAGCTTGAGACATTTGCTGGCGGTCATCACCATGCTGTTCTCTCAGTTTCGCTATTTCAGGACCAAACTTACGCATTTTTGCCATTGAACGATAGCTGGTGGCTGAAAGCTTGAAGAAAATGGCTTTCACGACCACTACGATCAAGATAATGGCAACACCCCAGTTAATCACGACAGATTGAATAGCAGTTAGAAGCCAAAACAGAGGTTTCGCTAACCACCATAACCAACCGTAATCTACTGTTAGATCAAGGTTAGCGGCTGTTTCTTCTAAGTGATCTTGAAGTTTAGGACCTACGTAGAAAGTGCTGCTTAGAGTGCCTTGCTGGCCCGCTGCAATTTCAACGGCAGAGCCTGTAAAGCCTATGATGTTGAAGTCGTTATTAGTGCGAGCAAATAGCGTTACTTTTTGTCCTTGCTCAGGAATCCAAGCAGAAACAAAGTAATGTTGTAGTAATGCAACCCAGCCTTGAGTACTAGAAACACTTACAGGCTCTTCTGCCATATCAGAGAAAGAGACTTTTTTGTACTTGTTCTCTTCATCAGAGATAGCGCCACCTAGATAAGGCTGTAGCCCCATGCCAGTTGCTTGGCTTGGGTCGTCTGTGTTGTCACGCTTAATTTGCGCAAATAAGTTACCGCGCCATGTTTCTGCTGAAGCATTATCAACAGTAATTAATTGGCGAACACGGTATTTTCCTTTTAAGAAACGGAATGTCTTAGTGTATTTCACGCCATTTGCGTCAGTGAAATACAAATTTACATCCAGTGAGTCAGCCCCTTCTTGCAATTGGTAAGAAGAGCTTTCTGACTGATAAACAGGACGACCATCTTTTGATGCGTCTGGACCGTTTCTACCAACAAGGCCACTTTGCGTTACATAGGTACGCTCTGTGCCATTTTCTAAAATGACAAATTGATCCGGTTGGCCAAGCTCTTTCTTATAGTCAAGAAGTGCTGCTTGTACTAAATCACCACCCACAGGGTTAATGGCAACTTTTAATGTATCGGTAGTAACTTCAATCAGTTTTCCAGGTGCGATTTGGGTCGCATTTTGTGGAATATCACCGTTTGCTTCGGTAGAGCTACTTGCAATACCCTGAGGCAAATCAGTGCTTGATTGAGAAGTTAATTCGGTTTGAGAGTTTTGCGCTACGCTTTGTTGTGTGGACGACTGAGGACCATAATCTTGGTTCCACTGTAAAAACAGTAAGTAGCCACTGATAAAAAGCGCACCCCATAGTAAGTAACGTCTGAAATCCATGCTATTCAACTAATTTTGATTGGTTAGACAATAGGTTTAGTAACCCAATTTTAAAAATCACGCGCTATTAAACCAGCCTTTAGCAGTTTTTTCAGCCTATTTCTGCTTCGAGTGCTCGCGTTTTTTCTTAAATGATGGGTTTGAGGCTTTTTTTACAAGCTGAGCCCAGGCTTTTTCTAGGCGTTTATGCAAATTTTCGTTGTCCACCTCTTTTATGCCTTGGCGAGATAAGAACACAATGTCTAAACCTGCTAAAGGTGTTTGGTGGTGACGAAAGGACTCACGAACGACACGTTTGATGCGATTACGGCCGACCGCACGTTTATCGGTTTTTTTAGACACAATAAGGCCTAACCGAGCTTGATCATCGTTGCGTTTATGAACTAGTAGGAGAAACTCGCCTGCGAAGACTTTGCAGGAAGTTTGATTAAAAACGGATTGATAATCCCCGGCATTCAGGAGTCTGACATGCCGGGGAAAACAATGATCGGTCATTAGCGTTTTTATGCGCTTAGTGCCTTACGACCACGAGCACGGCGACGAGCAATAATCTGACGGCCGCTTTTAGTTGCCATGCGAGCACGGAAACCGTGGTTACGTTTGCGTTTCAATACGCTAGGTTGGAAAGTTCTTTTCATTTCTCTTCTCTCACTGAAGCAGTGTTTCAGTTTTCGAGGGTTAGCGTCCGCCAAGCCTCAACATTTGATTGTCAAATCAGGGCGCAAATTTTAGAGGGTTTTCTTAGTTAATTCAATGCTTAAGGAGCATGTTTAATAAAAAAATAGTCTCCACATGTGCTTATAAAAATATACACAGACTTTTCTTTGTTAGTGGATAAAAAATTAGAGAAAATAGGAAAAGATATCCACAAAAAGGTCTGTGTTTAAAATATGTTTATAAAAACCAATGGGTTATGTTTTATTTTTATTGAGGATAACTCACAGAATACATTTTTATTATTATGTTAATAACTGACATTTTTATGCACAATGAAAGTGTTTTATCTACTGCTGTGTATAAAAAGATTTGTTATCAACATTGCTTTAGTGAGAAGGTTATTTTCGCTGACAGTCATTTATTTGTGGATAACTTTTTCCCCACAAGGTAAAATCCGTTTCTTGTCTGTCACTCAACTAGGGAGTAGATCTAAGTGTCTTTGGAGCATTGGGAGCTTTGCCTGCAACGATTGCAGGATGAATTTTCCACATCGCAGTTCAACACATGGATTCGACCATTGACGGCACAAATGCTGCCAAGTGGGGAGTTGTGTTTGAGTGCACCTAATCGTTTTGTTTTAGATTGGGTCAGCAATAAATACCAAACACGTATCAAAGAGTTGCTGACTGAGTTCGCAGGAAATGACCCTGCCGTTACGCTCAAACTGGAAGTGAAAGCCGCTGGCTTTACTGCACAAGCCTCGCCCCCTCCTCCGCCAATTCAACCGGACCCCGTGGTAGCCCCTTTAAATAATGAAGTGGTGAATGAATCAGGCTATCGTCCAGCCTTTGGCTTAATGGATGACGAAGCAGGTCAGCATTCAGAGTTGGAATTTGAAGCGCCTTTAACCTTATCTGATAGTGCCTTAAAAGCAGACCTCGAGCCTTACGAGCAAGGTCAGTTACCTTTAACGCCACCTAATCGGAAGGTTCAAGTAGAAGGTGGTATCAACCACGGTGCGAATCTTAATAATTCATTCACTTTTGATAACTTTATCGAAGGTAAGTCCAACCAGTTAGCCCATGCAGCAGCGAAGCAAGTAGCAGAAAATCCTGGTGGTGCGTACAACCCTCTGTTTATTTACGGTGGTGTGGGTCTAGGTAAAACTCACTTAATGCAAGCGGTTGGTACCGAACTTATGCGCCATAACCCCAATGCTAAAGTGGTTTACCTACATTCAGAACGCTTTGTGGCAGATATGGTTAAGGCGTTGCAATTAAATGCGATCAACGACTTTAAGCGCTATTACCGCTCTGTAGACGCACTATTAATAGACGATATTCAATTCTTTGCGGGAAAAGACCGTACTCAAGAAGAGTTCTTCCACACCTTTAATGCGTTATTGGAAGGCGGTCAGCAAATGATTTTGACGTGTGACCGTTACCCGAAAGAAATACAGGGCCTCGAAGACAGATTGAAATCACGTTTTGGATGGGGCCTAACGGTTGCCATTGAGCCGCCTGAATTGGAAACTCGTGTTGCTATCTTAATGCGTAAAGGAGAAGAAAGTGGTATTAAGCTATCGTATGACTCCGCTTTCTTTATTGCCCAAAAAATTCGTTCCAATGTTCGTGAATTAGAAGGCGCATTAAAGCGCGTTATTGCCAATTCGCATTTTACTGGGCGGGCAATCACCCCCGATTTTGTTAGAGAGTCATTAAAAGATCTTTTGGCCTTGCAAGATAAGCTGGTGAACATTGATAATATCCAACGAATTGTCGCGGAATACTACAAGATTAAGATTAGCGACCTGCTATCGAAACGTCGTAGCCGTTCTGTTGCTCGTCCTCGCCAAGTTGCTATGTCGTTGGCGAAAGAGCTAACCAACCATAGCTTGCCAGAAATTGGTGATGCTTTTGGTGGCCGTGATCATACGACCGCACTGCATGCGATTAGAAAGATCAAAGAATTACAAGATTTGGATTCTGATATCCGAGAAGATTACAAACAATTAATGAGAATCCTGACCACCTGATGGTCGAAGATTTTAGTTTACGAGGGAAATAATGAAATTTTCAGTCGTCCGCGAGACACTTCTTAAGCCGCTACAGTTAGTAGCAGGGGTTGTTGAACGTAAACAAACCATGCCGGTTTTAGCGAATGTTTTGGTAGAAGTAAAAGACCAAACATTAACCCTAACGGGTTCTGACCTTGAAGTTGAGTTGGTTGGTAATGTGGCTCTTGATGAGTGCGAAGAAGGTCGAATTACAGTGCCTGCTCGTAAATTAATGGATATCTGTAAGAGCTTACCAGATAGCGCCGTCATCGAATTTGCTCTAGATGACCAAAAGGCCATTATTCGCTCTGGCCGATCTCGCTTTAGTTTGTCTACCTTGCCTGCGGATGAATTTCCAAACATTCAAGATATGCAAGGCGACCTGTCGGTTAGTATTGCTCAAAACAGCGTGCGCCGTTTGATTGACCGAACGGGTTTTGCCATGGCGAACCAAGACGTTCGTTACTACCTGAATGGCATGCTATTTGAAGTGGCAGATGGCCAACTAAGAGTCGTTGCAACGGATGGACACAGATTGGCAACGGCCATTGATGATGCGCAAGTTAGCGGTGATCTGACTCAAGTGATTGTACCTCGTAAAGGTGTTCTAGAACTTAACCGTTTGTTAAGTGATACGGAAGACCTAGTAGAGCTTACTATTGGCGCTAACCACATACGTGCGAAAGTATCTGATTATGTTTTTACATCTAAATTAGTGGACGGCAAATTCCCTGATTACCATAGAGTAATTCCTCGCAATAACGAAAAAGTAGTGGTTGCCGACCGATTAGAGCTAAGACAAGTATTTTTACGTGCGTCGATCCTCTCTAATGAAAAGTATCGTGGAGTACGCCTAATTTTGTCTAATGGCATGCTACAAGTATTTGCTAACAACCCAGAGCAAGAAGAAGCCGAAGAGTCAGTATTGGTTCAATACCAAGGCGATGACTTAGAAGTTGGCTTTAATGTTGGCTATCTATTAGACGTGTTGGGTGTGGTTGATACTCAGGAAGTGCGTTTATCATTGAATGATTCAAACAGCAGTGCCTTAGTAGAAGAGGCTCAAAGTCACTCTGCGCAATACGTTGTGATGCCAATGCGTCTATAACTGTACCCCTTTTGATGCTTAACAGTATTTATAGTAACCTGTTTTTACTATGAAACAGGTTACTATTCTTCCTCTAAGGTTCCTTTTATGCCGCTAGTTCGTTTGGACATTGCCCATGTTCGTAACCTGTCTAGTGTTCGCTTTGAACCCTCCCCTCAAGTCAATCTGATCATTGGTGAAAATGGCAGTGGGAAAACTTCCATTCTTGAAGCCATTTATTTATTGTCTTTTGGGCGTTCTTTCCGCAGTCATAAGCATAAAACCTATATCCAGCACGATACGCCTCATTGCTTAGTGTTTGCACAACTTAAGCAAGATAATGAGCAAGTGGTTCCGGTAGGCTTACAAAGACATCGAGATGGCCAGGTTGATGTTCGTATTCAAGGACAACGTGCCCAGTCAGCTATTGAGCTTGCAGAGCGCCTTCCTGTGCAGCTTATTAACCCAGATGCATTCCGTTTATTAGAGGGCTCTCCTAGTATTCGCCGGCAATTTATCGACTGGGGAGTTTTTCATTTTGACGAGAGTTTTATAAACGCGTGGCGAGGCTGGCAAAAAGCATTAAAACAAAGGAATACCTTACTCAGACGTGGTAAAATATCTGCCAGTTTACTATCGGCATTCGATCAAGAATTGATTCGCCTAGGTGAACAGGTCAATTTTGCTCGAAAAGCCTATGTAGATAATTTAACACCTTATTTTACCAAGGTATTATCTGAACTTTCTGGCGAACTAGAAGTAAAATTGCAGTTTTACCAAGGCTGGGACAGTCAAAAAACGCTTGCCCAAATGGTGGAGTCTGGACGGGACCGAGACATTGAGCTTGGTTATACCCATGGAGGCCCTCAGCGAGCGGACTTAAAAGTAAAGACCCCAGTGGGTGATGCTCTTGACTCCTTATCCCGGGGGCAACAAAAGCTGGTTGTTTCGGCGCTTAAAATTGCGCAGGGTCAATTACTAATGTCGACAGGTCGTCCTCTGGTATTTCTAGTGGATGATTTACCCGCTGAATTAGACACCAAGCACAGGCAAAAGCTTTGTCATTTGCTGGAGTCTTTAAACAGCCAAATTTTTATTACCAGTGTGGGTCCCGATTCAGGGGATTTTGATTGGGCCGACACAACTGACGTTCGCCAGTTTTTAATGAATAACGGCGAACTGTCCTTATTGAGCAAAGGTTTGCAGGAGAGTTAAATGAGTGAAAATAATTACGATTCGTCCAGTATCAAGGTGCTCAAAGGGCTAGATGCCGTTCGTAAACGTCCTGGTATGTACATTGGTGATACCGATGACGGCACAGGCTTACACCATATGGTTTTCGAAGTGGTAGATAACTCCATTGACGAAGCATTAGCTGGACACTGTGACACAATCACTGTACTTATTCACCCCGATGAGTCAATTTCTGTGTCCGATAATGGCCGTGGTATTCCTGTTGACATGCATGAAGAAGAAGGCGTGTCAGCGGCCGAAGTAATTATGACAGTACTTCACGCAGGTGGTAAGTTCGACGACAATTCTTATAAAGTCTCTGGTGGTCTTCATGGCGTAGGGGTATCGGTAGTAAACGCTCTGTCTGAAGAGCTCACTCTGACGATTCGTAAGAACGGTAAAATCTATGAGCAAGGTTATGTTCATGGTGTACCTCAGGCGCCTTTAGCCATTGTGGGCGATACCGATGGTGCAGGTACAACCGTACACTTTAAACCTTCTGCAGAAACTTTTAGCAACATTGTCTTCATTTACGACATTCTTGCTAAGCGCTTGCGTGAGTTGTCTTTCTTGAACTCAGGCGTGGCTATTTTGTTAAAAGATGAGCGCTCAGGAAAAGAAGAATTTTTTAATTATGAGGGTGGCTTGCGTTCTTTTGTAGAGCACTTGAATACCAACAAAACTCCGATCAATGACATTTTCCACTTTATTTGCCAGCGTGATGATCTAGAAGACGGTATCGCGGTAGAAGTGGCATTACAGTGGAATGAAGGCTTCCAAGAGAACATTTACTGTTACACCAATAATATTCCTCAACGAGATGGTGGAACACACTTAGCGGGTTTCCGCGGTGCCTTGACTCGTACCCTAAACAATTTCATTGAAAGTGAAGGTTTGGCTAAGAAGCAAAAAGTAGCCACAACAGGTGATGACAGCCGTGAAGGTCTAACGGCCATTGTGTCTGTGAAAGTGCCTGATCCTAAATTCTCTTCGCAAACCAAAGACAAACTGGTGTCTTCTGAAGTAAAAACGGCCGTTGAGCAAGAAATGGCAAAACGCTTTGCGGAATACCTGCTAGAAAAACCAAACGAAGCAAAAATCATCGTTAACAAAATGATCGATGCCGCCCGTGCTCGTGAAGCAGCTCGTCGTGCTCGTGATATGACTCGTCGTAAAGGCGCGTTGGACATTGCAGGCTTACCGGGTAAATTGGCTGACTGTCAGGAAAAAGACCCAGCGCTTTCTGAAATTTACCTAGTGGAGGGTGATTCCGCTGGTGGTTCTGCTAAGCAAGGTCGTGATCGTCGTACACAAGCGATATTGCCGCTTAAAGGTAAAATCTTAAACGTTGAGAAAGCACGCTTTGATAAGATGTTGTCTTCTGCTGAAGTTGGCACTCTGATCACCGCATTAGGTTGTGGTATTGGCCGTGACGAATTTAACGTCGAAAAGCTGCGGTACCACAGTATTGTAATCATGACCGATGCCGACGTGGATGGATCTCACATTCGTACCCTGCTGTTGACCTTCTTCTTCCGTCAAATGCCTGAAATTATCGAGCGTGGTCATATCTTCATTGCACAACCACCACTGTTTAAGATTAAACGTGGCAAGCAAGAGCAATACATCAAAGACGAAGCCGCATTGGATCAACACTTAATTGAAGTGGCATTAGACGGTGCGGGGTTATACGTAAACTCTGAAGCACCGGGCATTCAGGGTGAAGGCCTTGCTAAGTTGATTCGTGATTACATTCATATTGAAGAAGACATTGATCGTTTGTCTCGTGTGTACCCTAAAGATGTAATGTCTAAACTTCTGTACTGCAAAGAGTTGACTCAAGAACAACTGACTTCAGAAGAAACCGTTGCCAACTGGGTGGAATCATTACGCGCTTTAATGCCACAAGATGCACGTACAGGCTTCCGTTTTGACTTTAATGTTGAAAAAGACGAAGAGCGTGGCGTGTTCTTACCTGTTGTGGACATTATGTCGCACGGTGTTTCTAACCGTTACCGCTTTGAATCGACCTTCTTTAGTTCGCCTGAGTACAAGCGCATGGTGGCTATGTCTGGCACGGTGGAAGAACTGTTCTCTGAAGAGTCCTTTATTCAACGTGGAGAGCGTCGTCAGCCAGTGCTTAACATTGAAGAAACCAAAGCATGGCTAATGAAAGAAGCGTCACGAGGTATGTCTATCCAGCGCTACAAAGGACTGGGTGAGATGAACCCAGAGCAACTTTGGGAAACCACAATGGATCCAGATGCTCGTCGTATGCTTCGCGTTACCATCGACGATGCCGTTGCCGCTGACCAAATGTTCACCACTCTAATGGGTGACGAAGTGGAACCACGTCGTAACTTCATCCAAGACAACGCCTTAACAGTTGCCAACCTAGACGTTTAAGTACAGCCTACGGTTGAATTAAAAAAGCGCTTAGAGTGAAAGTTCTAAGCGCTTTTTTTTGTAGTTTCAATGGGGATAATCAAACAGTTTTTTCATTGACGACGAAAATGAAACGTAATATATTTAGGGTTATAGCACCCGTGGCCACGCTTTACTTGTTTTTAACAGTTCTGCCTAACCCACGGGTTTTTTGTTTTTAATGATTGGAGACTCTTGTATGGACCTTAGAGTTTTAGTTGATGGATCATTTTACTTAAATCGCCTTCTATTCTTTAAGCGTAAATATTACCCTTCCACTCCCGACTTAACACCAGAGCAAATAATACAAGCGTTAAACAGCGTAATCCGGAAACATTTAAATGGAGGCCGTGATACATACTAACACCTTTATCGAGTTTTTTACTATGACGCCCCACCACTAGACATAAAGGCACACTACCCTTTACCACTAGCTGGTGAAACGAATAGTCGCTCAATAGATTTTTCGCAAAAAGCCTCAACAATACAACGCAAAAAAATTTTAGAAGAACTAAAAAAGCAAAGAAAATACGCTCTTCGCTTGGGACATATAAAGCATGACAAACAATGGAAGCTAACTGATCACGCTCTTAATAAATTAATTAAAAAAGAAATTGTTTTCGATGATTTAACAAATGATGATTTCTACTATAGTTCAAGACAAAAAGGAGTTGATATCAAGTTAGGAATCGATATATCAACATTAGCTCAAAATAAGCTGATTGATAAGATTATTCTTATTGCGGGAGATAGTGATTTTGTTCCAGCTGCTAAACTTGCCCGAGTAAATGGTATTGATTTTGTTTTAGATGCATTGAGAAATAATATTGACCCGACTCTTCATGAACATATCGATGGCTTAATTTCATATGATCTCGTTGCTATTATTAAAGATATTCTGAGTCAAGAACCTGAGGTCAAGCCTTCATGGTGGGAAACAGGGTCAAATCCACAAAAGCGGAAAGTTTATCGTAGATAGCAGTCTGTATATATTCGATAGAAGCTTCCATGCGGGAATCGACCTATACTTATTTTTATGTGCGGCCGTTGTTTTCCATGTTCTTAGAGCTCAACGATTCTCTAAGTATTTAAACGTGTCTACTAAAGTGTCGTGTGGTGTTTTAGGTTTGTAGCCGAGTTCTTTTCTAGCTTTTGAGATGTCGTATTCTTGTTTTACGTTGAAGAACATGGTGACTTGGCTGGCGATCAGTTCAGCGGGTTTACCTGTGATTTTTGCGCTTAATCCCAATACTCCCGATAATACGTACAACAACCACTTCGGAAAAACAGGTGGTGTTTTGACTTTTAAGCCAATGGATTTTGCGGCTGTTAGAATTTCTTCTAAAGAAGACGAATGATCGTTGGCGAGAATGTAGCGTTCACCAGATGTGCCCTTTTCGATCGCGGCAATCATGCCTTTTGCCACGTCACTAGGATCAACGAAGTTAAAAAAGAAGCTTGGGTTCATCGCCAGTTTGTTGGTACGGATATTATCAATAAATTGCATGGTATCAGTTAAACGGCCGATATTTGGGCCAACCATTGCAGAAGGTAATGCAGCGACCATCCATAAGTTGTATTGCTTCGCTAATTGCCATGCTCTTTTTTCAGACTCTATTTTAGAGCGGTAATAAGGATTAGACCGATCTTGGTTCCAACTATCTTCTGTTAAAGGTGTACCATCATGTCCGACAGCCGCTACAGAGCTCACATAAACGACTTTCTTTACTTTGGCTTTTGCAGCAGCGGCGAGCACAATTTCTGTACCTCGAATATTTGCCTGAACAATTTCTGTTTCTGGGTCTTTCGCCCAATGTTTAAACACCGCGGCAACATGATAAAGCACATCCACACCGATTAAGGCCTTTTCCATGGACGCTTGATCGAGCATGTCGGCTTCAACGAGTTGACAGTCTAAACCAGATAGGATGACTGCATTTTTGCTGTCTCGTACGCCTGCACGAACTGTGTTGCCCTTTTTAAGAAGTTCTCGCACGAGATTGTTGCCTAAGTGGCCGTTTGCGCCTGTGACTAAGCTGATGTTTGTCATTTCATTTATCCTGTTAAAGTAATCGATAAATGAAAGGATAAACCCGCCCCCAAAGGGGCGAGTCAACCTAGGTTTCAATATATTTCTTTGGAATGATGGGGTTTTAATTTAAGTGTTTGAGAAGACTTTTTGCAGTTCGGTTTGGAGAGATTTTAGTCCCTTATCTTTTGCTTTTAAGGCTTGTTGTTCCGCCTTTATTTGCGCCCTTTTTGTATTAATTAAGTCATTGGCGAGGTCGAGAGGAAAGCTCTGTTGTGCTTCTTTAGCAAGGATGAGAGGCGTTAACTCTGCGAGTTTTATTCCTAAGCTCTGAGCGCGTTTTATAAGAGAGATGACGACAATATGGTTTTGATCGTAAACTCGATAGCTTCCAGATCGTTTAACATGGCGTAGCAATCCGATTTCCTCATAGTGAAGAATGGCTTTTCTTGACGCGCCCGTTAATGTGGTTACCTTGCCTATATACATACTCGATCACCTCAAATACAGATATCTCAATGGTATAGATAGGTATTTATTAACTCAAGACTTCAGATTATTCATATTAACTTTAACCCTTTTTATCAGTAATGAAACTGGGAGCCGCTATTGAAAAGCTAGTGGCTAATATTTCTACGATTCCTAAGAAGGATAAGAACGAAATAAGCACCACCAATGATGGCTACCATAGTACCGGCGGCCAGTTGGTTTGGGTAAATGAGAGTTTGCCCGAGCCAATCGGAAAACTGCAATAAACTGGCGCCAAGTACAGCAGAGAGTATGAGTTGTGGTAGTACTTGACGAGCCCCCAATAAGCTGGCGAGGTGGGGGGCCACAATACTAATGAATACAATTGGCCCTAGCAATGCGGTTACCGTGGCGCAAAGCGCTGCGGCTAACATGAGCATTAGAATAAAAGTAGGTTGTACAGCAATGCCTCTCGCTGCCGCCGTCATTTTTCCTAATGACATAAGGGTAATCACCTTATGCAAGCTGATGGTTAAGCCGATTAGCATAATGCTGATAACAAAGAGCAGAATGGCTTGGGGTGAGGTGACCCGATAAGTAGAGCCGGCAAGCCAGCGCAAAATGTCATAAACCTCTTCTGTACCTCTCATTAGGCTAAACTGAACAAGTGTTTCTATTAAAGCCGATAATGCGACGCCCGTAAGTATCATGGGGCCTGGTGCAAAGCGGAATTGTCGCCCTAGCAGTAATAGTGCTGCTAACGCCAACATACTGCCAACAAAAGCAATGAGAGGCCCTAATTGCCCCATTCGAATGCCAAAATAAGCACTAAAGCTGACCATTGCCAGAACGGCTCCCGCGGATAAACCGAGTAAATCTGGGCTTGCTAATGGGTTATGAATGAGCCTTTGCATTATAACGCCAGACACCGCCATTGCAGCACCTGCAGATAAAGCAGCAATTAGCCTTGGCCATTTTAACTCCCAGCTAAAGGAATCGGGCAGTTGAAATAACAGCTGGTTGTTCTCAAAGTGCGAAAATACTCCCAAGCCTATTCCTATTAGGCAAACAAGGAAAACCGCGCTTAGATTGTACTTGTTAAGTGTCGTTTGGCTGCTTATGGCTTGAAAACTGCTGATCTGCTGGTGGTTTTTCTGACGTAGAATGAGCCAAATAAGCAAAGGTGCGCCAATTAAAGCAGTAGCAAGTCCAGTGGGTACAATATCAAAACTGACTAAGCTGATGATAATAGTCAGGTTGTCTGCCATTACAAGCATTAACGCGCCTAGCAGCGCGGACCAATACAGCTCGCTACTCGCTGTGCGAGCACCAATAAGCCGAGCCAGGTTGGGAGCTACTAGGCCTAAAAAGCCAATTACACCCACCATGGTAATACTGGCAGATAGCATCCATAGGCCGAAAACCATCAGAGTCATAAATAAGGCAGTAACGTTTAATCCTCTTGCCTTGGCACCACTTTGACCCAAGCGTAATAGGGAGAGAGGTTTGCCGGCAAAAGCAAGAATGACTACGCCAATCAAACAATGGGGCCAAAGCCAGTGGAATTTTTCCCAACCATTCTGGCTTAAGTCCCCTGCTCCCCAAATAAATAAATTTTGAGCGTATTCTTCATTGAGCAGAATTAATGCTGTAGTAATGGCGCCAAATAACAAATTGACAGCCATACCTGATAGTACGATTGATAAGCCAGTGAGTTGTCGGATACCGCAGATTAATATGACTAGGCTGAGTGCTAATAACGAACCTAACATGGCAGCGATAGCCTGATAATGGGCTTGGCCTTGGGGCCAAAAAATAGCTAAGCAAATCAGACCAAGCCAAGCACCACTAGATGTTCCAAGGGTGGTTGGTGACAATAATGGGTTGCGGGTTAACTGTTGAATAACACTACCAACGAGCCCCATGACACAGCCCACTAGGATAGCCATAGCCAATCTAGGTAGGCGAGAAAAAGCCCAGTCTACTTGCTCAAAATCATGACCGATATTGCCTTGTAACAGAGCCCACTGGCTTGCCAAACTAAGGCTTGTATCCCATTGCAAAAAGCTGATAGAAAAGACAAATAGAGCCAAAATAGCGGCCCATTGCCATTTACTCATAACCTTGATCATAGTTAGTTAGCGAGCTCTAACAAAGCTGCAGCCATAGATTCTGCTAAGTATTGTAATGACATTGCACCCCCATAGGTCCATGTAGAGTCGACAGAGTTTACCTTGCCAGCTTGTACAAAAGGCATCGCTTGCCATAAAGGTGATGCATTCAGTTTGTCTTCTTCATAAAAAGGTTGGAAGTACAATAAGGTATTTTCCTCAACGGCTCGTAGATCGCGGATTTTCTTTTGCACCACGCCCCACTGAGTACGTTTAAGAGTTAATGCATTTTCCACTCCAAGCGCTTCTAAAGCGTATTGCGGCATGGCGTTTTCACCGTATGCATATACAGAAGTAGTGCTGGCGAAACGTAGACTAGTTACTTTAGGTAAGCCATTTGGGTAGGCTTCATTGAGCTGCTGTTTTAGTTGGGCGATAACTTGAGCCCTGTGAGCCAATTTTTGCTTGGCTTGCGCTTCTTTATTTAGCAGTTTAGCTAAGGATAAGAAGGTATTGTCTACCTGCTCGGTATTGTTGTGGTCTTTTCGGTAGCTTTCAAAAAACACAACTGGAGCAATTTTCTCTAAGCGGGACTGCATACTTTCTAAAGCACTTCCGATTAAAATCACGTCGGGTTTGAGCTCTGCTAGTTTACTAAGGTTTGGCTCTGCTCGATCGCCTATGTCTTGAGTACTAGCTGGGATCGCGGGTTTGGCAACCCATTCTTGGTAGCCTTTCGCATCAGCTATCGCGACAGGTTCTATGCCCAGTTCAATCACGTTCTCGGCCATTTCCCAGTTTAGAGCGGCAACTCTTGTAGGAGGCGTTTCAAAGACTTGAGTGCCATGACTATCGGTTATGGATATTTGTGCTAATAGAGGGTTCGCGAATCCTAAAAGTAGGACAGCCAATAGAGAGTGATATTTTTTTAAACCATAAGTGAGTACTAACATACTACAGCAACCTTTGAATGATGGTTAGGATGAGGAAGTATCGACATTGGTACGCCGTATAGCTCGGCTAATTTTTGCTCATCCATGAGATCAGCAGGCGTACCCTGGAAAAACACTTCGCCTTGTTTCAAGGCTAAAATGTAGTCGGCAAAACGTGCGGCCAAGTTGACTTCATGAAGAATCAGCAACATGCCTTGCCCCGTTGTTTGATTTAGCTTTTTTAATAAAGATAACAGCTCGTATTGGTGAGCAATATCGAGTGCAGAGGTTGGTTCGTCTAGCAGCAACACTGGGGATTGTTGTGCCAGCAGCATGGCAATCCAAGTTCTTTGCCTTTCTCCGCCTGAAAGGGCCTCTAAAGCCTGTTCGCGATATTGGCTCACACCAACTTGTTGCATAGCATGATCGACAATAGCTTGGTCGTCTTGTTGGGCTCTACCCCATACACCACGCCAAGGAAAACGCCCCAATTTTACTAGTTCATTGACCGTTAACCCTGAGGTGTCTGGTAAATGTTGAGGTAAAAAGGCAATTTGCTGAGCGAGCTCACGTTGCGGTAAGCGTTGAATAGACTGCCCATTGAATATAATGCTGCCCTGATCAGCTTTTTGCTGGCGAGCAAGGCACTGCATTAAAGTGGTTTTTCCTGAGCCATTATGACCTAGCACGACGGTGATCTTATCGGTAGGAATGGTTAAGCTAGGGATATCTAAAATTCGTCGATTATTACGGCGAATTAGAACCTGAGTTAATTCAAACATAGTGCTTCGTTGTTCGTTTTCTTCTTGGTTAATGGGCAGTTGGCGCAAACATCCCCATCGACTCTGCGATAGTGTAGACAGCAAGATTTACGTTTAAAGCCTATGCCTTGATTTGTTCGTTGTAGCTGTATTTCCTGCACATTAGGAAGGGCAAGATTTTGTGCCCAAATATTGTATTCTTGAATTATCTGTTGCTGGTTCCCATGGGAGGCTGCTCGAACCACCACATCCATAATTTGGTCCGCTAATAAATGCTGGTACAAAGGTTGGTTTCCTCCAAACAGTTCTATGTGTGCTTGGGAGAAAGTGTTGAACAATATTGCAAGGTGTTTTGCCGTGTAGGCAATTAGTTTATGGTGATCCGCCTGATACCACTCACCATCGGGTAAGGCGTATCCGGCAATGTAATTACCTTGTTGGCGTTGGTGCAAGCGAGATAAAGAAGATGGTGTTGCACCAAGATGGTAAACACAAATCAGTGCAATATAAATGGGCTGCCAACAGGTTAAGCCCCAGCTTCTTACACGCCAATAAGGCGCACCCGTTTCCGGATGCGCCTCTTTTAACCTTTGGTGTAAACGCTGCAAACTTGGCTTGTAACTAGCCACGGATAACAGTTGCTCGTCTCCTTCTTGAGAGGAAGCTAGCTGCCAACCTTCTAGGGCTGGCAGCAACGCTTTACTTTCCAGGAAGAGCTGCTCTATTGGTTGTTCCATGTCAGCTTTGGCCTTGATTAAAATTCATAGCGTCCTTTTAGTTCGAAAGAACGCTCTGCACCGAACCAGCAGTTACTCGTGTCGTAGCAGGTGTAGTAGGTTTTATCGAACAAATTGGATACAGAAAACTGTACGCTGGCGCCTTGCCAATCAGACGACAATTGAGCCAGGTCGTAACCTGCAGATACGTCGACTAAGGTGTAAGAAGGTACGGTGCCTGAGTTGGCTGCATCAACTTGCATTTCACCAACATAACGAACTCCTGCGCCAAATGAAGCACCAGCTAGCTCTCCTTTAGATGGTTGGTAAGATAGCCAAGTACTGACTTGTTTCTCTGGAGTCCAAATAGGAGTGTTGCCTTGAATTCCATTTGTTGCATCCTTGCTGATTTCTACGTCTTGATATGTGTAAGATAACGAAAGATTTAATTCATCTGATATAGATTTCTCTAGCTCAAGCTCGAGCCCTTGTGAAGTGACTTCACCGACTTGAATTTTGTCATAGGCAGTAGCGCTAGGGTCTCTCATAACCACATTGCTTTTTACAATATGGAAGGCCGTGGCTGACGATCGAAATGAACTATTTTCATACTTAAGACCCGCTTCAATTTGGTTGGCAGTTGATACGTCGAAAGCATTACCATTGGTATCTTGACCTGCTTCAGGCTCGAAGCTCTGGGCAAAATTAATAAAAGGGGATACTCCGTTGTCAAACTTATAAAGCGCGCCAACTCGCCCCGTTAAAGAGCTTTGATTAAGGTCATTAATTCCGTAGGATGCACTAACTCCTTCTTGATCTATTTCATACTGATCGTAGCGCATACCTGCGAGTAAAACCCAGTCTTTGTATCTAATTTGATCTTGTAAATAGAGCCCTAATTGCTCTCTTTCAGTTGTGAAGTTACTGTCATCTGTTAATGACGATAATAAAGTGCCTCTATCAACTTGATTTGTGTCTGGGCTGAAGAGGTTAACCGTTCCAATTGAGCCGTACTTATAAATGTTTTTTTCTGTACTTCTTAAGTAATCAATACCTATTAAGATATTATGCTCAGCATTGCCTATATCGTAAAACGCCGATAATTGGTTATCTATATTCATTGCATTAACTGATTCATCAGTCATATAAGCACTTCTATTAACTGTCTCGTCATCACTACCTAGTGAGTATGCGTACACATTTTCCTGATAAGCTGTTGCAGTGGTGAATCGAGTATTTTGTAAAAAGCTCCAGTTCCCATTTATTTGATGGTCTAGTTTATAGCCTAATAGTAAAAATTCACGCTCGTATGTATCCCAATTAACATCTCCAAGATATGTATCAGGCTCTAATTGACCGTTTGCGTTGTTATATACAGTTCCTTTTGAAGGTAAAGCTGAATAGATTCCTGCACTTGGGTCCTTTTGATAATACATATTTAAGTTGAGTAAAGTGTTTTTACTTAAATTGATATCAACAGATGGTGCGAAAAGTATGCGCTCGTTTTCTGAGGTTGTCGCTTGGCCATCTGATTGACTAGCTTTGGTTATAACTCGGTAGTTAACCTTGTCACTAATGGTGCCTGTGGTGTCTAAACTCACTTCTTTTTTATTGTCACTGCCAAGAGTGAGTTCTACAGCGGTTTTACCTTCGGTTTGAGGCGCTTTGGTTATGATGTTAACCATTCCTCCTGGAGGCATTTCACCGTATAGGGTAGAAGTAGGCCCTTTGAATATTTCGATTTGCTCTATGGCCGAAATATCAATCTGTGGTTGTAGGTTCCACTCATTAAAGATTAGAGGAAGGCCATCTAGTAAAATGGTATCGTTATCAAATCCTCGAACATTGAATAAATCAAAACGTGTTACTGCACCGCCACGTAGTTGAGTATTCACACCTGCTGCGTAGCGTAAGGCTTCGGCCACACTTTCTATGCCTTTCTCATCAAGCTCTTCTTTGCTGATAATACTGATTGCTTGTGGTGTTTCTTCTGGATCAAGTTGTGTTTTTGTTGCCGTGTTTCGGTATGTTTGGCCAGCAACCTCGATCGTGTCTAATACGTCGGCGGCATAAGTGTAACTGCTCGATGCGACTGCAGCGGCTAACAATGACAGCTTGAAGGGGAAAGCGGTTTTCATTTGTACTCCAGAATAACAATAATATAATTGAGAATGGATCTCATTGTATTGATTGTGTTGAAGCAAAACTTAACAATTTGGTGCATCTTTTATTCGGGGCGAGTTTTTTCGTGAACTTTCCTTGGCTCGATCGGCAGCCAATATTCCATATAGCTGTGTTTACTATTCGGGTCATAGTTGGCTGAATAGACTTCTAGCTCAAAGCCCGGCACGTTGTAGTAATGAGACTCTGGAAGCCAATGGAAGAAGAACCATTCTATGGCGGCTTCTAAAGCTTTCACTTCTCCATGGACTGGGATCACGGCATATTCTTGTTCAGGAATAGACAGCTTACTGTCTGGGTGATCTAGCGCCACTGGATATCCTGCCCAGTAGTGTAATTGTTCCGGTTTTTCCCCTTGCTCTCGAGAGTCAATTACTCCTATTGGATTTTGAGTCAGTCGTTCTAAATGGTCAGGATGTTGTTTAACAAAACTTTGCCACACTTTTGGTACTTGCTCCGTAAAGTTTGGCGCTGTAGAAAATGGTCCATAAATCCAATCTGCTTGCCCCATTAATGCAAAAGCGCTTTTTGTCTCAATTCTAATTTGTGGAAAGGAAGTAGGTGATTGCCAAATGGGTTTCACGGCACAGTGCTTTAAAGGGGTTCTGAGGCCTATTCGTTTACCTCGTTGGCGGTATTGCCTAGGAGAACATTGAAACATTTGTTTAAAAGCGCGGCTAAAGCTAATCTCGGATTCAAAGCCACAGGTCAAGGCGACATCAATGTGTTTCAGTGAGCTGTTTAATAAGAGTTCGGCGGCTTTGCTTAGGCGAAGCTCTCGAACGTACTGGGCGACAGTTAGTCCTGTTGCTACCCCAAAAACTCGCTGGAACTGCCAACGGGACCAGTTGCATTTTTCCGCGAGAATACTGACGTTGATCGGATCATCTAGGTGCTGGTGTATGTATTCAAGGGCTTTTTCAATCCGAGCAACGGTAGCGTTTGACATAGTTTGTTCTTAATAATCATTCTCATTAATTCTAATGTTTTTGGAGCTGGTTTACCAGCCAAAGGCTAGATTTTATACAGAATGATACTGGTTAAAACTTTCCCTATAGATCAATAAGATACCTAGTGAGTTAATATTCACTAACTCGCTAGGTTAGATTTAATTGTATTTATTTAATGTGGCAATGGCGAAAGCAGCAAGGTCGGTGTAAATGTCAAAGTTGAAATCAATGTTCTTATACTGGGTTTCTCTGCCGTTGCCAGTTAGCACTAATACTGGCTGGCAGCCACGCCCTACTCCTGCTTGTAAGTCTCTTAACGAGTCCCCTACCATGAGGGCTGGAACTTCTTGAAAATCCACTCCTAGCTGCTTCTCAATTGCTTCGATCATTCCTGTTTTGGGCTTACGGCAGGTGCAGGCATCATCGGGTCCGTGGGGACAGTATTCTATGCCCTCTATTTGGCCGCCTTCAGCAGTAACTAAGTCCGTCATTTTTTTGTGCATCATAGCTAAGGTGTTTTCATCATAATAGCCACGGGCGATACCTGATTGGTTCGTTACGATAAAAACTTTAAAGCCTGCTTTTGACAGCGCGGCAATGGCTTTAATGCTACCTTGTAAAGGTATCCACTCATCTACTGATTTGACGTATTCTTTTGAGTCTTGATTAATGACCCCATCGCGGTCTAGTAAAATAATGGGTTTATCGGTTTTCATATGAATCCTTACTATTATTTGGCTTCGCCTATGGCAGAGAAGTGCCCTTTTTTACAAAGTTTTAATAGGTCTTGTGGGGCTAAGGCGATGTCTAATCCTCTTTTTCCGCCGCTAACATAAATTTGATCGAATGACTCTGCACTGCTATCTAAGCACGTGATTAAAGCTTTCTTTTGGCCTAGAGGACTAATTCCGCCGACTAGGTAGCCAGTGAGTCTTTCTGCCTCTTTAGCATCTGCCATACGAAGTTTCTTGACTCCAAACGTGTTGGCCGCCTTTTTTAAATTTAATGTTCCTGTCACAGGTACGATAGCCACAAAGAAAGCTTTCTCATCCGTTACCAAGAGGGTTTTAAAAACCACAGCAGGGTCTAAATTTAATTTTTGCGCGGCTTCTAAGCCATAACTTTGGCTGTGAGCGTCATGTTGGTATTCGTGAATGGAGAAGTGTACTTTCTTGCCTTCCAGTAATTTAATTGCTGGTGTCATGCTCTAACGTCCTTATTTCTGCCAAAACATTGGGGTAAAGAGTACCAATAAGGTAAAGACCTCTAAACGACCTAACAGCATGGAGAAACATAGCATCCATTTAGCAGGGTCACTCAGGCCTGAAAAGTTTGCTGCCACATCACCAAGGCCTGGGCCAAGGTTATTAAGAGTGGCGGCAACAGCAGACCAGGCAGTCACCTGATCTATTCCTGTAGCCATTAGTGCAACCATTAATATGACATACACTAATAAATAAGCGGAGAAAAAACCCCATACAGCAGATACGACTCTTTCTTGAATGGCTTTGCCGCCTACTTTTACTGGAATGACGGCGCTTGGGTGAACCAACCTTTGTAATTCCCGAAAGCCTTGCTTGAGGATCAATAAAATACGAATGACCTTCATACCGCCACCGGTCGAACTAGCACAACCACCTGCAAAGGAGGTAACGATCAATAAGAAAGGCAAAAAATGTGGCCAAGTCGAAAAGTCTGAGGTGCCGAATCCCGCGGTGGTGGCAATTGAAACACTCTCAAAAATGGCGTATCGAATGGCATTGTCCCATTCATATGTTGAGGTAATCACTAACACAAAGGTGGTAATAGAGATGGTACAAGCCAAAATAAACATGAAAAATCTGGCTTCAGGGTCTTTGAAATAATGCCATACGCTTTTATGTCGCCAAGCGTAGAAGTGCAAGGCAAAGTTAAAGGCTGAAGTGATCATAAAGAAGGTACAAATCATTTCTATGGCGGCATTGTTAAAGTGGCCAATACTGGCATCGTGGGTTGAAAAGCCGCCAATAGCCACGGTTGAGAAACTGTGGCAAATGGCGTCAAATAGACTCATACCTGCTAGCCAATAACCAAGCGCACAAACTGCTGTCAGGCTTGCGTATATGTACCAAAGAGCTTTAGCCGTCTCTGCGATACGTGGTGTAAGCTTATTGTCTTTTACTGGGCCTGGTGTTTCCGCTCGATATAACTGCATGCCACCAATTCCTAGCATCGGCATAATGGCTACGGCTAGCACAATGATACCCATACCACCAAGCCAGTTCAGAAGTTGGCGGTAGAAAAGAATAGACTCAGGCAAATGGTCTATGCCTGTAAGAATCGTCGCCCCTGTTGTGGTAAGCCCTGAAATAGATTCAAACAAGGCGTCTGTGAAAGTAAGATCAGGGCGTTCAGATAAGAAGAAAGGTACCGAACCGAACAAGCCTAGTACCGTCCAGAACAATACCGTAACCAAAAAGCCATCACGAATTTTTAGCTCGCCTCGTTCACGATACACAGGGGCCCACAATAAAAATCCGCCTAATAGGTTAATACCAAACGCATATAAGAAAGCATCTAATACCCCATCGTTATAAATAATTGAAACAATAATGGGTGGAATTAACGAGATACTAAACACCATGACTAGGAGGCCAATAACTCTTAAGATCACTTTGATATGCATGTTTTTCCCTACGGGCTGTGCTTTATTTGCCCTGTATTAGGTTCTCGTTTTCAGTCTTTAGAAGAAAGTTAAGCCAACTTGAAAGAGTTGTTCAACAGCTGGAATTTGTTTTTTATTGGTGACAAAAGTGATGACATGGTCTTCAGCCTGTATGACTAGATCCCCCGTTGCAATGATGACATCGTCCCCTCTTACTATGGCACCAATGGTAGCGCCTTCAGGAAGGTTTAAATTAGCGATGCTGCGCCCTACCACCTTAGACGATTTATAGTCCCCATGAGCGATGGCTTCTAATGCTTCAGCTGCACCTTTACGCATAGAGTGAACGTTAACTACATCACCTCGTCGAATATAGCTTAGCAAAGAGCTGATGGTTGTTTGCTGAGGTGAAATTGCAATATCAATCATCCCTTCTTGTACTATGTCTACGTAAGCTGGGTTGTTGATTATGGTCATTACCGTGCGAACCCCTAATACTTTTGCCAGCATAGATGACATGATGTTGGCTTCATCGTTATTGGTTAGTGCACAAAATACGTCGGTTGACTCTATGTTTTCTTCCAATAACAGCTCTTGTTTTGAGGCATCTCCATTCAGCACTATGGTGTTATCTAGGTTTTCCGATAAGTAACGGCATCGTTGTGGATCACGTTCGATGATTTTAACGCGATACTCTTTTTCTAAGCTGCGTGCTAATCGTTCTCCTATGTTGCCTCCACCAGCAATAATGATGCGTCTATATGGAGTATCTAGCGGACGTAATTCACTCATTACATCTAAAACGTCTCGTTGAGCCGTTAGGAAAAACACTTCATCGTTGGCATAAATAAAGGTGTTTCCATCTGGAGAAATGCTTTTTCCGTCTCGGTAGATAGCAGCAATACGAGTTTGTATTGAAGGCATGTGTTCTTGCAAAAAACTAATAGGTTGGCCTATTAGTGGGCCGCCTTTTTCTGCTTTAACCACGACTAATTGTACTCGGCCTTCTGCAAATTCCATTACTTGCAATGCTCCGGGGTAACGGATTAAGCGACTTAAATGCTTGGTTACTTCTTTTTCGGGGCTAATGCGAACATCTATAGGTAGGTGCTGATCTTGGAATAGTTGCGGGTACTTTGAGTAAGCGCTAGAGCGTACTCTTCCAATTTTTGTTGGTGTTTTAAAAAGAGTATAGGCTACTTGGCAAGCAACCATATTTGTTTCATCTTGGTTACTTACGGCGATCAACATGTCGGCATCGTTACAGCCTGCTTGATCAAGCACATCAGGGTGAGCGCCGTTACCTTCGATGGTTTGTATATCTAACCTATCTTGTAATTCTCTCAGTCTAACTAAATCAGTATCTATTACGGTAATGTCATTATCTTCACTGGCTAAGTTTTCTGCGAGCGTTGCCCCTACTTGGCCAGCGCCGATGATAATAATTTTCATAAGTTGCCTTACAGCGAATACGCTTATTATTAGACTGAATGTGTGTATTGCAAACGTTTAGTGATTGCCCAACCAGCTAGGTTTGCATTTTTCTTGAACAATTTTACCCCTATAACCATAAATAATTAACTTATCAGACAAAAAAATTGTCTGCTTTCGGCAATTATTTTTAGACTTTTATGAGTTTTTGCTAGGAAGTGTTAAAACACCTTATTGGAAGGAGGCACTAGGCTCATTGATTGAACCTAGTGAAGGTGCTTCTTACGCAAGTTTTTTTTGTAATAGGCAGTAGTAAAAACCGTCTTGTTGATCTTTTTTAGGAAACAGCTGAACCCCATGTAAAACTTTTTTGCCCTGCTCTCCTTCAAGCTGAAGAGCAGGATTAATGGCGTTTAAATCCAGTTCCTTTGCATCAGCTTGCTGCGCTAGAAAATAAGCAACTTGATCTTCGTTTTCCTCTTTCATTAGTGAGCAGGTTGCATAGAGTAAATGCCCGCCAGGTTTTAATGTCTTCCATACTTGTTTGAGAATCTCTCTTTGTATGTCTACTAAAGCCGATACATCGGTTGGCTTGCGGTTTATTTTTATATCTGGGTTTCGACGAATAACCCCTGTGGCAGAGCATGGAACATCCAGTAAAATTTTGTCGAACGCTTCACCTTCCCACCAGTTTTCTATTTTTGCTGCGTCTGAACAAATTACGTGTGCTTGATAACCCAGTCGTTCTAAGTTCGACTCAATCTTTTCAATACGCCATGCTTCCAGTTCGACAGCTGTAATCTGGTTTTCTGGTGCCATTTCTATTAAATGACAGGTTTTTCCGCCAGGCGCTGCACAGGCATCTAGAATGATATCTCCCTGTTTTGGCAGTAATATATGAGCTGCAAGCTGAGCTGACTCGTCCTGAACACTCACTTCTCCATGCTCAAATCCTGGTAGGTCCACAACTCTTACAGCTTTTTCTAGGTATATAGCAGACTCAGAAACCTTACCTGCAGTTGCTCTTATGCCATTTAGTTTTAACTTTTCTAAGTATGTTTCACGTGAAACTCTAGCTTGGTTTACTCGTAAACACATAGGTGGGTGGTTATTGCTTGCTTCAATAATGTTTTCAAATTCTTCAGGCCAATACTTTTTGAAGCGCTTAACCAACCATTTAGGCATATTAAATTGAACGGATGGAAGGTGGTATAAAGACTCAACGAGAGCTTGGTTTTCTCTTTGATAATTTCTAAGAACAGCATTAATCAGTTTGGTTGCCCAATCTTTATCGAGCTGACGACAAGTCTCGACACTTTCATTAATGGCTGCATGATCTGGTGTGTTCATATAACCAAGTTGATAAAAACCAATTAAGATCACCGCATAAAGATCAAGATCTTTTTCTTCAAATGGGTGATTAAGAAGGTTTAGCGCTAGGCTGTTAAGGACAGGAAAGTGGCGACAAACGCCGAAACACATCTCTTTCACTAGAGGCAGTTGGTCTTGGCTAATACTGTCATTGTGCTTTGCTAGCTGTGAGCTCAAAGAGCCTTGGTCGTTAAGAACATGACTAATTACTTTTACAGCAGCAAGGCGTGCAGAACTGTATTCTTGTGTATTCTCAACATTGACCATTAGCTATTACCTGCACTTTCTTGTGATAGCAGTTCCTGACCCACTAAAATGGCTGCTTTATGCTTTCCATTTAAGGCATCCTGTACTGACATGCGCTTGCTTCCAGCAAATTGTATCTCTTTAATAAGTATGGCACTGTCATTTGTTTTAACTAGCAGGCCTTCCTTGTCTGACTTAATTATAGTTCCAGGTTTACCGGCTAGCTTATCATCGCTATGAGAGACTTGTGCCTTGTGGACTTTCATAACACCCGCTTGAGTCTGGCTGAATGCCGTTGGCCAAGGTGAGAGCCCGCGAATATGACGATCGATATAGGTGGATGTTTGTTGCCAGGGAATATCACCCTCATGCTTAGTGAGCTTTGCGGCATAACAAGTAAGAGACTCGTTTTGAGATTCCGCTTGGACTGTTTGCGTCTTAATTTTTTCCAACGCTTCAATTAATGCTTGCCCACCAAGTGGGGCAAGCTTATCGTGCAAACTGGCTGAGGTGTCACAGTCTTCGATATCACAGAATACTTTCAATAGCATATCGCCGGTATCTAGCCCTACGTCCATTTGCATTATAGTGATACCCGTTTGTGTATCACCAGCTAAAATTGCCCGGTGGATTGGTGCTGCCCCTCGCCATCTAGGCAGTATAGAAGCATGAACATTAATACAGCCTAACTTTGGAGTATCCAATACTTTTTTTGGCAGGATAATACCGTATGCGGCCACAACCATAATATCGGCTTTATACTCTTCAAGCTTCATTATTTCTTGTGCTTCTTTAAAATTTACTGGTTGCTCAACGGTAATGCCATTGGACTGAGCGAGTTGTTTAACAGGGCTTGCCACCAGTTTTTGACCACGACCTGCAGGGCGATCAGGTTGTGTATATACAGCGACGATCTCGTATTGGTTTGCTTGCTGGTTATCAATAAGAGCTTGTAAGCTGGCCGCGGCAAAGTCTGGCGTTCCGGCAAAAATGATACGTAAAGGAGTAGTATTCATGGGTGTTCCTCAATAAAAAATCAGGCCGCAGCCTGATTTTAGGTAAATTGATTGGTCTAACGAGGCTTTAATTACCGCGCTTTAATGCCATTTTTTGTGCTTTCTCTAACTTGCTCTTGATGCGATTTCTTTTAAGTGGGGATAAGTAATCAACCATGAGCTTACCGTCAAGATGATCAATCTCATGTTGTACACAGACTGCCATTAGTTCATCGACATCCATTTCAAATGGGTTGCCATGGCGATCTAACGCTTTTACTTTTACTTTAGCCGCACGATAAATGTGCTCGTAGAACCCTGGTACAGACAAACACCCTTCTTGGAACTCATTTGGCTCATCATCAAGTACTTCAAACTCAGGGTTAATAAATACCAGTGGCTCATTGCGCTCTTCAGAAAAATCCATGACAACTAATCTATGATGATAGTCCACCTGTGTTGCTGCCAAGCCTACACCGTTTTGGTCATACATGGTGTCTATCATGTCATCAATTTGTTTTTGCAGTTCAGTGCCAAATTCAGTGATCGGCTGTGCTACTTTTCTTAAGCGTTTATCAGGAAATTCTAATACAGGTAAAACGGCCATAACTTTTCCATTTTCAATCAGTTCTTTAAGAGGTTAACCCCTTTTCTATTGAGTATATTGTATCTCAACTCAGTTAAATGATCAGTGCTAGATGTTGGATTTTTAGTCGATTATTACCATGGTATTGATAGGCCTTTGCTATATTTAATAGTGTTGGCAGCTTCTCTAGTAATAATTACCAACCGAATACTACTTATAAACTGTGTTTCTATTTGTCTTAGCAAGGATGCGACAATGAATGAAAGCCCGTATTACTCAGACTTATCTAGCAAAGATTGGATAGCCCTCAGTTTGTTAGATGGAATTGGACCTGCACGGTTATCTCGACTTTGCACTTATCTTGAGTCTTTATCTGAACAAAGTGATGGCGTGTTGTTTTCGTCTAATGATCAAGATCCCACCCTATCGTTTGAGCTTTTGTTAGCTTTGAAATGGCCACAAGTGACAGCAAAGCAAGCTATGGAGTATCTAAATCATGGCGTTCTTTCGGACTCTCAAAAATCCAAATTTGAAGATTCTCTCAAGTGGTTGCAAGTTGAGGGTCGGAGTTTACTTTTAAGAGGCTCAGATGATTACCCTCAAACACTTAATGAAATTAAAGTGGCCCCAGCTATGCTTTTTGTAGAAGGGACAACAGAGGCTCTCTCTAAGCCGTGTATTGGTATTGTGGGGGCCCGTAAATGTGTTAACGAGAATAAAAAGCTTACCTATGAGATCGCTGGCGAGTTAGCTCGCTCTGGCTTTACTGTGGTTAGCGGTGGCGCTATAGGTATCGATACTCAAGCCCATTATGGTGCTATGCAGGCCGGCGCAAATAGCACCGTTGCGGTTATGGGAACAGGGTTGTCTCACTTATACCCCAAATCTAATCAAGGATTGTTTCAAAAAATTATTAATTCACATGGCTGTATTGTTAGTGAGTACCCACTATCCTGTACTCCTAGGCCCCATTTCTTTCCCCCAAGAAATAGAATCATCAGCGGTTTAAGTTTAGGCGTGTTTGTTGCTCAAGCGTCATTAAAGAGTGGTTCTCTAATTAGCGCTAACTATGCAGTTGAACAAAATAGAGATGTGTTTGCCTTGCCTGCTCGGGTAAGCGATGAATTTAATGCCGGTTGTTTAGCTTTATTGAAACAGGGCGCGATGTTAACGGTGAGTGCTCAAGATATCTTACAGACCTACCCTAATCTGTCTTTGGCTGCGTCGCAACAAAATAGCGACGCTCACTCGACTAGCCATTCAGTTGCAAGCAAAATCCAAGCTAATTGTTTTGCTGACATTAACTTAGATGCTCGACCTATTTACGACTTTATTAGCAATCAACAGGGAGTTGATTTTGATTGGCTGGTTCGCAAAAGTGGTCATGAAGCTGGTTTTTTAATGCAGTTATTAATGGAATTAGAGTTGGCTGGACTCGTCAAAAATAACATGGGGTATTATTACCCAAGTAAGACTGGCTGAATAACGACTCAGCCAGCGGTCATAATCAGATTATTCAAAGTCGTTAAAAATGTCTTTCTTCAGCTGCTTGATGTCGCGGCGTTCTTTTTTATTGGGTTTATGATCGCTAATAATACGGCCTCCATAGGATTTACGTTCAAGCGCCCTTCTTTCTCTTAAAGCAATCGATTGTTCAGTTTCGCTGTAAAGCAGTTGAGCTTCTGGAGCGCCCCTACGTTGTTCACTTATGGCCATGACCTGTATGGTTTTTTCATCCCAGCCTAAACGTAAAGTAATGGTAGCACCAATTTCAACGTTTCTACTTGCTTTACCTTTTGCTCCATTGTAAGTGACTTTGCCACCATCAATAGCATCTTTGCAGAGAGAGCGGGTTTTATAAAACCTGGCTGCCCAAAGCCATTTATCTAAACGAACTGCTTGTGAAGCTGGTTGCTTTTCTGCTTTACTCATAGACAATATTTTTACCCTAGATTTTATTTGAGGCCATTATGCAGGATGTTAGTCGCCACCCTATTTTTCTCTCGTTGCAAACCATCATACAGCGAGCGGCTAGCGAGATCATGAATGTTTACCAAAGCACAGACCTCGGTGTTGAGCATAAATCAGATAATAGCCCTGTTACAGCAGCAGATTTGGCTGCCCATAAGGTGATTAGTAAAGGGCTTGCTGAATTAACGCCTGAAATTCCCATTTTATCTGAAGAAGCAGTGGTTGAATACCAAGAGCGCAGGCAGTGGGATTCGCTTTGGGTTGTAGACCCTTTAGATGGAACAAAAGAATTTATAAAACGTAACGGTGAGTTCAGTATCAACATCGCACTAGTCATTGATGGCTCTCCTGTTTTAGGAATGGTGTATCTGCCGACCACAAGCGAAGGCTACTTTGGTGTGTCTCAAGAATGGCAAGATTTAGAAGTTGGAGCCGTTAAATGGCAAAACGATCAGGTTGAAGTCATTCGTATAAGAGAGCCACATACTCCTGTGATCGCCATGACGAGCCGAAGCCATGGCCCAGCTTTACCAGATGATCTTAAACAAGAAATTATTGCTGAGTATGAGTTTGTAAGGGAAATTCCTAAGGGCAGCTCTATTAAAGCTTGTCGCATTGCCGAAGGCGTTGCCGACCTACATTTAAGACGTGGACCAACCTGTGAATGGGATACCGCTGCTCAGCAAGCTATTGTGGAAGCTGCTGGTGGTATGTTGGTGGGGCCTAATGGTAAGCCCTTTAAATACAATCAAAGAGAAACATTACTTAATGGCCATTTCTTTGTTTGCGGACCTGAACTGGCTCCGAAAGTCATGGCTTGGTATGAAAAGGAAGGACGCCGTCACTGACAGTGCTTAGCTAGACTAGTTAAGAAAATTCTGTGTGCTTTTCTTTGCTCAAATATAAAACTATACCTCTGTTTCACGTGAAACAGAGGTGTATGACTAAAAATTACCTCTGCTGAATTATTCTAGCTTCTTTCTCGGATGAAATAGAGCTATGAACACGTTTGAAAATTCGCTCTTTAGCTCGCTCTATAAAGTCTCTTTGCAACGTCTGCCCCATTGATCTGGCAATGGTGACCGTACCTACTAATGAAATAACCATCTCTTCAGCCAAATCTTTAGCATTACAACTACCTTGCTTACTGAGAATACTCGCAAGCTTATCAACCAAACTATCAAAGCATTGCTGATAAGCTGCTCTAACTTTTTCGTCTTTATGGGCTGAGTCAGTAACTAAAAACTCCAGTGGAGATTGTTGTTCGAGGTTTGGCTGCCCCCACTTTAGGTAGCGCGTAATTAAGGCTTTAAGGTGAGTATCTTTATACTCACTGGATTTGTCGTTTCTGGCCCAAAAGGCATGGGACGAGGCGAAGTTCATTGCGGCTTCATATAGGCTACTTTTACCAGAAAAATGAGCATAAAAAGCACCGTGTGTCATATTTGCTTCACGCATAATTTTACTCAAAGTGACTCTATCGAAACCTTGAGTGCAAAATAGTCGTGCTGCAGACTGCAAAATTCGCTGGCGTGTTTTTTCTTTATGCTGTGTGGAATATGGCATATTTAGTCTCCTAAATATTATCTTGATCATATATAGCTCTACTCTAGCATAACCCATATCAAGAAAAGAACAGAGTAACCATCTTGTTACTGAGGAGTGAGTTATGTCAGAAACAACACGTATCGTAGTGACTGGAATGGGGCTAGTGACCCCGCTTGGGTTAGGCGTAAATGCCGTATGGGAAAAACTTATTGCCGGTGAGTCTGGTATAGGACAGTTAAATATTAAAAATCAGCAACAAGTAGCAACCCAAATAGCCGGTCATGTACCGAACGCTGAGCAGGCGAGTAACGGTTTAAATGAAGCCGATTACATGAGCCCAAAAGAGCGTAAACGAATCGATCTGTTTACACTGTTTGCATTAGTTGCAGCAGAAGAAGCGCTTACACAAGCAAATTGGTTTCCTACCAGCGAAGCAGAAAAAGAAGGCACTGCCACCGTAATAGGCACAGGCATTGGTGGCTTGCCGACGATAACGCAGGCTTATGAGACGTTAAATACATCTGGCGCAAGAAGAATGTCAGCTTTTACAGTGCCGGCATTTTTGGCCAACCTAGCGAGTGGTAACGTGTCATTAAAGTATGGTTTTAAAGGGCCAACAGGTACGCCAGTAACGGCTTGTGCGGCTGGCGTACAAGCCATAGGTGATGCGATGAGAATACTGCGCTCAGGTGAGGCAAAAGTAGCTCTTGCTGGTGGTGCTGAAGCCTGCATTGATACATTATCTTTGGCGGGATTCGGTGCCTTGAAAGCGTTATCAAATGATAATGACACGCCGGAACAAGCCTCTCGTCCCTTTGATCAGACTCGTAATGGTTTTGTTATGGGTGAAGGAGCAGGCTTGGTCGTGATTGAAACCCTTGACCATGCCCTAGCCCGAGGCGCGACACCCTTGGTAGAGATTGTCGGCTATGGTACCAGCAGCGATGCATACCACTTAACCGCTGGTCCTGAATCTGGTGATGGCGCTGCAAGAGCAATTCGAGCTGCCTTAAAAATGGCTGGTATTCATCCCAGCGATATTAATTATATTAATGCTCATGCTACTTCAACTCCAGTTGGGGACCGTGGTGAGGTAAATGCTTTAAAGCAAGTCTTTGAAGAACATCTGCCTGGGATTTCAATTTCCTCTACGAAGTCAGCAACCGGCCATCTTTTGGGAGCTGCTGGAGGAGTAGAGAGTATTTTCAGTGCGCAAGCCATTTTAACGAACTGGGTACCACCCACTTTAAATTTGCATCAGCTAGATGAGAATATGCAGGGACTAGACTTTGTTCCTCTTAAAGCGAAGCAGAGGGTGCTAGATCACGTGCTTTGTAATGGATTCGGTTTTGGTGGGGTGAATGCTGCACTCGTATTGAAGCGCTATCAATAAAAGCCAATAGCTGGAAAACGGCCTGGCAGTTAAATGACTACAAAGAAGGGCTATGCATGGGGTAAAATGTGCCCTTCTTTAAATATGTAAGACAAAATTTGATGAGTAAAATAGACCCCTACCTACATGCCCCCAAGTTTCAGTGGAAGTTTCTAGCCCCAAAATACTGGCCTGCTTGGTTCATGGTTGCTGTGGCGTTTCTATTGGCGTATGTGCCCTATCGCTGGCGCGATAAATTGGCTACGAAAGTCGTTCCTCTAATCATTAATAAAAAAAGTAGTGCTTTAAAGCGTGCAAGGATAAACCTTGCAGAATGTTTTCCCGAGAAAACAGAAGAAGAGCGAGAACAAATACTTAAGAGTAGCTTGGAGACTGGTGCGAGGTTTTGTTTTGCTTATGGCGAATTGATGGTACGCAGCAAAAAGTACCTAAAAAGCCGAGATAAAATAGTCGGCGGTGAAAACCTGTTCCCTCTTTTAGAGCAAGGTGAAAAAATAATCACGCTTGTTCCCCACTGTTGGGCGCTGGATTACACCGGCCCAATGTTGGCTTCGCTGGGACACAATATCACAACCATTATAAAGCCCCAAAGTAATGAGCTAGTGGATTGGCTTTTGCACAAGCAACGCATGCAGTATGGACGAGGTAAGATCTACCCAAGGTCCGCAGGTATCAAACCTTTTTTAAAATCAGTGAAAGAAGGAAATCTTGGTTATTACTTACCAGATGAAGATCTTGGTGTTCAAAACTCAGTTTTCGTGCCCTTTTTCGCTGCAGAAAAAGCAACGATGAAAGGTCTAGGAAAGCTCACTAAATTGACCAAGGCCAAGGTTGTGCCCTTGTGTCAGGCGTATAATGCTCAAACAGGGAAATATGAATTGCACATTTATCCTTGCTTAGAAAATTTTCCAACTGGAGATGAAGAGCAAGATGCGATTATGATGAACAGTGCTATTGAACAAATGGTGGCTGAGCATCCTGAGCAATACATGTGGATCCTAAACTTATTACGCTGTCACCCTGACGGTACACAAAGATATTAATGGAGCACAGTATGACCGACACAACCTCCCTTGGCCGCCAAGACATAGACGCTGTAAAACAATATTTACTGTCATTACAGGACTCGATATGCCAATCATTGGAGGTTTTTGAGCCCGAGCAAGGTTTCCACGAAGATAAATGGGATAGGCCCAATGGCGGCGGTGGGCGAACTCGTGTTTTAGCGGGTGGCCGGGTAATTGAAAAAGGCGGTGTAAACTTTTCTCATGTAATGGGTGATAACCTTCCGCCTTCTGCGACCGCGGATCGTCCTGAGCTGGCTGGTGGCCGTTTTGAAGCCATGGGGGTGTCGTTAGTCATACACCCTAATAATCCTTTTGCACCTACTTCACATGCCAATGTACGTCTTTTTGTGGTGCATAAAGAAGGTATGGAGCCTGTTTGGTGGTTTGGTGGAGGCTTCGACTTAACGCCGTATTATGCTTTTGAGGAAGATTGTATTAGCTGGCACCAGGCATGTTTTAATGCTGTAGAGCCGTACGGTGAAGGCCTTTATAACGAGTTTAAGTCTTGGTGCGATGAATATTTCTACCTCAAACATAGGGGGGAAGCTCGTGGTGTTGGCGGTTTATTCTTTGATGACTTTAATCGCGGTAGTTTTGAACATTGCTTTGCAATGTTGCGCTCGGTTGGCGATGCCTATAGTCAGGCTTACGTGCCTATCTTAGAGCGCCGTAAAGACATACCTTTCACCGAGCAACAAAGGGACTTCCAGTTGCACCGTCGTGGACGTTACGTAGAATTTAATTTGGTGTTTGATAGAGGCACTCACTTTGGCTTACAAAGTGGCGCAGGAAGAACCGAGTCCATCCTGATGTCTTTACCTCCAGAAGTGAAATGGACATACGACTACCAGATACCAGCAGGTAGTGACGAAGAGAAACTAACAAAAGAGTTTCTGACTGGTCGGGACTGGTTAGAAAAGAAATAAAACGAGGAAAACCGTGGATCAGTACGCCGTATTTGGAAACCCAATCGCCCATAGCAAATCCCCTATGATTCATAGTCATTTTGCCATGCAAACTCAACAAGCCCTTACTTATAAAACCATTTTAGGCGACCAAGAAGGATTTGAGCAGCAAGTAAGAGACTTCTTTTCGGCAGGAGGTAAAGGATTAAACGTAACCATGCCGTTTAAAGAAAGAGCGTTTGCTATGTGCCAAGTACTAAGCAAGCGAGCGCAGCTTGCAGGGGCTGTGAATACGCTCATGATGGGAAAAAATGGGCAACTCTTTGGCGACACAACGGATGGTGTTGGCATGGTCCGTGACATCAAATTTAACCATCATCAGAGTATAGAAGGTAAGCGCTTACTAATCATAGGGGCTGGTGGTGCTGTACGAGGTGTGCTTGAACCTTTATTGGAACAAGCCCCTTCTTCTATCACTATAGCAAACCGAACTGTATCGAAAGCAAGTCAACTAGCAGAGCTGTTTGGCTGTCTGTCCTCTTCTTTTGAAGAACTAGACGGCCCCTTTGATTTAATCATCAATGGTTCTTCGGCCAGTTTATCTGGCAGCTTACCTCCTCTTAAAGATGAGCTGATAGGCGATCAGACATGGTGCTATGACATGATGTACGCAAAACATAGCACGGTCTTTTTAGATTGGGCCGCTAACCTCGGTGCACAAGGTGCAGATGGCCTTGGTATGTTAGTTGGACAAGCGGCGGAGTCTTTTTACTTGTGGCGTCAGGTGCGCCCAGAAACGACTGAGCTAATTACCCAACTTAGAGAACAAATGGTGTAATTAACTGGCAAAAAGGCTGACTATGAAGGCGCAATGGTTTCGCAGTGTGGAAGAAATTGGTGTTGATCGTTGGCAGAAAGCCATAGGTAAGACACGCTATCCATTTGCTAGTTTTTACTTTCATAAGGCTTTAGAAGACAGCCAAAGTATCGGTGACGGTTCAGGCTGGTACCCTGAATATTTACTGATCATGGATGATCACGACAATGCTCTTGCCGTGGTGCCCAGTTATTTGAAAACCCACTCTCAAGGTGAGTTTGTGTTTGATCATGCTTGGGCTGAGGCCTATCAGCGCCATGGCATGTCGTACTATCCAAAACGTGTTTGGGCTATCCCCTTTTCCCCCGTAACAGGCCCGAGAATATTTTCTTGTTTAGAGAACGATGTTGTTGAGCAACTTTATCCTACTATTGCTGAGTTGATGACCCAAGCCGATTCAGACCGAGGGTTTAGTAGCTGGCATTTGCTTTTTACGCAACAGTCGGTTGCAAACTCTCTAGCTAATGAAGGGCTATTGACGCGAATTTCTTGTCAATTTCATTGGTTTAATCAAAATTATTCGGATATGGAGTCTTATCTGGAAAGTTTTTCCAGTCGTAAGCGCAAAGTGGCTCGCAAAGAAAGACGCAAAGTAGAAGAGCAAGGCGTCCGCCTAGAAAGGCGCTTAGGTCATCAGGTATCTGCCCAAGAAATTGATTTTTTTTATCTTTGCTATCAGTCAACTTATGCAAAGCGTGGTCAGCGAGGCTACCTATCGCAAGCCTTTTTCTCTGAATTAATACGTACTATGCCAGAGCGCATTTTATTGGTGTTGGCCTTCAGAGGCGAACAAGCCATCGCGGCTTCATGGTGCTTTTACGATGAGCACTCCCTGTATGGTCGTTATTGGGGTTGTACTGAAGAAGTAGACAGCCTTCACTTCGAAGCATGCTATTACCAAGGAATTGAGTTTTGTCTAGAAAATGGGTTACAGCATTTTGATCCTGGCACCCAAGGGGAACACAAAATTGCCCGAGGTTTTCAGCCTGTATTCAGCCATAGTGTGCATTATATCCGCCACCAAAGTTTTCGGGATGCCATAGAACAGTTTTGTCTAGAAGAAGCTGAGGTGGTGCGTGAATACCATCAAGATACCCACTCATTATTACCTTTCAAGCATTCTTAGTGTTCTGATAAACGGCACTAACTTGTTGTATTCGCTCTGCAGGAAATGCCAGCTGTTTTAACAGATAGCTTTTTAGTTCGCCTGAATAATTAAGTTGCTCTAGAGCGTCTGACATGCAGTTTAGCCACATCGTTTTTTCTTTGTCTGTTACAACTAAATGGGCATGGGCTTGAGGTAAATGCATTTTTCCATATTTTTTGGCGTATAAACGCTCTCCTCCCATCCATCCTGATAAGAAAGACACCAGCTTGTCGATAGTAAGGGGAATGTTCTCAGGGTGCATATCAAATAAAGGGCGATACTCAGGGGTATGCTCCATTATTTGATAAAAGCGAGTCACAAGTTCTGTTAAGCCTGATAAGCCGCCTACTGCTTGGAGCGTGGCGTCGCCTTGACCATAGGGAATAAAATGACCACTAGTCTGGGAATCAGTCATTCGTGTTGTGCTCTTTGGGGCTGTTGTCTTTGTCTGCTTTTTCTTTATCCATTTTTATGGAGTTTCGGTAACCACCTAAGGCAGCGAGTGCTCCGATAATAAAACTCATATATAAAGGAATTTGAAAAAGCATGGTGATACTGATAAATACACAGCCAACTGCTAGCCCTTCTAAAATGGGTTTGAGTTGTTTTTTCATAGCGGTTTTGCTCCAAAATGTGAATAACTAGGATTCTAACAAATAAGTGACGAAAAAGGCTTGTGCTGTGGAAAAAAACCTGACTTATCCAAGTTTAAAAACACGCACTTTTTAAAGGAAAACACAAGATTTTTTCTGTGGATAACCCGTACAAAGTGGTTTTTTTGCAGATTTACATTGATATGTGAGGAAAAAAGCGTAAAAAAATCCCATAAAGCCCTTTTTTTGTGTATAACCACCCATGTTACACACATTTTCATTGCAGTTTTGTTTTAAGCTCTTTTGGATTAGTTATCCACATTTTTTGTATTTTCTTTCTAACTGATTTTTCAACACAGGATGTATAGCAGGCTATGGCTCTTTTTCAAACAGATCGGGTTCTACATACCAAAATTTGGAAGATGGCCTGGCCTCCTATGGTGTCAAACATCACTACCCCCTTATTAGGCTTAGTGGACACCGCTGTTGTTGGGCACCTTGGTACTGCCACACATTTAGCGGCCGTTGCTATTGGCGCCAGTATATTTAGTTTTGTTTTTTGGGCCTTTGGCTTTTTACGCATGGGTTCAACAGGTTTAACTGCCCAAGCATTAGGGCAAGACAACCACCACCGCGTCAGAGAGCTATTATTCCAGTCAGTGCTTATGGGAGTCTTGATCGGCTTATTACTAATACTATTTAAAACCCCTATTATTGAGTTGGCACTTGAGCTAATGGCCCCTAGCTCAGAAGTGGAACCTTGGGCAAGACGCTACTGTGAAGCACGTATTATGAGCGCACCTGCTGTATTAGCGGGCTATGCTTTAATGGGCTGGTTTTTTGGTGTGCAGTACTCTAAAGGCCCTTTGTGGATGCTCTTGGTGATCAATATTGCCAATATGATTTTTGATTATTTGGCAGTCTATGGTTTGGGGATGGCAAGTGATGGTGTTGCTTGGGCTACAGTACTGGCTCAATACCTAGGGTTAATCGTGGCATTGAGTCTTGCATGGTGTAAGTTGAATCACTTCAAAGGCACGGTAACCCCACTTAGTTTGCTACAGTGGCGTAAATATGTCGCTCTTATACAAGTGAACCGTTATTTGTTTGTGAGAACAGTGCTCTTGTTGCTGGTAATGCTTTTCTTTACGGCCCAAGGTGCTCGCCAAGGAGACGCTATTCTTGCTGCTAATGCCGTATTGTTAACCTTTTTAATGATTATTTCGAATGCGTTGGATGGCTTTGCTTTCTCTGTTGAAGCTTTATGCGGTGAATATTATGGTCGTAACAATAAGACCATGTTTAAACGTGTGATTGCCCTTTCTACTTATTGGGCTTTATTGTCTGCCGCTTTGCTTACATTAGCTTTTTGGTTATTCGGAGAAAGCATAATAAGTCTACTGACCAGTGTAGAGAGCGTACGACAAGAAGCGGCTCATTATTTGCCTTGGCTTATTTGGTTTCCGCTTTTGGGAATTTGGTCCTTCATGTTAGATGGCGTCTTTATTGGAACAACCTCTGTGAAAACCATGCAAAATAGCATGATTATCTGTGTTGTTGGTGTTTTCTTCCCTGTTTGGTTTGTTTCTCAAGGTATGGGTAACCATGGCTTATGGCTGAGCCAAGCGGCCTTGTTTATTGCCCGCGGCGCCACTCTTTATTGGTGTTATCAACGTAATTTGAAACAGCACATTTGGTTTAAAGAGCAGCGCTAACTTCACTTTACATCATGAATGTAGAGTACAGACCGAAGGCACAAACGATTAACAGGGCACAGCCTATAAATTGGAAAAAGACCGGTGTTTCTGCTTTTTGAATTTTATTATGCAGCTGTTGCCCTAATAAGTGACCAATAAACGCACAAGGTAGTAACCAAAGCTGGTGAATAAGTTGTAAATCCACTCCAGCGATGAAGAAAGACGACATCTTGATGCAGACTAAAATGAACCAAAGGACAAACAGGGTGTCTCTTAATTGGTGCCTGGCGACCTTAGTTGCAAATACAGAGACAATTAATGGAGCACCAATTAAAGAGGTACCACTTACATAACCCCCTAGCATTAGGAAAACAGTGTCGAGTATTTTATTGTTGCTGTAGAAAGGCTTATTAATAATGTAAGAGACAGCAAAAATAGCCACGATAACAAAGATAACGCCTGTCACTATATCGCTAGGTAGAGTCAGTAGGCCAAATACGCCGATTAATTTAGGAACCAGCATAATACCCAATGCTTTTTTCAAATAGGCCCAATCAATATTGCTTTGGGATGCTAAATTATCTGAAGAAGCGGTTTTTTTAGCCTGCTGCGCTCCTTGCCAAGCAATCCAGCTAGAAAAAATTAGCAGATGGATTGAAATGATGGGTAAGAATATTAGCGGATCATTTTCAACCAATAGCAGAAAGGGTAAGGCCAGCACTGCACCACCAAATCCTAAACCGCTGCGGACAAAGCCACTCCAAATAAAAATGATGCCGATGAGTGTATACTGCCACCAAACTAGATGCTCCATGTTCGTCCTTAAATGTATAAGTAATCTGTCTGACAGTAAGTTTATCTTGCTTAATAAGAGATAGAAATAAAATTATATCAGGGGTAAAAGCTTGATGAATGAGGTTAATAATGAAATTTCGTGTGTATTTTGCCGTTTTAATGTCCTGTGTTTTGTCTTTCTTAATGTCGGGCTGGATTACCTTTATTAATATCGGCTTAGTAGATAGATTTTTCTCCGCATGGATGGCTGCTTGGTGCCTAGCTTGGCCTGCCGCAGCCGTAATTGCCTTTTTATTTGCCCCTAAAGTCCAGCAAATTAGTCGTTATTTGGCTGACCGGTTTTAGGGGCTGCCGCTAGAAAAACATGTTCTTTCAATGGCTTGTGCCAAAGCGAGCTAGTACGCCCTTGGGGGTTGTGCAACCGGGTAATCCTGTTGTTGCTTAGGATCTTGTTGCGGCTTTCCCCATTGCCTGTCTAATGGTAATACGCCCGCCCAAACTGGCCAACTGTAGTCTTCTTCGTCATCAATAGGTGGCTCATTACGAAGTTTAATAGAGGCTTCTTCGATTTTAATTCTAACAAGTCCAGTTGCTTTGACTTCTTGATCGGTAACTGGGCGCAGATTTTGCCAGCGATTAGGACTCACCTTGTCTAGAAAGAGCTCAAACTGGCGCATTTTTTCATCTTTGTCGGTTATGAGCTCAGGTACACCAAATAAAGTCACTGAACGATAGTTGACTGAATGATGAAATGCAGAGCGAGCCATGACTAATCCATCAAGTAAGCAAATATTAATGCAAACTTTTTGCTGGGCCTGACTCGCATCGTGGACATTGCGTGCCTTTGCATGGCCGTGCCAGTATAAGTACTGCCCATCGCGCCAATGGCAGGTTGGAACGATAAAGGTTTGATCTTGCTTCTGTTGAGCAACATGGCATAGCAAAGCGGCATCAATGATTTCATACGCTGTTTGTTGATCATACTGGGCTCTTTTAGGCCCTCTTTTGACTTGGCTTAAACTGGTCTTCAAATCAGCACTCATTCTAGATCTCCTTGTGTTTTCTCTACTGCTTGGTTATAACGCCAATATAAAGGCATCTGGATTTATCAAAAATATCCAGATTGAAGAAAAAATTAGAGGCCAGATATGACATATGCGTTGGCTAGCTTGAGAATTTCCTTGCAATCTAATGGGCAGGCTTACTATGCCCAATTAGTACAGCAAATTTATTCAGGTGTTCAAAATGGTGAACTTTTAGCTGGCGATAAACTGCCCTCAAGCCGTTCACTAGCTCAGTCACTAGGCGTATCCCGTACAACCATTAACAGGGCCTATGATCAGCTCATTAGTGAAGGCGTATTGCGTACTGAACAAAAGAAAGGGGTATTTGTTGCCCTATCTAAATTACAAGCTAACACTGTACCCACAATAATGCTTGATGATAAAACTGTTCATAGTGAACCCTCGCCTTTAAGGTTTGATTCCGGAGTGGATGTTGGTGCCTTTCCAAATAAAGAATGGGCCTCCAGTATGAGACGAAGCTGGCTCAATCCCGATGCACAAATATTACAAGGCAGCTATACAACGGGTTATCCACCTTTGAAAGCAGCGATTGCAGATTATTTGAAAAGGGCAAGAGGGCTCGATTGCACTACAGAGCAAATTATTATCACGGCAGGCAGTCGAGACTCACTAATGTTGTTGCAACATGCGCTAAGTCGTAGAGGACGTATTTGCTGGTGGCTAGAGGAAGCTACTTACAGCCCTATGCGTGAAGTACTTCAGCAGATCACTGCTTGTCGCACGCTAAGCGTTGATCAACAAGGCGCTCAGTGTCCCCAAACGATAGAGCAAACAGCCCAAGTACAACAAGTTTCTTTAGTCACCCCTAATCGGCAATATCCTTTAGGAATGAGTATGGACTCTGAGCGGCGTCAGCAGTGGTTGCAACAATTACAAGCGCCCAACCACTGGGTGGTCGAAGACGATTACGATAATGAATTTGTGTATTACGGGCGTCCGGAGCGGCCTTTCACACAAGCCGCTAGCCTTTATGCAGCGGCGAGCAGTAAAGTGCTTTTTGTTGGCAGCTTTTCTAAAGTTATGTTTCGTGGTTTACGGGTTGGCTACATTGTTGCTCCTCTTTCTCTCTTACCTGATTTACAACACAGCCAACGACAAATAGGTTTATCAGCATCTCAACCTATTCAGCCAGCCTTGGCTGATTTTATTTTGCAGGGACGCTTTGACCGACACATTAACCGTATGCGACGTCATTACAAATTAAAGCGAGATGTGTTACTCGATTTATTAAAAAATAATCTAAGTGATTGGTTTGATTGGCAAGTTCCTAGCGGCGGTATGCATGTGTTAGTGAAATTTAAGGCGACTTTTTTGCAATCCAGAAGCACTCTGGGTTTGCCTGACTGGATCGATAAATGGTTAGCAGAAGACCTAAAAAGTCACAATATACAATTATCGAGCTTATCTTCACACTATGCGAAGCCAAACTTGATGGAGCAAGGCTTCGTGATGGGGTTCAGTGCACCCAAAAAAGAAGAAATGCTTCAGATTATTGAAACAATGAAAAAATGGTTACAGTTACATCTTCCTGTTAATCCTTTTTGATTGACTTGTTGTCAATGCTTGAGCTTGCTATAAATTAATTCGTCAAAGCATTTAAATGGATATGAGTAATGGCGTTCGTGGTTTATTTAAGATTCAGTGTATTAGTATTACTTTGCTTAGTACCATATAGCCAAGCCGCTAGGTTAACCTGCCAATCTATGGTAGATCATGCTCCGCAGGGTGTTCAGTTAACCGCGTCCAAATATTTGCCTAATGACGACGTAACATCCCGATATTGTTTGTTACGGGGCAAGGTGCCAAGCCGTCTAGGTAGCGATGGTTATACCTACCAATTGGAGTTCGAGCTAAGATTACCTGATTCTTGGCAGGGGCGTTTTGCTTATCAGTTTAACGATGGGCATGGTGGTATTGTTGAACCTGCGTTGGGCCAACTCACAGGATTAAGAGCTACTGAATTTGCGGTGAATCAAGGCTTTGCCGTTTTATCAAGTAACGATGGACATAATGCGCGGCAGCAAACGTTAGCTGGCGTCGTTAAATCCACACTATTTGCTCATGACCCACAAGCTCGTATCAATTATGGTTATCAAACCGTTGCTCAGCTCTTCCCAATTGCTACTCAATTGACAGAAACCTACTACCAGCAAGCCATTCAATATACTTATGGAATGGGGCAAGGGAATGGTGGTCGTATGGCGATTGTTGCGGCTTCTCGATTCCCTGAAATGTTTGATGGACTGATTGCAGAAGCTCCTGGCATAAACATGCCTAAATCGGCCCTACAATTTCCTTGGGACACCCAGATACTACACCGCCTAAATACAGATATACGGCTGTCGCTTAGCAAACGAGAACTGAACCTATTTGTTCAATCTTTATTGCAACAGTGTGATGCTTTGGATGGTATCAACGACGACTTGATTCTTGCCTACCGTCAGTGTGCGGAACACTTCGAAGCAACAGCTGTTACCTGTACTAATCGCTTTGATCGTCACTGTTTGTCGGCGCAAACGACAGGTGCGCTGATCACCATGCATAAAGGCCCCCATAATAGTAATAATAAAGCGTTATACAGTGATTGGTTGTTCGATACTGGGATACGAAGCCAAAACTGGCGTGACTGGAAAGTGCAAAGTCGTATTGCCAGTTGGGATTACCAACCTTATAACAGTGTCATGGGAGCTTCAGCGCTTGCTAACATATTTATGACGCCACCAGTCGATGTAATAGGAACGCCCTATTCATTAGAAACTTTTTTGTTGAATTTTGACTTTGATAGAGACGCTCCCAACATTAACACAACACATAAGCAGTTTACCCAGTCTGCAATGGATTTCATGTCGGGATCTGAAGTGAACCCAAAATTAGAGCACTTTCATCGAAATGGCGGGAAAATAATGGTGTTTCATGGTAACAGTGATCCACTTTTCTCAGCAAAGGATACAATGCGTTGGTTCGACTTTCTTAACTTTCATCATCATGGCAAGGTCAATGATTTTGTTCGTTTGTTCCTCGTGCCAGGTATGCCGCATGGTGAAGGAGGCAGCTCGACAGATCGTTTTGATATACTTAAAGCAACGGTTGCATGGGTAGAAGCGAAACAAGCTCCAAGCAAAATTATTGCTTATACTCGAACGGAAAATCCAGAGATCACACCCCGTTTGGCGGGCGTTAGTCGGCCACTGTGTGCTTACCCTAAACAGGCTTTTTATAAAGCTGGCCCCTTCCGACAAGCCAGCTCTTTTGCGTGCCGTTAACGCCCTCCAGCAACATTAATAAAACTACCTGTCGTGTAGCTGGATTTGTCACTGAGTAACCATAGGATAGACTCAGCGACTTCCTCAGGGGCTCCGCCTCTTCCCATAGGGATACTGGGAGCTAACCTATTAACTCTATCTGGTTCTCCACCATCACTGTGCATGTCGGTATGAATAAAGCCTGGTCGCACCACGTTGACTCGGATGCCTTCATCGGCAACCTCTTTCGCTAATCCCATTGAAAAGGTATCGATAGCCCCTTTACTAGCAGCATAATCGACATATTCATTGGGCGAGCCCGTCAGCGCAGCGAGAGATGAGACATTAACAATACTTCCGCCCTGACCTCCTAAGCTTTTTGCCATATGTGTAATGGCTTTTTGGCTGACCAACATAGTACCAAAAACATTTGTTTGGAATATTCTTTGCCAGCGCTTAGGGTCTGTTTTTACAAAGGTATTTTGTGTTTCTAAAATTCCTGCATTATTGACCAAGGCATTTAATTTTCCCCAGCGCTGTTCAATTGTTTGGAACATGAGTGAAACGTCATTTGGGTCACTTACGTCCCCTTGAATGACATAGGCTTTTCCACCCTTCTCGTTAATTTCTGAGGCGAGCAGCTGAGCGGCTTGCTCATTTTTCAAATAATTGACTAGGACAAGGTAGCCTTGTTGAGCGGCAAGTTTTGCGGTAGCTGCACCTATACCTCGGCTAGCACCGGTAATAAGAAGAATGGGTGACATTGGACCTCCAAGAAAGGATGTTGATTTCACCATCATGGTCATATGGCAATCTAAAGACAAGACTGGTACTGGTATTTTTAGCAAGTTATCATGCCCAAATCATTCGTTTCATTGATACATTCGGGAGGATATACAAGTGGAAAACCGTCATTTTATTTTAGGGTATGGTAGTCTCATAAACAGTGTAAGCCGAGCGAAAACAGGTGAAACGGGCCAAGTTTGGCCAGTCAAACTTGATGGTTTTCAACGCCATTGGTCCATTATGTCGAGGGATGCTGTAATGAGCTCGGTGGCGGTTGTACAAGCGAGGGGGGAATCTTGTAATGGGGTTTTGGTTGAGGTTCCTGAAGATCAATTTCCTCTTTTTGATGAACGAGAAACGGGTTATCACAGAGCGAAAATAGATCTACAACAACTCACCAGTTACAGTGAGGAGCCTTTACCTAATGGCACGTATTGGGTGTATTACACAGACAATGTGTTAATCCCTAACCAGCAATCACCAATCGTGCTAAGCTATCTTGATGTAATTTTGTCAGGTTGTTTGGAGCACGGAGACGCTTTTGCGCAAGACTTTCTCGCTCTAACGAAAGGCTGGCAAGCGCCTTTATTAAATGACCGCCAACAGCCTCGTTATCCGAGAGTACAACCAGAACTATCGACAGAACGCCTGAATACCCTATTAGCCCCAGTTTCTACATTATCCATTAAAGAGTTAGCAACTTCTTATGAATCATAATCCGACCAGTCAATTACTGGCACGAAATGAAGACCAGTTGATTGGCAAGGTGTTATTTGCCAATCCTGAGGACACTTATCCGCACACCTTGTCACATCAGGCCCAGGTGTACGCTTGGTGCCAATCTAAAACCCAGTTTGATAACTTACTAAAAGTTGGTTTTACCGAGCAACAATGTGATTTTTCTGCTGTTTGGGATGCGCAGAAAGCAGATCAGTTTGATCATATTGTGATTTATCAGCCGAAAGCAAAAGAGCTTTTAAACTATCTATTAGCTGTGTGCCTGCCACTTTTGAAAGTTGGAGGGCAAATCTGGCTAGTGGGAGATAACAAAAGTGGTGTGAAGTCTTCAGCTAAGCAGTTAAGCCCTAAACTGGATGACGTGGGTAAAATAGATAGTGCTAAACACTGCTTGCTCTTCATGGGTTATAAGCGGGAAGAAAGTGCGAATTTTGTGCTGGATGATTGGGTGTTAACTTGGCAGCAAGAGGTTGCTGGGCAAACCATGACCATTTGCAGTCTGCCTGGTGTGTTTGGCCACGGTAAACTGGATAAAGGTACTGAGCTACTTTTAGAGCAGTTAAACCAACATCGGTTTATGAGTCACGCGATGGATGCCCGAATGCTCGACTTTGGTTGTGGAGACGGCATTATCTCTTTATGGCTGCATAATAAAACAGGGGCAACTATTACCGCGTTAGATGATAGCGCTTTAGCATTGTTAGCCACCAAGCTGACCTTTGCTGCTAATAATGTCTCTGAAAAGCTTATCTTAATTGCTTCTAATGGATTGCAAGAAGTGAAAGGACGGTTTAATTATGTCATTACCAATCCGCCTTTCCATACCGGCATAAACACGGACTATAGTATTGCGGAAAGCTTTTTCATGCAGGTAAAGCAACACTTGACTTTAAATGGCGAATTATTCGTCGTTGCTAATGACTTCTTACGTTACCCACCACTTATTGATGCTGCTCTTGGTTCTCATACTCGATTGTTGAGAGAAAAAGGCTTTGCCCTTTACCATGGGCGACAAATGAAAAATCGTTAATAAAAAAATGCCTTTACCTATTCAGATAAAGGCGTTTTAGTTCATAGTCGATCTATTACTTTTTGTCTTCTTGCCAAATAGTAAGATCAATTTTTTCAGACACCTCAGGGTAATCTTTTGGATTAAATACAGGGGAGTCTGTGTGCTTACGTTGAGCAAAGTAGTCTTTCGTTAGCTTAACCACTAATCCAGATAAGAGAAGGATCGCAATTAGGTTGACGGTCGCCATCAATCCCATCGCGGCATCAGCTAGGTTGAATACCGTCGCAACGCTTTCGTAAGCGCCCCAAATAACCATTAGCAGACCCGCTATACGCAATACAAACACACCTAGTTTGCCACCTTTAAGGTAGACAACAGCGTTCTCTGCGTAAGAGTAGTTACCAATAATAGAAGTAAAGGCAAAGAAGAAAATGGCGATGGCAATAAAGTAGGTACCTGCTGAGCCAATGTGCGCACCCATAGCCGCTTGAGTTAGCGGAACACCGGTTAAGTTAGAGCCAGTTTCTAAAACACCAGACATTAAAATAAGTATCGCGGTAGCGGTACATACTAAAATGGTATCAATGAACACGCCAAGGCCCTGTACTAAACCCTGTGAAGAAGGGTGATGTGGATTTGGGGTCGCAACGGCTGCAATGTTCGGCGCAGAGCCCATACCAGCCTCGTTAGAGAATAAACCTCGCTTAATGCCGTTTAGCATGGCACCTGCGATTCCGCCCACGGCTTCTTCAAAGCCAAATGCGCTTTTCACAATCAGAGCCAATATGTGTGGAACCTCAGACAGATTAGTGACGATGACGTATAAGGCCACGAGTAGATACAAGCCGGCCATAATCGGCACAATAAACTCAGCGACTTTGGCAATGGTACGAATACCGCCAAAAATCACAATACCCGCAAGAACCGCAACAACGACACCGATGCTGATTGGCGGTAATCCAAAAGCACCTTCCATTGCACCTGCAATAGAGTTAGCCTGAACAGCGTTAAATACCAAACCAAACGCAATAATGAGAGAAATCGCGAAAATTGCACCAGCCCATGGTGCTTTTAAGCCTTTCGACATATAGAAGGCAGGGCCTCCACGTAGCTGACCATTTTCATCACGTGTTTTGAACAGTTGCGCCAATGTACTTTCAGCATACGCTGTTGTCATTCCGACTAAGGCAACCATCCACATCCAAAAAATGGCACCTGGTCCGCCCAACGTAATTGCTACTGCAACACCTGCAAGGTTTCCGGTACCGATACGGGATGCCAAACTCGTACACAGAGCTTGGAATGGAGAAATGCCGCCTTTGTCTTTGCTGGGTGATTTAAGCACTGAACGGAAGAATTCGGGGAAATGACGGATTTGTAAAAAGCCTAAACGAATGGTGAAGTATAGACCTACTGCAAGTAATCCATAGATAAGAATATAACCCCAAAAAATATTGTTGAGGAAGTTTATTATTGAGTCCATGTGGTACTACCTATTATTTTCGACAGAAAAAATTTGGCGGTAGCCTATAGGGTTTTGTTACAAATTTAAACATTGAAATGTGAAAATGATCAAAAATAGTGCAGTTGTGGTCGCGTATTGAACAGTTCTTGACGTTTTTGGTGGTTATTTGAGCAGATAGGTTTGCTTTTCGTTTCTGTTTTGGCGAACAGACATTGTTTGCGCCATAACGAGGCGCTATTTGTGGATAACTTTGTGAAAGAAAAATCTGATCAGAAACTAATCAGTGTATGTAGGCTGTCTGGTTTTTTATACAGTGCTTTTAAGGCTCAAAATTGCACCTATTTGTGTACCAATGAAAATAACGATGCAAAATAAAAAAAGAGGTTTGGCTTTATCTACCTTATTTAGCTGCTAAAGCGATAACAAGGCTCTTACAAGCCCTGCTTAGCTTATTGTAGGTTTTTGGTTTTTTTGTATAAAAATCAACAAATTAACTATAATTTGTGCGCTAGTAAATTTGCGATCGCTTGCCCCAAGGCCTCATTACCTTGAGCATCTAGATGGATGCCGTCAATGAGACTCGGTTGTATCACCCCTGCTGAATTTAAGAATAAGCAATCATTTTCGCTGGCAACACTTTGATAATACTGATGAAAATGTTGGGATTTTTCGACAGCTCCAGCAAAACTTTCAGTCATGTTTCCAGTTGGGGATAAAATATTAGGCGGGGCAACAACAAGGATTTTTGGGTAAGGAAAACCCTGGGGGTTAGGAGTACGAGCCTTCTTAATTAATTGTTCAATACCCTTGGCTGCCTCGAATGCCCCTATGTTGAAATGGCGTTTTAAGTCATTTGTCCCTAGCATAATGATAAGCACATCCACTGGACCAAAGGTCTCGAGCGCGGCTTGAATGTAAGTAAGACCATTGCGTCCTTCAGAGAAAGGATCTTGCCAAATCGTAGTTCGGCCCGGTAATCCGAAATTGATGACTGTATGCTCAAGTCCTAATGCCGACTGCAAAATGGACGGCCAACGCAAATGCTCAGGATATCGCCCTCCGTTAGGTACGCTTCCCCAAGTTAAAGAGTCTCCGTAACATAAAATGGTTGCCATGGTGTTCTCCTTTTTTATTCTCAAGTTTAGCTAAGAAATGCGTAATAACATAGTTCGTGTTAGGCTGTGTTCTTCAGAAATAAAAATTATAATATACGAGCGTTATTATGACTTTTAAACATAATGGTGAATATCTAGACACAGCTTTTACTCGTCTAAAAGGGTTATTTGAAAGTCACCCTTATCCTTCTTATGAGCAGCGTCAACAGCTGCTTACCTCACTACAACAAGGGCTTCTGCAGTATGAAGATGAGTTACTTGACGCATTAAATGCAGATTATGGTAACAGGCGACCAGAAGAATCTCGTTTGATTGAGCTTTTACCTACCTTTAGTGAGCTCAAACACGCCAAAAAGTCGTTAAAGCAATGGATGAAGCCTGCAAGGCGTAAAACACATATCAGTATTCAGCCCTCGCAGGCAAAGGTGATTCATCAACCAAAAGGGGTGATTGGTGTCATATCGCCATGGAATTACCCTATTTTATTAGCACTGGGCCCCTTGATTGGCGCTATTGCGGCTGGAAACAGAGTTATGTTGAAAGTCTCTGAGTTCTGTCCAGCAACGAATCAAGTGCTGTCGCGCTTACTCGCCGAATCACTGGGGGAGGATTGGGTTGTGCTAATCGAGGGAGAGGCTCAGGTTGCCAATCATTTTACCCAGTTAGCTTTTGATCATATTCTCTTTACTGGCTCGACCTTAGTTGGTGCCAAGGTGATGGAAAATGCAGCGAAAAACTTAACGCCAGTCACCCTTGAGTTAGGAGGAAAGTCCCCCCTTGTTATAACAGAAAGCGCCAACATTCAGCGTGTTGTCAGTCGAGCGCTATTTGGTAAGATTCTCAATGCAGGCCAAACTTGTGTTGCTCCCGATTACATCCTTTGTCACCAAAGCAAAAAAGCTGAATTAGTGAGTAAGCTCAAAGAAGAACTTGCTAAACTGTACCCTAAAGGTATAAATAGTGAAGACTATACCTCAATGATTAATGAACGCCAGTTGTCACGGCTTAAGAGCTATCTAGCCCAAGCGGAAGAGTTAGGTGTTAACTGTGAGAATATTTTACCTCAAGGGCCTAAAGAGCATGATGGAAAATTTGCTTTACACCTTGTGCATGAGCCTTCTAACGAATTGCAATTAATGCAAGATGAAATCTTCGGCCCGATTTTACCTATTCTTACTTATGACACTTTTGATGAGGCTTTGACTCATATTAACCAAGGGCAGAGACCACTGGCGATGTATGTTTTCACTCAAGACAAACTTGAGATGAAATTGAGCGAAGAGCGTGTTCACAGTGGTAGCTTGGTATTTAACCATACCTTAATTCAGGTGGCTCAAGTAGATCTTCCGTTTGGGGGAATTGGGCATTCAGGCATGGGGGCGTATCATGCCCAGGAAGGTTTTCAGACGTTCTCCCACAATAAGGCTACTCTATACAAGCACGGGCCTGACTTGCTGAAGCGATTTTTACCCCCTTATCGCGCTTGGCCGCACCGTTTGATGAAGAAAATCTGGCGGTACCTGTAGAGCGTTAAAGGAGTGATGAGCTGGTATGCTTTTTCTCGTGATCTAGCAGCCAGCGCTTTCTTTCAAGGCCTCCTGCGTATCCAGTTAGACTGCCGTCTTTGCCAATGACGCGATGGCACGGGATGACAATCGCAATGCGGTTCATACCGTTTGCTCGTGCTACGGCGCGAAAAGCCTTAGGGTTATTGATATGATCAGCTTGCTGTTGATAGCTTGCCGTCTGCCCATAAGGAATATCCCCAAGAGCTTCCCAAACCTGTTTCTGAAAGTCTGTCCCAGGGTAATCTAGGGGCACATCAAAGTGTTTCCTTGTACCTAGAAAATACTCATTAAGTTCTGACTTCATTTGTTTTATATGAGAGTTTTCACCACTAACTATTTGAGCTTTTAGTCGCTTTTGCAGGTCTTCAAACTCTGTTTCCAGCATGCGTCTATCAACAAATTCCAGTAAGCATACCCCCTGCTCTGTCGCGCAAATGAACATAGGACCAATAGGCGTAGTAAGTCGATCAATTAATATCACATTGTTCTCCGAATGAAACTTTGGTGAGTGACCTAAAAGTTTTTTAAATGTGTACCCAAAGCCGCTAAGAGATTCATAGCCTGTATCTAGTGCAGTATGAGTTGCGCTCTTGCCAGATTTAAGCTCTTGATAAGCTAAGTTAATACGATACATTCGCTGAAAGGTTTGAAAGGTCATTCCATAGTGCTTTTTAAACCAACGGCGGACATAAATAGGCCGAATATTTTTATCTCTTAAGTTCTGGTCGGTAATTTTGGCCTTTTCACTGTTACGAACTAAATCAATAGCTTGCCCTACTTCATCAGGAGTTTGATGAGCATTCTCTGTTGGGCGGCACACTTTACAAGGCCGATAGCCAGCATCTAGAGCTTCTTTGATTTGAGTATAAAAAATGACGTTTTGTCGCTTAGGTTTGCGAGCTCTGCAGGTTGCAATACAGAAGATAGACGTGGTTTTGACACCGACGAAAAAGCTCCCCACATAACTGGGCTCTCTATTTAACAGGGCTTGATAATACTCATCTGCCAGCTTAGTGTCTGTAATAACCATGCTTTCTCCATCTCTAACTTCCTATAATCATAGGTTAATCTAGCTAAGAGAAAACCGACAACCGAAAATTGAACAAGTATTTTTACAATAAATAGTGTCTAAGCAAGGCTTGAATTCTCTTCCTAATTGTTTTGGCTTTCTTTATGATGGCGCAAAAAATAACATCGCTCATAAAGGGAGGTTGCGTGGATTACAGTTTATTTACCATTGGATTACTTATTGGTACGGGGTTCTTAGCGGGGATTATTAATACCCTTGCTGGAGGCGGGTCTAACTTGACTCTTCCTGCCTTAATGGTAATGGGGATGCCTGCAGATATTGCTAATGCTACTAATCGGGTTGGTGTTTTTCTCCAAAATGTAACAGCAACAATGGGGTTTAAAAAGGCAGATAAGCTCAATGGCGATGATATATTACCCGTGATGATCCCCTCTTTATTAGGTGGTGTGGTTGGTGCATTTGCTGCAAGTTATGCTCCTGAGTACTGGTTAAAGCCTCTTTTGTTAGCTGCTATGATTAGCATGACGCTTCTTATGATCATTCGACCTGCATTAGTGGCGCCACCGGAAGGAACTCGAGCTTTTAAAGTAACGGAAAAACCATCGGCTTGGTTTGCCTTGTTTATAGCCGGCATTTACGGTGGTTTCGTACAGGCCGGGGTTGGCTTTATTTTAATCGCTGCACTTGCAGGAACACTCAGATATGACCTAGTACGCACAAACGCCTTAAAAATGGTTTGTACGCTAGGCTTTACCGCTTTAGCGCTTGGGGTGTTTATTTGGAATGACCAAATTTTATGGCTCCCTGGGCTTATTCTTGCCTCTGGAACTATGCTGGGCTCCCATTTGGCTGTAAAAATGGCCATCACGGCAAACCCTAACCATTTAAAGTGGTTCTTATTTATTATGACAGTATGTGGCAGTGCCGCGGCACTATTAAGTGACTAAGGGCGAATAAATTCTGCTCTGGCTTTAGTGATGCGGAGCCGCATTTCACAATGTGCTTCGTGATCGTTTACCATGCCCATTGACTGCATGAAGGCATAAATTGTCGTCGGGCCAACAAATTTCCAACCGCGTTTCTTTAATTTTCTAGCCAATTGCATGGCCTCCGGACAAGTCGTTCTAGGTAGGTCATCGAGAGAGGATTCAGAAGGCTCGAATTGCCATAAGAACTTGGCTAAAGAACCATGCTCGTTAATGATCTCAATCGCTCTTTTGGCATTGTTAATGACTGCTTCGATCTTTCTTTGATTCCGAACTATCTTTGCATTGGCTTTTAATGACGCAATATCTTCTGCAGTGAAGCGGGCCATTTCGTATGGGTCGAAGTGTTTGAAGGCCTCTCGAAAGTGTTCTCTTTTGGATAGAATGGTGCGCCAGCTCAAACCTGACTGAAAAGACTCTAAGCAGAGTTTTTCAAACAACTTTTGATCATTCGCAACAGGCCAGCCCCATTCCTCGTCATGATATCTAGGAAAATCTGGCGCATCATTTACCCAATTACATCGATTCAAACTTCTTCCTTTAATGAGGCATTACTTTTAAGCAATGATTAAAAAGGTTTTCAGCGTCAGTGAGTACAGCATAATAAACTGACCCCTTAATTGGCAGAGCATTACTTGTTTTCTTGTTAATAGCTAAATATCCTGCGGAAGATAGACTTTGGCTGGATGCAAGGTTAGCGTTTACTGTTGCAATGATCTCATTAAGAGAGTCGTTTTTTACACTATCTTCTTTTAACGGAAGACTTTTATTGAACTTGCTTTGTAATGCTATAAGCCGGTTATCAGAAGCTTGATAATATAACTCATGCGCTTTAATAATACTGGTTACTACTTTGAAGTCTTTATATTTCTCCTTCCCTTTTTCTGTAAACTCGGAGCATTTAGGCCTAAAGCGCTCAATACTAAAACCATTAACAATGGTAGCACCTGCAGAGTTGTTCGAATAATTCGTACCGCCTGTTAGCTGCTCAGATATAAACACACCGTTTTCAAGTTTGAGCTCTTGTGACCAGTTATAAACCAAGCGGTTCTTTTGGGCAAAAAATGCATATATGTCATTACGAATAGCTGCAAGCGTATTTTCTTGTATGTTGAATTGCTGTTGTGCTTCTTGGCAAACGGCATCATTTGCGGGTTTTTTAGCTTTACATTGTAATAATTTATTGGCTGCGACAATGTAGTGCTCGGCCGCATTGAGTTCTCGTTGCTGGTTAACAACAAGCTGATCAAGAGCCGTCGATTCGGATGGATAATGTTCATAATGTACACTTCCGCTTTTACCATTTACGGATCCAAAACAATTAACTGTAAACGGTGAGCGATATCGACTTGCTAGACAAAGCTGGCCTGATTCTAAAGCCAACTGCCCATTTAGAGAGACGTAAGTTGTTTGTAACGGGTGCCCCCATACAACCCATTTACTGGGATTCATAAAAACGCCATCATTACGAGCTGATACGGTTAAGTTGTCGACAACTCTGAGCTCGCTACTAGAGCAAGCAACAAGAAAAGCAGAAAGGGGAATAATTAGAGTTTTCATAGCCACATCCTTGTTGTTGGGTATTAAAAATGTAGGCTGAAATTACTAACCTGGCAAGGATAGTAATATTTGCACCCTCTTCTATAATTAGCTGATAATGATCGTGTTAGCGATAATACGCATTCTGTGTCCACGAGCAGGTTAATATCATGAAAACGTTAAAACGGTTAATTATTGCAGGCCTTGCTGTTTCGGCCTCTTTTTCTGTGGCTGCACAACCCTCGGTGAATGAAATGCAAGACTGTCAGGCTTTTATTGATTTTGTGGATCGCAAAATGACAGTGACTGCCGATGTTTATGAAGCAACAGACTTGAACCTTATTCGAAAAGGTTTGCAGTCTTACAATGTCTTTATTCAAGAGCAAATTGTTTCTCCGGGTATTTTGGCTTATAGCCAAGGTGATACAGCCAAAGCTGAATATCTTCAGCAACAAATTGATGTTTATAAAGTGACGGTCGTGGACAAGTTAGGAGAAAGGTATCCTGAGCGTAAATTATTAACGGATTTTGCTTTTGCCATTAATGAATGTGCGAAGAAAGCTTTGCCCAACGAAGAAACCCAAGTGCAGCAGCTGAAAACATCTTTAGATACTATTATCAAGTTAGCTCAAAAAGCCTAAAAACGAGGCGAACTCTGCCTAGAGGCATTGCCTTATAGTGATACTGACAGTAAAGTTAGCATCTCAAATTTATACAATTTAATCGAACTTCGGGGCGGGGCGAAATTCCCCACCGGCGGTAATGAAAGTGCATTTCGTGTTTTCAGCAGCCCGCGAGCGCTTATTTAATCAAATTTGATTAATAAGGTCAGCAGATCTGGTGTGATTCCAGAGCCGACGGTTATAGTCCGGATGATAGAAGGTCGACCAGTGAAAAAAGGTATACAACCTATTTTAGTAGACGTCTTGCCCTGCTAGTGCGCAAGGCGTTTGCTTGTCTTGTGCTGGCTGGTACATTTCTCATCACCCCTGTGCATCTTATTACGAGGAGCAATCTAAGATGGCAGGCACATTTTTTATTATGGTCGCATGTTTTACATGGGCCTTAGACACACTCATTCGTTACCCTTTACTAAATGCAGGCTATTCCACCCTACAGATAGTGCTAATTGAACATTTAGTGTTAGTACTCGTAACAGCCCCTTTGCTTTGGCGCTATCGGGCTGAGTTTAGTGCTATGTCAAAAGCGTCTTACGGTTGCTTACTGTTTATCGGGGGAGTTGGCTCAGCAATAGGTACTTTGGCTTTCACTCAAGCCTTTGCCTACTTAAATCCTACCGTTGTGATCTTATTGCAAAAGCTACAGCCGATTATTGCCATCATTTTGGCTTATCTGTTTTTAAAAGAGAGAATCCAAGCCAACTTTGTTCAATGGGCCTGTGTAATTTTATTAGGAAGCTTGGTCATGATGTGGCCTGACTTACTCACTCTGCAAGGTGCACAATGGCATTATGCTAGTGACAGCACCAGTGTGATAAAAGGATATGGTTATACCCTCATTGCGGTATTTGCATGGGGGGCAGCTACGGTATGTGGTAAATATTTGTCCCATCAAAATATATCAGCCAATGCCATTATGTCTGGGCGTTTTGTGGCGGGCTTGTTAGTGTTAGTGCCCTTGGCGCTGGTTGATTCGTCAAGTTTGGTGGCTATGGCAACGAGCGACATAATGCTGGCAGTACTAATGGCGTTATTAAGCGGATTGATCGGAATGTGGTTTTATTATCGAGGTTTAAGAACAGTGCCTGCTCAAATGGCGACTTTAGCAGAGCTGTCTTTTCCTGTGTTTTCCGCAACGATTAACTGGCTGGTGTTAGACATGGGGTTAACCAGTTATCAACTTATCGGTGGAGCTATGTTGATATTTGGCAACATTGGTTTGCGCTTAAAAGAAATCAAGGCTTCTCAAGCGATAAGCACTTAAGCTAAAAAATCAAAAGTACCAATAATGTGTCAAATCCCTCAAGTGATCTAAGTATACGCTAGCCAGCTTGAGGGCTTCGGAGTATGCTACTCATAAGTCTTTTTAGGTTAACAAGTTAGCAGGGAGAATAGCATGACTGATTACACATTAGCTTTTATTGGGCTTGGTGTTATGGGGCGTCCAATGGCAGGGCATCTGAGCCAAGCAGGTAATCAAGTAACCGTATTTAATCGCACGAAAAGCAAGGCAGAACAGTGGGCTCAAGACTACCAAGGAAGCTTTGCCGATACGCCTAAAAGCGCTGCTAGACAAGCGAACATTGTATTTCTTTGTGTCGGAAATGACGACGATGTTCGTAGTATGGTATATGGCGAACAAGGCGTTCTAGCCGGAATGCAAGCGGGGGACATACTTGTTGATCATACGACCACTTCAGCAACCTTGGCCGTGGAACTTGCTCACGCTTGCCAACAAGAAGGTGTGTACTTTATTGATGCCCCTGTGTCTGGTGGGCAAGCCGGTGCCGAACAAGGAAAATTGACGGTCATGTGTGGCGGCCCATTAGAAGCTTTCTCAACGGTCGAGCCGATTATGCATGCTTATGCACAACAGGTGCAGCTAATGGGCGAAAACGGTCAGGGCCAAAGGTGTAAGATGGTTAACCAGATTTGTATCGCTGGTGTGCTACAAGGTTTGAGTGAAGCCCTATTATTGACTAAAAAGTCTGGCTTAGACGTACGACAAGTTGTCGATACCCTGCAACATGGTGCTGCAGGTTCGTGGCAAATGATTAACCGCTTAGAAACTATGTCTCGAGACGAATTTGATTTTGGTTTTGCCATTGACTGGATGCGTAAAGACCTCGGTTTTTGTTTGGATGAAGCTAAATCCCATGGCCTTGACCTGCCACTTACTCAGCAAGTCGATCAACGCTATGAAAAGTTACAACAAGCAGGCTTAGGAAGAATGGATACATCCGTACTTGTTAAGGCTCTTAACTAAAGTCCAGATACTTTTCACCTTCTTGAATTACCCTCTAATATCATTTTAATTGCCTTGCCCCCCCCCTTGATTAGGGGGTAAGAAAGGATAGTGTATGCCTAACAAGCTCCCTGTAGGGAAAACTCATTGGCTGGCTGTGATTTTGCTTTGGTTTGCGGGAATCAGTGCAGCCATGCAGTTTGCCAAGTTTTCTATTTCTTATGATGCCTTATTGTTGCACTACCAGGCAGGAGCCACCCTTACCGGAGCCGCTTTATCTGTGGTTGGGGTGGTCGGTCTTATTCTTGGTGTATCGGCAGGAATGTTGGCAGGGCGTTTAGGGTACTTGAATGTATTGATCTGTGCTTTACTCATTGGCGCGTTGGTTTCTTTTGTTCAGTCTTTCTTGCCCTCTTTTAACGTGGTGCTCATGACTCGAGTGTTGGAAGGGTTCTCGCAATTAGGTGTGGTGGTCGCTGCGCCTACTTTGATCTCCCGCTTAAGCGCCGATCAGCATAGGTCGTTAACAATGGGAATGTGGGGCACATTCTTTGGTGTTGCGTTTGCTTTAAGTGGTTGGCTAGGGGTGGATATTCTTAAGCAGTATGGCTTATCTACTTTATTTGGAGTGCATGGCACCCTTATTCTTAGCATGGCCGTGATACTTTTTTTCTTATTGAGAAAGCATCCTGTGTTGGCAGAAATGCTTGTATCAAAGAGCTCGATAGGCTTTTGGGCTCAGTTATTGGCTGTCTATCGTAACCCTAGGTGCCTATTACCAAGTGCCGTCTTTCTTTGTTATACCTGCTCACTGGTGTCGTTACTGACCTATATTCCGCGCATGGTAACGAATGAAGTGTTAGCATCCAGCCTGATGATTATCTTGCCGCTCATTAGTACATCAGGCTCTTTTATTGCAGGGGCGTTGGCGCAGTATTGGCTCGCTCCCACAAGAGTGGCTCTGGTTGCTTATTCAGGGGTTGCCATTAGTGCGTGCATATTATTGATTGTGAGTCATGAAGCCCATTATTTTGCACTAGTTACCGGTGTGCTTATTTTATTCTTGGGTATGATACCGGGCGCCTCTTTAGCCATGATTCCGTTATTGGCTCGAAATCCTGAAGAGCAAGCACAAGGTTATGGTCTGATCGCTCAATTCGGCAATTTAGGCGCAACCATTGGGCCGCCAAGCTTCGCTTTATTAATAAGTCTATTCAGCTTAAATGGTATGGTAGGTCTAATTTGGTTGGTTTGCTTGGCGGGTATCAGCCTAAGTTTTGTAGCCAGTGGCATGGCAAAAGCGAATCGTACAGCCTTAAAATAAGGTTCGTATTTCTCCCTAGAGTAAAAAATAAAAAAACTTGTAACATTTTCTACTTTTTGACGTCTAACTCCTAACATTTAAATTAATAGCTTCTTTTTAAGCTCAACTATGTGTTGGAGACATTGATGAAGAAAATAGGACTTTTGGTCATAATCGCAGCAGTCGTTGCAGGTTTTTTCCATTTTAATCTACACCAACTACTGACTCTTGATGGCCTAAAGACAGGTCTTGAGCAATTTGAATCCCTTCGTGCAGAGAGCCCAATTATGGTAGCTGGTGCCTTCTTAGGGCTCTATATCATAGTTACTGCCCTTTCATTGCCTGGGGCTGTCATTATGACACTGGCTGCAGGGGCCTTGTTTGGATTAGGGGTTGGAACCTTGTTGGTGTCTTTCGCCAGTAGTATTGGCGCAACCTTGGCCTTTTTAGCTTCTCGTTACCTATTGCAAGATACCGTACAAGCTCGTTTTGGTGATCGCTTAAAGGCGTTTAATGAGGGCGTTGCGAAAGACGGTGCTTTTTACCTCTTTACCTTGCGGTTAGTGCCGGTATTTCCGTTTTTCTTAATTAACCTATTAATGGGGCTAACCAAGTTACCGGCTTTTACTTTCTATTGGGTAAGTCAGCTGGGTATGTTGGTGGGTACGCTAGTCTATGTGAATGCAGGTACTCAACTAGGCCAATTGGAAAGCCTTTCTGGTATTTTGTCTCCTTCCTTATTGTTCTCTTTTGTTCTGCTAGGAGTGTTTCCTTTGTTAGCGAAAAAATTATTAGGAGCTATTAAAGCTCGAAGAGTTTATGCCAATTACCAAAAGCCTAAAAAATTCGACCGCAACCTAATTGTAATCGGTGGTGGTGCTGGTGGTTTGGTGAGTGCTTACATTGCGGCTGCGGTTAAAGCAAAAGTTACTCTAGTAGAAGCTCATAAAATGGGTGGGGACTGCTTAAATTATGGCTGTATTCCGAGTAAAGCCATTATTAAAAGTGCCAAGGTCGCGCAACAGATGCGACATGCCGAAAAATATGGCCTTGATGCGAGCCAACCAAGCTTTTCATTTAAAAAGGTGATGGCGCGCGTTCATGAAGTCATTGCCAAGGTTGAGCCCCACGATAGTGTAGAGCGCTACACAAAACTGGGAGTTGATGTTGTTCAAGGCTATGCCACCATTGTTGACCCTTGGACAGTTGAAATTAAGCTAAATGATGGCGGCACTCAGCGTTTAACTGCACAAAGCATTGTATTGGCCACGGGTGCTCGTCCTTTTGTGCCACCAATTCCGGGTTTGGATGACGTTGGCTATTACACGAGCGATACTCTTTGGTCAGAATTTGCAAAATTTGATGAGCCACCAAAGCGTCTAGTAGTGCTAGGTGGTGGGCCAATCGGAAGTGAGCTGGCGCAAAGTTTTGCCCGTCTTGGTTCAAATGTCACACAAGTTGAGCGTGCTGAACGCATTATGATTCGTGAGGACCAAGAGGTATCCGAGTTAGTTCAAGCAAGCATGCGTTCCGATGGCGTAGAAATACTGACTTCTCATAATGCGATTCGTTGCGAAAAAGAAGGCGATGTAAAGCGTCTGATTGTTGAAAAAGACGGCCAAGAAAAGATTATAGAGTTTGATGCTCTGCTTTGTGCGGTTGGTCGAGAAGCGCGCCTAGAAGGTTATGGCTTAGAGAATCTTGGTATTGAAACCCAACGTACCATAGTGACAAATGATTATCTTGAAACCTTGTACCCGAACATTTATGCCGCAGGAGATGTAGCTGGCCCATATCAGTTTACTCATGTCGCAGCTCACCAAGCTTGGTATGCCGCTGTAAATGCTTTATTTGGTACCTTTAAGAAATTCAGAGCGGATTACCGTGTTATTCCATGGGCTACCTTTGTAGACCCAGAAGTCGCTCGTGTAGGTTTAAGTGAACAAGACGCTAAAGAGCAAGGTATTGCTTATGAAGTGGTGCGCTATGGACTAGATGACCTAGATCGTGCCATTGCAGAAAGTGCGGATCATGGCTTTGTAAAAGTTCTTACCGTTCCAGGAAAAGATAAAATACTGGGAGTAACGATTGTAGGCCAACATGCTGGTGACTTACTGCCTGAATTTGTCCTTGCTATGAAGCATGGTCTGGGCTTAAACAAAATTTTAGGCACGATACACACTTACCCAACTTGGGCTGAGTCCAACAAATATGCAGCAGGTGAGTGGAAACGCGCTCATGCGCCGCAAAAAGTACTTAACTTGTTGGAAAAATATCACACTTGGCGTCGAGGTTAAGAAAATGAAGAATTGGTTATTGATCCTGTTAAGTGTGTTTGGACTTAGCAACCTAAGTCATGCAGATAATGCCTTCGACCATGACGTTTGGGATAAGCTTGTAACAGCGCACGTACACCTAATAGAGGGTGGGAAGGCGAGCCAAGTGGATTACCAGGCTTTTGCTGATAATCGAGCGGTACTGAAAGGTTATTTGTCTCAACTTGAGGCGGTTGATCAAGCTAGCTTTGATGCCTGGCCAAAGGATGATCAGCTAGCGTTTCTCATTAATGCTTATAACGCTTGGACCGTGGAGCTCATTCTAACTAATTGGCCTGATTTGGAGTCAATAAAAAACTTAGGTAGCTTATTTAGCTCCCCTTGGAGTAAGTCTTTTATTCCTTTACTGGGTAAAGAGCGTTCTTTGGATGATATTGAACATAAGCTCATTCGCGGCACTGATCGTTATCAGGACCCACGCATTCACTTTGCAGTAAACTGTGCAAGCATCGGTTGCCCGGCATTAGCGAATCAGGCCTATCAAGGTGATAACCTCGACCATTTGCTAGAAGCGCAAACTCAGCTGTTCTTAGGGGATTCTAGCCGTAATCGTCTTGTAGGTGATACGTTAGAAATTTCCTCTATCTTCAAATGGTATAAAGAGGACTTTGAAAAAGGTTGGAAAGGCTATCAATCCTTAGAGTCTTTCCTAGCTCACTATGGCGAATATTTATCTTTGTCAGAGGGTGATATCGCGCAACTTACAGCCAAGAAAATGGACATTGATTTTTTAAAGTATGACTGGGGTCTAAATGCCAAGTAGCAGGGAGTCAGCCTGGTACGGGCTATAGTATGATTTCAGAACTTCAAGCATGGTTAGTATCGGGCCATGAAACGGTCGGCATGATGTTTGTGGGCATTATCTTGTTGTCTTACCTATTGGAAGATCTTGCCATAGTGACCGCAGCTACCCTGGCCGTACAAGAACTTATCGCTCCTAGTGTTGCATTAATTGCCATCTTTATTGGTATTGCAACAGGAGATTTGGGTCTATATCTATTAGGGAAATACGGACGAAGTTGGCGTTGCTTACGTTACCGTGCTTTGTCTAATAAGCGTTTTAAAATGCTTCAAAAAAGGCTCAATAAGGGAACATTCTGGAACTTATTTATTATCCGTTTTGTCCCAGGGTTAAGAACGGCCGGTTTCACTTTGAGCGGCTTTTTGTCGGTACCATTAAGTATTTTTATTGGCTCAGTAATTTGCGCTACCGCTCTTTGGACAGGGCTGGTTTTTAGTCTAATTTACTACCTTGGCGCTAGTGCATGGTCGCAAGCTAGCGAATATCAATGGCTCATGATTCCGATTGCTTTTGCCTTACTGTTTGTTGTTAATCGTGTTGTGAATAAATCAATTTCTAGGGGTTTTGAGTGAATAATCCAATAACTACCCAATATATACCAGAAGGGAAAATTAATGCGGGTATGCCTTTCTTAGAAGAAGACACAAAACGCAGTGTTTCTCCTTATGAGTTTCTACCTGCGTGGTTTTTTTACACACCTGTTGTTGTTCAGAGTCTGTTTCAAGGGATACGACACGGTAATTGGGCATTACCTCTAATCGCTAACCCAGGCATACATCTAAGTGGCATGGTAGGCGAGTCAAAAAATGATATTTTAAAATTAGCAGGCCCAATTGCTCGTGATTGGATTTCCCCTTTCATTACTTGTCAAAAAAGTTCTGCAGAGTTAGAGCAACAAGTAGAGCAAGCTCTGAGCGCATTAGCTGGATCAAATTTAACCTTTCCTCTTGTGGCTAAGCCTGATCTAGGTTGTCGTGGCGTTGGCGTAAAGTTAATAAAAGATCGCCAGCAACTCACAGAATATTTTCGTATTTTTCCTCAGAATGCACGCTTTTTATTACAAGAAAAAGCCCCTTATGAGGCTGAAGCAGGTGTGTTTTATGTGCGTCAACCCGATTCAAAACAAGGGGAAATTATATCCATCACTCTAAAATATTCTCCCTTAGTAATAGGTGATGGCAAGCGGAATTTACGACAACTGATCGAGGATTCGCCTCGTGCGGGTCAGCTAAGCCACCTATATTTACCTCGACACACAGAAAAATTAGATTGGGTGCCTGCAAACGGTGAAGAGTTTCAATTGGCTTTTGCCGGTAGCCATAGCCGAGGTTGTATTTTTCGAGATGGTAATCAATACATCAGTCAGGCGTTAACGGCTAAGTTAGATGAGGTTCTAGGAGATATTGATGGCTTTTTCTTTGGCCGTTTAGATATCAAGTTCAAAAACATTGATCGCTTTATGGCTGGGGAAGATTTCACTATTTTAGAAATCAATGGCGCTAGCAGCGAAGCGGCTCATATATGGGATAGAAATACTCCGCTTTTAGAGATTTATCGGACCCTATTGAAACAATACCGGCTGTTGTTTCAAATCGGTGCTAAGCAGGTAAAACTCGGCCATAAAACGCCAAGTTTTAAAAGTCTATATCAAGCGTGGCGGCTTGAGAAATCCTTAACCGAACACTATCCGAGTACGGACTAAGGAGCGTTCAAGGTGGGTATGAGAAAGGTGAGTAGCCATGCGTTAGAGCAGTTAGAGTCGGTTCATGCAACCCTCAAAGGCTGTATAGATACACTAAGCCAAGGGCAAGAATTTTTAGAAGGGATAACTGATCAAGTCTACTGCTATGATGCAAGGCCCTTTGTTGATAGCACAATAGGGCAGCATTTTCGTCACCTGTTAGACGTTTTTTTATCTGTGCGACAAGAGATTGGTGTGGTTGATTACAATACACGGCGACGCGGACATGAAGTAGAGGTAAATCGCTTGCTTGCTGTACAAGAATTACAACACGCCATTGACTGGCTAGAAAGCTGTCATGATGATGCCATTAGTATTCCGGTTACTGTTATTAGTGAAGTCTCTGTTAGTGAAACGCAAGTGTGTAGCATGCTTTCAACGTTAGAACGTGAGATTACTTTTGCCGCCTTACACGCCAATCATCATTACGCTATGGCAAAAGTTGTTGTTAATCTTGCAGGCAATCATGCCTCGCAAGACCACCAAGGTTTTGGCTTTGCCCCGAGTACCTTATCGTATTTGAAGGGGCAGTAGTATGTGTTCAGTTTCTTGGTTAATAGACTCTTCTGGTTACCAAATCTTTTTTAATCGCGATGAACAAAAAACACGGGGCCTTGCCTTGCCGCCTCAGTATCTTGATATTGACGGTACCGAGGTATTAATGCCAATTGACCCAGTGGGTAAGGGGAGTTGGATCAGCACAAATGAACATGGGCTGTCACTTTGCCTCCTTAATAATTATCAAGGGCAAGTGCCATCGGGAAAACTTATTAGTCGCGGTCAGCTATTGAGAGACTTATCTAATGCTTCAGGCATTAAAGAGGTAGAAAGGCGCTTTAAAGAGTTAAATCTTGCGTGCTTTGCTCCTTTTACGTTACTGGCCTTTGCACCTAACTTAGGGAGAGGCTCAGAGTTAGTATGGGCGTTTGAGTGGGATGGTAAAGCTTTTAGCATTGGAGTGACCCAAGCCCCGAAATTTTCTTCTGGCGTTGAGCTGGAGATTGTTACTGAATACCGTCAGCAAGTTTATCAAAAGTGCGAAAAAAACACTGAAGCCCATTTGGCTTTTCACCGTCAGCATCATCCAAGTCAATCCCATTTGTCTGTCTGTATGCACAGACAAGACGCGCAAACGGTTAGCTTCACTAATATTAAAGTGACGCAAAATCAACAAGAAATGATCTATGTGGCAGGTGCTCCGTGTGAAAACTTATCATCTAAAAATCTACACCAGAATCGATATAAGCTTAAAAAATCGGCTGTAGCATGTTAATTCAAGAGAGGTTTGTTATGAAAATTATAATGAGTTTTTTGTTCGCTTTAATCAGCTCTTTTGCCCTAGCAAAAGACCCAATCTCAACTGGCTTTTTCAGTAACAAAGCGGTCAGTGGTTACGATACAGTGGCTTACTTTACAGAAGGTAAACCGGTTAAGGGGAGCTCGAAATGGTCTACAAAATACCAAGGTGCCGTTTGGCAATTTGCCAGTCAAACGCATTTGGATATGTTTTTAGTCGAACCGGAAAAATATGCGCCGCAATATGGTGGCTATTGTGCTTGGGCAGTGTCAGCGAAGAGCGACTTTGCGCCTTCTGACCCTAAACAATGGGCGATAGTAGACGGTAAGCTCTATCTTAATTATGATAAAAAAATTAAAGCACTATGGGATGAAAAGCCCGTTCAGCATATTAAACAGGCGAATACTAATTGGCCTGGCATGATTGGCGGATAATAGGGAAATGGGTACGCAATTGAATGACAGTCCTTTTAGGTTACCAAGTTACACACCGTTTCGACTGGGTGAGTCGTTTATTGAATGGCTCACAGGACTCAGTAAATTAGACCAACTGTATCAGCAGAGACCTGCAGGTCTATCCAGTTTTGACTTCATGGACTATACCTTAAAAGCGCTTAAGGTGGATTATAAGGTGATCCAGGGGAGTCTTGAGAACATTCCGAAACAAGGCCCTGTGGTAGTCGTAGCGAATCATCCTTTAGGGGCTATTGAAGGTGTGGTGCTAGCTGCCTTGTTATCCCAGCACCGTCAAGATGTTCAAGTGCTAGCGAATCAGTTGTTAAAACGTATTTCTGAGCTCTCTGATCTCTTCATCGGAGTCGATGTTTTTGGTGGCAAAGAGGCTAAAAAAACCAATCGCGCAGCGATTAAAAGCGCGAATCAACACCTCAAAGACGGTGGCTTGCTGGTTATCTTTCCTGCTGGGGAGGTGTCTACCTACCCTAAAGGTGAAAAAACTCTGGCAGATGCCCCTTGGAGTCACTCTGTCGCCAAGTTTGTCCGCCATGCAGAAGCTACGACAGTACCGATTTTTATCGACGGCAAAAATAGCGACATGTTTTATCAAGCTGGTCGTGTACACCCATTATTGAGAACGGCATTACTTGGCAAAGAGCTGATTAATAAGCAAGAGTCAACTATAGGCTTATCAATTGGAGAGGCCATCTCTTACTCTGAACTGAGCAGTTTTCAACAAGATGAAGACCTAGTTAACTACCTTCGGCTAAACACATACCTCATGGGGCCAAAAGAGCAGCACTTGCTTGCTGAATCTGATTTTCAAGTCCAAGAAGAGGTTATTGGTCCCATTCAGCCTGACTTATTATTGGCAGAACTAGAGCAACTTGAAGAAGCTGACTTATTGCTAGAGCAAGGCGAGTTTGCCGTTTATTGTACTCCGAGCACTCGAATACCTAATATTATGCGAGAAATTGGCCGTATCCGAGAAGAAAGCTTCCGTGCAGTAGGCGAGGGAACCGGTACTCAATGCGATCTAGATGACTATGATGATTACTACCATCAGCTTTTTGTTTGGCATAAGTCGAACCGGGAAATTGTAGGGGCCTATCGATTAGGCTTAGTTGATCAGTTGATTGAGCAACAAGGCTTGGATGCTCTTTATTCTCGTAGTTTATTTAAATACGATCAGAGGTTTATTGATAGCCTAGATAAGAGCATTGAGCTTGGTCGTTCTGTTGTCGCGCAACGCTACCAAAAGAACCTAAACTCACTCCTGTTGCTTTGGAAAGGGATTGCAAGTTTTGTATCTCGGTATCCTGAATATACTCATTTATTCGGCCCTGTGAGTATCAGCAATGAATATAGCCATAACGCGCGCGCGCTCATGGCAGACGCTTTGTCTATTCACTTTTACGATCAGCAAAAGGCGGTATTGGTGGAAGCCCTAACGCCTCTGAAAGTGAGTGAGAAGCCCTTTTGGCAACCTAACTTATTAACCGCTTTAACCAGTGTTAGCCTGATATCTAATGTGCTTTCGCGCATGGAATCTGGCAAAGGGTTGCCAATATTGCTGCGTCAGTATTTGAAAATGAACGGTAAGTTAGTGTGTTTTAACGTGGACCCTGATTTTAACGATACACTAGACGGTCTTATTGTTGTGAATTTGAAAGAGGTGCCGGTTAATACTTTGGCAAAGTATATGGGGAAAGAGAAAGCGAAGGCTTATTTGGGGGGTATTTGAATTGAGATTGAATGAGTTTATTTGACTCTATACTTACAAATTGTAATCTTTCAGTCTTTAGCTTTACAGTTTTAATTACTTTGGCTAACAGCCTGCTTTATAATTCAGTTGAAACTGGAAAATTGGAATCTACATGGATAAGAGTCAGGAAGAGTCTTTAGATCTTAAAGATGTGCTGAACTGCACTTCGATGGCTATTGCTTGGAGTAGCACCCACTCTCAGAATTTGGAATACATTAATCCTGCCTTTGAAAAATTGCTCGGTTACTCGTTATCTGATGTTAAAAATACACGGGCTTGGCTTAATCTTGTGTTGCCTTCACCTGAGTATTTTGAGAGAACTTTCCTGCCTTGGCGAGAAGCCCAAGAGCAACGTCAAAAAAAAGGCTTAGCACCAGAAGAGTTAGAATTACCTTTCCGCTGCAAAGACAAGAGCATTTGTTATGTGCGTTTGAAGTTTATTGTCTTAAAAAATAAGCGTCTAATTCATTTAATTGATATAACTGAGCCTTTTATTATGGCTCAGCGTTTAAAGTTTAGAAGTGAACTGCTAGATGAAGTTGTTAAAGGGAGCCAGCTTGAGCTCATGCTGCATAAGCTGACCCAGCAATTACAAACTGAATTGCCTGATGCTTTGTACAGCATCCTTCTTTTTAATAAAGTCAATCAAACTCTTGAACTTGGCGCAGCTCCCAATTTACCTGATTTTTATAACCAAGCCATACATGGTGTTGCCATAGGACCAAATGTAGGGTCTTGTGGTGCTGCTGCATATTTTGCCAAACGCGTGGTGGTTGAAGATATTCATAGCCACCCTAATTGGCAGGCATATAAAGAGCTAGCTAATAAAGCAAATTTAAGGTCTTGCTGGTCTGAGCCTATTCTAGCTTCAAACGGTGAAGTCTTAGGAACCTTTGCGATTTATCATTCATATGTTACTCAGCCTCAACCAAAAGACATCGAACTTATCCGCTTTGTCAGTAACTTAGCAAGTATTGCTATTGAAAATTCTCGGATCAGGGATGAACTTACTCAACGTGCTTACTTTGATTTTCTGACAGGGTTGAATAATCGTCGCAATTTCTTTGAGCTAGCCGAAAAACAGATGAAACAAGCGAGTCTGCTTGAAAAGCCTTTTACGTTACTCATGATGGATTTAGATCACTTCAAACTGGTTAATGACACTTATGGTCATAAAGTTGGCGATAGAGTTTTAAAAGAGATCGCTCGTGAAAGTGAGTCTTTTTTGAATCATGGCGTTATTGGGAGAATTGGCGGAGAAGAGTTTGCAATAGCGTGGTCAGGTGTGCCCCGAGATCAAGCGATAGAACAAGCAGAAAGATTAAGAGAGTATCTTGCCAGTCTTATTATTTCTATTTCTGATGACGTGGAAATTAATGTTACCACTTCATTAGGGATCGTTCACGTTAAGAAAGTTACAGATCTATCGATCGATCTTTACATGGGAGAAGCAGACAAAGCGTTATACCAAGCAAAAAAAGCAGGTCGAAACTGTACTCAATGGATTGATTATTAGTGCTCTGACACCCTTTCGCCTGCCTCAAAAGCTATGGTGTCAGAGTCGCAATAGATTAGCTTACAGAGCTTTGCAATTGTGCTGAACGCTCATCAATCGCAGTAATTTTTTTGGTTAAATAGTTGAGCAGCACACCGTACATAGGGATGAAAAGGCCGAGACTAATGAGAAGTTTAAAGCCATAGTCTGCCAACGCAATTTCAGGCCAATGTTGTGCCATGAAAGCATCTGGACTTTGGTAAAAAGCCACACCAAAGAAGGCGAGGGTGTCTAATCCATTACCCAACAAGGTAGAGGCCGCAGGGGCAATCCACCAACTTTTTAGCTGGCGCAGACGGTTAAACACTTGAATATCCAAAACTTGGCCAAGCAAATAAGCAAATAAGCTAGCAATTGCAATACGCGCTACAAACCAATTAATATTACTTAGCGCATCCATTCCTTGATAAGCACCTTGATCAAATACAACAGACAAAGCGTAGGACACGACAAGTGAAGGAATCATCACTAGGAAAATGATTTTCCTTGCCAAATTTGCTCCAAACACTCTTACGGTCAGGTCCGTTGCCAAGAAAATGAATGGGAAGGTAAAAGCGCCCCATGTGGTATGGAACCCAAGAATGGTAAAGGGTATTTGAACCAGGTAATTACTGGAAGCAATGATGATCAGATGAAATGCTGCGAGATAGAGCAGTGCTTTGCTCTGTTGAGCTTGGGTAAAATTACTCATATTGTGACCTTTTTCGTTAGTTTGGGGTGAGGGAACCCAAAGTTGAGCTAAATGCTCCGTAACAAGACAGCCTCGTGGCTGTAAATTCGGAGGGCGATTATACATTAACCAATTCTCTTGTCTATTCCATCTGGTCGATAGGGGGAAAGATAGACTGTTAGGAACTACTGTTTCTCTTCAAAAAACTTAATGCAGTCTTTCCCCGATGACTTAGCAAGGTATAAGGCGCCGTCTGCTTGGTGAAGACTTTGCTTGTGATTATTAGAACTATGACGACAGCCTCCAAGAGATAGGGTGATTGGAGTGTCCAGTAACGAGTCCATGTTTGTAATGGCTAGACGAATAGCGTCTAATTTTTTAAGGAAGGCTTGCTTGTTATCTTGGTTAAAGGTTAAAGCGAATTCCTCTCCACCCCAACGGACGACTTTTCCGTCTGTTCCTAATGTTGCTGCTAGACAATGAGCGACCTGCTGGAGTACTTGATCACCCATGATATGACCGTATTTGTCATTCACTCTTTTAAAGTTATCAATATCGACCAAAGCTAGGTACTGGGGGCGCTCTTTTTCAAGCAAGTAGTCTTCAAGATAGCGACGATTATAAAGACCTGTTAGTGCATCCCTAAAAGCGAGCTCAGAAAGCTCGTTGTTGGACTGTTCTAATTGTTGCTGCATACGTTGCCGGCTACTCTCATAGAAGGCTGTAACTACAAAGAAAATAATAAATATGATCGTAATTTGCATATAAGCAGTTGGAGTAAAGCTTGCTGGTAGCCATGTGTCGAAATGGGCAAAGCATAATATGGAGAAGGCAATGTAATACACGATATTAATAATCGAACCAACCAAAAAATTAGTCAGAATGATGCTAAATACAGGGCACACTAATACTAAAACTAAACTGAAAGCACGAGTATTAGCGATGACCATGGCATTGAAGCAAGCGAAAAGCGCGGCAAAAAGTACCATATAAGAGGCTAGCTGAACGGTTTTGAACCTAAACAAGAGAAACAAACTCGTAAAGCAGAGAACCGCGGAGAAAAGGTTACTTGAAATTAAAAGCATTGAGCGGCCAACTATAATGCCAAAAATTCCAAAGTAGCTCGTGGTTGCACCAATAAGAAGAGCTGAAACAATCACCACAGTGATGAAGCGCAGCTTGTCACTATTTTCATTAGGGCCGAAGTATTTACGAAGTAGAAGATTTATCATCCAACAAAGACCTGCTAGCTAGGAGCTTCAAATCAAGAGTAAAAGATAATAGGTGACAATCAGGGGTGAGAAAAGTATTTATTTTCAGGAGTGTAAAAATAAGAATGAGCAGCCGCTAAAAGCAGCTGCTATAGGCTGTTTACAGAACCCAAAGGATATATAGGCCTGCTATTGCATATAAGAAGCTACCTAGCTTCACAATAAGCATAAAGATACTGTTTACTTGGGGAACCTTAATATAATCGGTTCCTATTTGCCACCCAGCCAGAACCGAGTTAAGGCAAACAACAAGCAGAGTTAGAGAAGTGAATAGCTTCCATAGCATAGGCTCAAAAAGTGCCTGCCAATTAGCAAAACTCGCTTCATCAAGGCTAATAACCTGAATAATAAATAGAATTGTCCATACACAGATTAAAGCGTTAGCAACTCTTTGGAAAAGCCACTCTTTAGTACCACTGCGCACACCGTTCGAAGTCATTAAAGCCATACCCAACCTCCAGAAAGAATACACAGAATTGCAGCACATACGATCACAGCTGTTGATATCTGTTTTCCCGACTCTAATTCTTCGAAATGACCAAAGTCTTGGATGATGTGTTTGATTGTAGCGCAAACGTAGTAGCCAAGCGCTGTTAATAAGCCCCAACTAATGAACTGACCTAAGAAATGTGAACTAAAGAAAGCCAGAACACACTCAAATCCTGCTTCAGAATCAAGAGAGAAATAAGCAGAGGTAAGGAAAATGCCAAGACCGACCCAAATAATAACAGCAGATATCCTATGTAAAATAGAAGCGACTGCAGTGATAGGCAGCTTGATCGTTTGTAGGTCCAGATTTACTGGTCGATCTTTATTCATACTTTTCTCCCAAAAAGCACAGCAAGTTGTGGATCATCAAATTGAATTAATGAGAAACCGCTATAATAGCAAAGTTTATTGGCTTTGCGTAAGAAATGGATTGATTGGCAAGAGCTGAACGATTAACTTGCTTCCGCCTTTGTTTGGTCTCCGGCATTGCGGCTGTCTCGTACTTTGTTTCTGCCAAGGCTTTTAGCCATATAAAGATGTGTGTCTGCAATGTGGAATACATCAGTAGTTGAAACGGGGCCTTTCTTAATGACTTCACTAGAGTGGCCAATACCAATACTCACAGTGATTTTACTAACGGGCTCAATAGTGAAACTCTCAACAGACTGGCGTATTCTCTCTGCAAGTCGCCATATCTGCTGTTCATCTTTGTTGAGTGTGATAATGATGAACTCCTCACCCCCCCAACGCCCCAATATATCATCTGGGCCAATTGTACGGCTTATATTAGCCGCAAATTCAGAAAGAACCTTATCACCTACTAGATGGCCATGTTGATCGTTCACCTTTTTAAAGTGATCAATGTCCATCAATAAAATGGCGTATTTTTGTCTTGGCTGAGGCTCATTTAATCCCAGCTCTAGCACAACATTTTCGATACCACGTCGGTTAAGAATACGAGTTGTTTGGTCTAAATAGGCAAGACTTTCTAGAGTATTTGCTCTGCTATGTGCTTGTTGATTTTGAGTTCTTAGTCTGACAATGGTCCATAGTAAGACAATGTAAGCAAAATGAGCGATGGCAATATTACTAGTAATTCCAAAAGAATCGATGAATGGTAAGTGTTGAATGAGTGCGGCAAAGTGACCAGTAACTGTTATGACATAAAGAGAAATAGTAATAATGATGGCCTTGCGCACCTCAAGAAAAAGGTAGGCAATAATGTAGTTGAGCCCAAGCCATTGGGCTGCATTTGGAAACAGCTGATTTTCTTGAGAATGTTGCCAGATACTTGACGATAATAAGTAACCTGCCACTATGCTAAAAGAAAGGAAAATAAGCTTCTCTTCAGAGGTATTTGTAAATTTGCATGCAATATAAATGAGTGAAAAAGCACAAATACAAATAGGGTAAGCCAGTTCATCAAATGTCACCACCATATTGCTGGTGTAATCAATTAGCCAAACCCCAGTAAAGCAAAAAACAGCTAAGATCAGAAGCCTACTCAAAAGCTTTCTATCTAGCATGGTAAAGTGCTGATCAGATGTTTTTTTTGGGTGTAACATGTAAATGACTTGTTATTGAATGAATAATGCGAAACATATTATTACATAATATTGGCTTTATTGTTGTTATTTTGTACTAGATGTGTGTTGACCTTGTGAAATGGTGCGTGTTTATTTTGTAATGTGCAAGTTAATTACTGCTAGGCTACTAGAGCGACACTTGAGGAAGTTCAGAAGACTTAACCACACCTTCCTTAACTTATGTTCCGCTTTTTTATAGTCAAACAAGACAAACCATACAACAAAACAATTCCAAACATGAATAGGCTTGGAGGGAGCCCCCAATATAGGCTGATAGGCCTGATCATAACAAGGCTTAGTGCAACGGGTAATATAAGCAATAGCATACGGACTAAGCTAATTGTCAGTACATAACCCTGGTTGCAGTGCCGGCAAGTTTGAGGGGCAAATGCACTTTTTTTAGCAAGCGTTAATGAAAGTTTTGAATGGCAGTGAGGGCACTTTATCATATTGTATGGGTACTCAAATGTGTTTGTCTTAGTTTGCCTAATAGCATTCGAGTCGGCAAGAACTATACGTGACTGGGTTCAATTCTATTGCGGCCGGAATTTTTTGCTAAGTAAAGGTTTTGGTCAGCTGTTTCAAACAGCAGGGAGTCTTTTAAAAGCTCATTTGTACAAGCCACGCCAATAGAAATGCTAATGCGGTTTTGTGTCGTCTCGCCAGTCACTTTGCTGGGTTTGATATTCCATACTTTCTTGCGGATGGATTCGGCAAGTTTAATGGCTGAGTTTAGGTCTGTGTTAGGTAAAAGGATGACAAATTCTTCACCTCCATAGCGAGCAACCATGTCGCAACTACGCAAGATTTCGTGTTTTAGCGCATTAGCAACTTCCTGTAAACAGCGATCTCCCGCCTGGTGTCCATAGTTGTCGTTGAATTCTTTAAATGAATCAATATCACAAAGAATGAGCGACAGAGGTTGTTGTAAGCGTCGGGCTCGGCTGATTTCTCTGCAAAGAGTGTCATCGTAGTAACGACGATTGAAAAGCCCAGTAAGAGCATCTTTTTTTGAGTTGTATTCGGCTAGGGCCAGCCGACCTTCTCTGCGCATGATCCAAAGCAAAAATAGTTCGACAAGAATAAAGCCAAAAGAAGCAATTAAGATGCTAGCAGCAATGCTTTTATGGAAAGCTTGTATGGTATCAGTGGAGTCCTCCCATAAAACAACGACGCCTACCGGCGCAAGCTTATCTTTTAGGCCTTGGAAATCATACAGTGGAAAGTAAAAAACATTAAAATATTTGGTATCGTGATGTACGAGGGTAGCATGTTGGGCTCTAAGGCTTTCTCCTATACTGAATTTATCCAGCAAAGGCTGAATATCTGACGAGGCGGCATCAAGGTAAAAGCGATCATCGGAAAGTTCTGAAAAGTGCTGCAAGGAGCTAGGATGAGCGATTTTTTGTTCGACACTATGCTTATTCAGTAATACGGCCGCGTGGATGTGATAAGAGTCAGCATAAAGTGGAAGAACTTGCTCAAAGGAAGCGCCTACCTCTAGCGCACCTACATGCTGCATTTGTTGACGGTTTGGACTCTGAGACCAAATCGGAATAACGCTTCGTAAGCCGCTATAGTATTTACCAATTTCAAAACCATCCTGATGCAATCTATGCTGGTTCACAGAGGCTACAATAGGACGTACATTCTCTAAATTGTCTGAATGAATTTCTGGTCTATGTACACGTAAAAAAGTAACGCTTTGAGGGGCTGAGTGGTAGTGTAGCTGACGAAGCTTATAAGAGTCGACCATCGCTTTCCAAGAGGGCTGCAGTTCTTTCAGTAAAGCTTTTCGAGCGAGCACTTCTTCCTCTTTATTGCCTTCAAGAGCTGCTTTTTGACCCTCACTAAAGAGTCGGTTCCAACTATTTTGGTGGCCTATGAAGCTAGCAAGTTGGTGCATATTAAGGTAGCTCATACGCACAGTTAATTCAAAGGCTGATTCGTGCTCTTTGGCGTGGTCAAGCAGGTCTGCTTGAAGAGTATTCTTCGCAGAAAAGTAATTATATGACACCAACAGAATGTCTAATATAAAAATAAAGGTGCTAATGTAAACAAAAGATCTTCTGGTCTGTTGGTGCTGAATACCACTTAAAATTTTTAACATGGTAACAAGACTCTCATACTAAAATCGTTAAGCAACCACGATAAGTGTATATGAGAGAGAGATAGGTTATTGGTTACTTCAACATATAAGCAATAAAATGCTACAAACTTTCACAGAAGATTTTTGTTTAAGGTCTACATATACAGCTGCTGGGCTCGCGCTGTATATGTAGTGGTTCAATACAACTTAGACCTTAAAGTAGTTCACGTCCTTGGTAAGTTTTTCAGATAGCTCTTGTAGCGCGAGTGTCTCTGCAGAGTTAGTGGCGAGAGCTTGGCTACTTTCTTGCGACATGCTGGCCACTTCTTGGATTTCATCGTTAATGTCTTGCACCATAGTGACTTGTTGCCCCGTATCGTTAGCCACTTCAAGCACTTTTTCTAATGAATCCTTAGATTGTTGCTGAATGTCTAGCAAAATTTGATTCGCTTTTTGAGTCAGAGACAAGCCATTTTCTACCTGTGGTACCGTAGTTTCCATAGCCTTAACGGAAGCTAATGTATCCTCTTGAACCTGGGTGATCATCCTTTCAATGTCACCTGTTGCTTCACCTGTACGTTGTGCTAGGTGCCTTACTTCATCTGCAACAACCGCAAATCCCCTGCCAGTTTCACCTGCTCGAGCGGCTTCAATAGCGGCATTTAGGGCCAGTAAATTAGTTTGTTCAGCAATTTCACGAATGACATTGATGATGTTACCTATGTCTTGAGTACGCTCTTGCAATTGATTAACTTGACTAACCGTGCTTTTTACCGTGTTCGCGACTTCTTCTATTTCATTTGCAACTTCCTGTACTGCATGTGAGCCTTGAGTGGACAGTTCTGCTGCTAAATTAGAGTTATTAGCTGTCTGCTCGACTGTTTCGGCAATTTTTTGAATGCTGGAGCGCATATCATTTAACTTATCAACACTTGAATTGGTTAATTCTAACTGGGCTTTTGCGGCCACTAATGATTGTTGTGTCCCTGCAGCCACGGTAGTAGAACGTTGTGACAGCTCAGAAGATGAGTTGATAATGCTGTTTACTATATCAACGAGCTGGCTTTGCATGATTTTCACAGAGGACATCATGCTATTATCACAGCAAGATGATACATCGCCTCGTAGATCGCCTTTTGCAATCTCTGCAATGACCTCAGCTGCCTCTTGAGGCTCACCACCCACAGCATTACGGATTCTAATGCTGATAAAATAAGCCACGCTTGAAGCGATAACCACCGCAAGGGCAGTTAGACCTATCATCCAGTTTTGAAAGCTACTAGTTACAATTCGTGTTTCTTCAGTGGCGGCTTGGTTGGCCATTTCCTCAAGGTTAATAAAGTCATTAATGGCCGCGAGCCATTCTGTAAATGCTGGTTTTGCTTCGTTGAGCAAGATGCTTTGCGCACGAGCTGAGTTTTGGCTCTGTAGAGCTTGTATTATATCCGAAATCAAAGGCTGGGTTTTCTGTTCGACCACCTGAATTTTACTGTATAAGGCTTTTTCTTCCTGTGTCATAGAGTTCTGTTGGGCGTCGAGTTGCGAAGCAGACTCTTGGTAGAAGGTATCTAAAGATTGTATGAGCGCAATCGTATCATTGAGCTCTTGTGTGCTTTGAGCCAGTACTAAATCTCTAACGGCAATCGCTCTGTCATGGACACTGCCTCTAAAGTTGATGCCATGGCGCTGCTTGACGGAGTTAACATCATTGATTTGAGTAATCGTAGCATCAACAAAGTTAACTCGATGAATACTGATGATAGTTAGCAAAAGCATCATAAAAAGAGTGATACCAAAGCCAGCTATGAGGCGCATGTTAATGGTCATATAGATGAATTCCCAACAAAGAGATAGCGATAGAAGTTACTTTGACTTTAAATATAGCTCAAAGTTCAAGAAGGTATTTTGGCGTAGAGTAGATAAGGTATGCAAACAAAGAATTTCTATTATGCCCATAGCCAAGTGCCGTTATGTCGTTACCTTCGGCACTTGGTTAGGTAAATGGATGTTCTTTTAATCCAGTGCGTTTTCAATTCTTAGAGCGATTTCTTCAGATACCCATGCTTTCCAAGTGTCTGGGTAGGTTTCTAAAAAGTGATACATAGCCGTTTCTCCGTCTGCTTGGTTACTTTCTATCCAGGCAAGCAAGGTACTCATCTGTTGATTGGTAAATCCCCTTTGCTGGAAGTAAGCGAAGGCATCTGGCTCTTGTTCAGAGAAACTTTGGGTGGTGATTGTGTATACAGGTGCAGCTGGGTACATGGTCACTTTTGGCGATGCGCAGTCTGGCTGAGTGGTGCAGTTACGAAATTCTTCCACATCCGTGCCACTACCAAAATCTACCTTAACCATGTCATATTTGCCTAATACTGGGGTGGGTGCCCAGTAGTACCCTAGCCAAGCTTGCTGGCGTTCGTAAGCACGAGAAATAGTACCAGCCAGACCCGCACCAGAGCCTGGGTCTACAATGTCGAAGCCGTGTTTAGCAAGGCCAAGAGCATTAAATAAGTGCTCAGCTGTAATTTGGCAAGTCCAACCTGCAGGGCAGCTATAAAAGGCAGACTTATCATCGTTTTCAGGGTGAGTGAAAACCTCAGCGTGCTTAATAACGCCTTCAATAGTCGCCATTTCTGGGTACTTGTCTACTAAGTACTTAGGTACCCAAAAACCCTCTTCACCACCATTAACAAGAGACTTTCCGGCATAAACTAAACGCTTTTCAGCCACACCTTTATCTAGAGCTTCCTTAATACCATTCGTCCACATCTCAGGAGCAACATCTGGTTGGCCTTTTTCAATCATGGATAAACCAGTCGGCACACTGTCACCAGGGACAAGCTCTGCATCACACCCATAACCTTCATTCAGAATGAATTGGTCTACGTGAGCCATTAAACTGGCAGAGTTCCAGTTCATGTCAGCAATAGAAAAACTGCCACAGCTGGCGGCATAACTGGTTGCAGAAAAAGTTGATGCTAACACCAAGGGAATTAATGGGGCTTTTAAGTTCATAGAGTTTACTCCCATGCTAAAAATGCCAGAGTAACTCACTGGCGAACATAATTATATAAGGGGGCAGGACCTTTTTAAGGTTTATTGCTGCATGTTAATGATAGCCTGCTAATGATCTAGTATAGGGGTAAGGTGATCACCACCAAGTTGTCGCATCTGACGCTCTACCCAATCGACCCTCTGACGAAGGCTTGGTGTTAAACGGTTAGGGTCACGTGTTCGAGGGCTGGGCAATAACACAGCTAATCTCGCAGCTTGGTTACCTGTTAGATGACGAGCCGACTTGTCAAAATAATGCTGACTCGCGGCCTCTATGCCATAAATGCCTTTACCGAATTCTGCCACGTTTAAATACACTTCTAAAATACGTTTTTTGCCCCAAATGGCTTCAAGGCTTATGGCTAACCCCGCTTCTAACCCTTTGCGAATAAAACTTCGCCCCGGCCATAAGAAAAGATTCTTTGCCGTTTGTTGAGTAATTGTACTGGCACCACGCAGGCCTTCGCCATCATCGTATTGACTGAGGGCATTAGTAATCGCAACAAAATCGACACCAAAGTGCTGAGGAAAACGTTGATCTTCGGAACCAACAATTGCCAATGGCACCTGTGGTGGCAGCTTATCAATACTGATCCAATGGTGAGTGACAGGATAATCACTTTGCAGCATGAACGCCGTAGTTGGGGGGGGGACAAAGCGGAACAACAAGAGAATCAAGGTAAACACAACTAAAGTACGCCACAGGATAGCCCATGCTTTATTGACCATACTCTGTTTGCGCTTTGCCATGTAATGTCTCTTATTAAATAACGGCTGTTAAGTATAGCAAGCTGGACGTCGTGCTGTTCATGAAAGTTAGGGTATAGGAAGAACATGCTGAAAACCAAATGGGTTTACACTTTTAAGCGCATAAAAGTGTAGTTTTTTACTTTTTAATGCGCATAAAAGTGTTATTCTTTATAGGTTCTTCAATCTCAATCGCTGGAAATAGGCCATAATGAAGCGTACGTTACTCGATAAACTTATCCACTGGAAAAGCCAAACAACGAGAAAGCCGATACTCATTGACGGCGCAAGGCAGACAGGTAAAACCTTTCTGTTACAAGAGCTCTTCGGCCAGACTTTTCCAAATAGCCTACGCATCGATTTTCTGGAAACGCCTAATTTAAAAGACGCTTTTAATGGCTCGCTACACCCAGATGATATTCTGATGAACATAGAGCTGATCACGGGACAAACCTTTAACCCAGAAACAGATCTGCTCATTTTAGATGAAATCGGTGAATGTGAATCCGCTGTCACATCACTCAAATATTTTGCCGAGAAAGCGCCTACTTATTACATCGCGGCCAGTGGCTCCAACATTGGCTTATTAAATAGCTTTCCAGTTGGTAAAGTAGAACAACATAATCTGCGACCACTCAGCTTTTTAGAGTTTTTATACGCCTCTGAAGAAAAAGCCTTAATAAAAGCCTTTGAAGCACAAACTAACTCGCCTGCGGCTCACTCGAAACTCTTCGATAAATTGACCGATTACTACTTTACCGGCGGTATGCCAGAAGCTGTAGCGACTTGGTTTGCTAACAAAAATGACAGCATATTAGCGCGCATTGAAAAAGTGTCGAAAGTACAAGCAGACCTAATAGAAGGCTATCGACGGGACTTTGGTAAATACTCAGGGAAGGTAAATGCACAACTTATTGAATCGGTCTTTAATAGCATTCCTGCTCAATTATCCGCCGTGATGGATGAATCGGTTAAACGTTTTAAATTTAAAAACATTGTCGAACGTAAAACACGCTACAGTGAGTTTGAGAGCGCCATACATTGGTTGAGCCGTTGTCGCCTTGCTTTACTCAGCTACCCAATAGAAGGTCGACCAAGATCACCACTCGCCGCTTACAAAAAAGACAACCTAGTCAAACTCTTTCTGTTTGATGTTGGTTTACTAAACCACATGCTCGGCACCCAGTACCAAGAGCTCAAACAGCAAAGCTATGAATACAAAGGCTATATTGCAGAAAACTTCGTACAGCAAGAACTTACCACACTAGGAATCGATCCAAGCTATTCATGGAACGACGCCCGTGCGGAAATAGAGTTTTTATTAACCAATGAAGAAGGGGAAATCATTCCCGTAGAAGTGAAAAGCGGAAAGCGTACACGAGCCAAATCGCTTCAATCCTACATAACCAAATGCCAACCACATAAAACATTCAAACTCACAGGAACACAAGGCTCACCCGAACTAGAACAAACCAACATCGTCATGCCGCTTTATTACTCGATGTATTTAATGGAAAAATGGTAAATCGATTAAGTTAAGGAACAAGAAGTAAAGCGGCTTAAGGATTTTGACCTTTTTAAATTAAAAAATGAAATGCAGCTATAGGTCTCGATGCTTACCTTGTCGTTTACAACGCTCAGAACAATATTTTACCTGAGGCCAATCACGCTCCCACTTCTTACGCCACGTAAATGGACGCTGACAGATGAGGCAAATCTTTTCGGGTAGGTAAGGTTTTTTATGAGGCATAGATTGGGCTACGCAAACTATGCTGATTGGGATTAATTGGAAAAGAGTTTTGATTCGTTGAATCCTAGTTAGTAAGCCTTCCTACTGATTTTAAGAAAGCTTCCATAGATGTATTTGGCTGCTCAACGTACAGATCATCACCGTATTCTTCTGTAACTTGTTCCCAAAGTTGCTTCATTTTCCCTTTTCCTCGGTAAAATGGGTGTATCCAAGCAGTTGATAAATAAGGTTGATCTGAAACGTTTGCAATAGTAACTAAGCCTATCAAACAGTCTCTAGTACCACTACCATCTAAAGTTGCCATGCATTCAGTAAATGTGTACGCCTCGATATTCTTCCACGCCTGATCTGATATATCCCAGCTCATCCCTTGGTCACACTCTTTTCCTTGAAAACGCCGAATTGCTACACATGCTAATTTTTGCCAATCAGGTGATGAAATAGTGACCTTTTCATTATAGGTCTCTCCTCGCGGAGCTGGAATTGGCCGAATCAAACCTATTAAGCACTCTTCCATTAATTTTTGATCTGCGATACCTGAATGAAGCGAATTACCTTCCATTAAATGATTGAGGTTTTCAAACAGCTCCATTAATAAAGTATCTTCGGTATATTCTTTATCCGCCGGTATCGGTGAGGCTGCTTGCTCATTTAACCCTCGGTACACCTTATCAAAATCCATGCTAATCACATGAAATAAACCACTAGGTAAAGCGGAGATCCAAGAGGGACTATCAGCCCAATAAAGAAGAGTAGAGCCTTCTTTCCTTAATTTTTTGATTAAACTGATACAAGCATTTTCACCATCTTGCCCAGAAACTTTTAACATACAAGGCTCAAATCTGTTCTTATCAATTTTGGGGTAAGCAAATGTACAAAAATTCTCTATCGCATTGAGTACTTCGCGACGATCAAAATCTTTATAACTCGTAATAACTAATGGAATATCTTCTTCGCTTGTTTCATTCTCAATAAGGCAATCTATCGATAAACTAACTGCTTTTTTCTGCTCTTCTGATAGGGCATCAAGCTCTTCTAAGTATTTTTGTTTTTTTGATCGGGTACTCATTATCATCTTTTCCTTTTTCAGAGGGCTATTTTCAGTATAGAAGAGCAATTTACTCAAAAGCTACTTGATGTAGAGGATTTGCTTAGGAACCTTTATACATAAAAAAAGTTAGGCTTTACTAGATGAGAGGCGTCCAGCAGACACAAAAAAGCCTACATTTTTCAATGCAGGCTTCTTTATCATATGTCCTCGGGGGAAAGCTTTCGCTAAACAAGTCCCGTGGCTCGCTCAATAAATATATATACCGCAAACGAAAACGTCAACTGTATTTTCCATTTCGGGTATACTGAATTGATCATAATACTAACAGGTTTTACATACATGGATAGTATCAAAAGCACGCTGTCGTTACCCAGAATGAGTACCTTTGAGCGAGAGGTTGCTGGTTCTAATGTCAACGCATTAGATCTTTATCGTTGGAATGCTCAGTTGTCGTCAGCTTTAATTTATCCCTTTCACATATTTGAAGTGTCGTTACGCAATGCAGTAAGTGATGCCCTAGCAAATGTCCATTCACCTCATTGGCATAGGGCTCAAAGTTTCCGACGCTCTCTTAAAAAAGCGAAATATGGATATTGCCCACTTGAGGATCTAGAAAAGTTAGCTAGGAAGCATCAGAGATTAAGTAAGGTGATACCTGAGCTTAAATTCGTTTTTTGGGAAAAGTGCTTTACTTCGAGGTTTCAAGGGCAAATTTGGGCAAAGCATATTTTCAATACCTTTCCAAATCATGCCTTTTTAAATTTATCTCCAACCGAACTGCGTGAGCATATTCGAATTCAAATTGGCCTTGTTAGAGAAGTGCGAAATCGGGTTGCTCATCATGAGCCCATTTTAAAGTTTGATATACCTATTTTGATGCAGTCTATGGAACAAATTATCCGACTAAGATGTGAAGACACTTCCGAGTGGATGATGGCTAATCAACAAGTGCTGACCGTTTACCAAGCAAGACCAATTTAATGTGGAGTATTATAGATTCCTTTATTGGTCCAAAAAAATGTTCAGGATCATTGGTCACATCGAATAAAAAAGGCTTTTGATTCTTCAAAAGCCTTTCTGTGTCTCTCAATAACCTGACTCCTTTTAGTCCGAGCGCTTAATGCGCCTCGTCCCAGTTGTTACCAACACCTGCTTCTACCAGTAAAGGCACGTCTATTTTGCTGCTGTTCTGCATGATGTCGACTATTTTCGCTTGTGCGCTTTCAAGGTCGCTTTCAGCCACTTCGAAGATCAATTCATCGTGTACTTGTAGGATCATTTTTACATCTAGGTCGGTGTCAGCGAGCCAGCTGTGCATCTTGATCATGGCGCGTTTAATGATGTCGGCGGCAGAGCCTTGCATCGGTGCGTTGATCGCGGTGCGTTCGGCGGCTTGGCGCATCATGGCGTTGCTGGCTTTGATGTCTGGCAGGTACAAGCGGCGGCCATAAATGGTTTCCACATAGCCGTTTTCTTTCGCGCCTTCACGGGTGTTTTCCATGTATTGCTGTACGCCTGGGTAACGCTCGAAGTAGCGTTTGATGTATTTCGCGGCTTCTGGTCGGCTGATATCCAGTTGCTTCGCTAAACCAAAGGCGGACATGCCGTAGATCAAGCCAAAGTTAATGGCTTTAGCGCGGCGACGCTGCTCTGTGGTGACTTCCTCTAAGCTGACTTCGAAAACTTCCGCGGCGGTGGCCTTGTGAACATCGGCGTCGCGGGTGAAGGCATCAAGCAAGCCTTTGTCTTGTGACAAGTGCGCCATGATACGCAGCTCCACTTGAGAGTAATCCGCAGCCAGCAGTTTGTAGCCTTTGGGTGCAACGAACGCTTGGCGAATGCGACGACCTTCTGCGGTACGGATCGGAATGTTCTGCAAGTTTGGATCGGTCGATGACAAACGACCTGTGGCGGTAATGGCCTGATGGTAAGAGGTATGGATGCGTCCAGTAGTTTGAATCATTTCTGGCAGTTTGTCTGTATAGGTCGACTTGAGCTTAGATAAACTGCGGTGTTCCATAATTAACCGTGGTAGCTCATAGTCCTGCGCCAACTCTTGTAGAATCGGCTCAGCGGTGGAAGGCTGACCTTTTGGTGTTTTCTTAATGACAGGTAAGCCTTGCTTTTCAAACAAGATGACTTGTAGCTGTTTAGGGGAGCTCAGGTTGAAGCTTTCTCCTGCCAGTTCATGGGCTTTAATTTCAAGCTCTTGCAGCTTGGCTCCAATCTCTGAGCTTTGAAGATGCAGTAACTCTGGGTCGATGAGGGCGCCTGTTTGTTCCATTTTCGCCAGTACTGGTACTAACGGACATTCTATATCTTTGAATATGCTGACGAGTTCAGGCGTTTGTTCTACTTGCGGCCAAATGGCTTGGTGTAATCTTAGAGTGATGTCGGCATCTTCGGAGGCGTAGAACGCGGCTTGCTCCAGCTCAATTTGGTTAAAGGTCTTTTGCTTCTTGCCCTTACCCGCTAACTCTTCAAAGCTGACACAAGTGTGGTTTAAGAACTTTTTCGCTAGGGTATCCATGTCATGACGAGAACTCACCGAGTTGTAAACATAGGACTCCAGCATGGTGTCATAAGCAATGCCGCGAAGCTCAATGTCATAGTTGTTCAATACATTGGCATCGTATTTAAGATGTTGGCCGACTTTTGCTTTACTGTCGTCTTCAAGCCAAGGTTTTAATTGCGCTAATACCCAGTCACGATCCAGTTGCTCAGGTGCACCTTCATAGTCATGGGCAAAAGGCACGTAGGCGGCTTTGCCTGCCGTAACGGAGAATGACACCCCAACCAGTTCGGCCGCCATATAGTTTAGGCTGGTGGTTTCGGTGTCAAAGGCAACCAGTTCAGCTTCTTGTATGGTTTTTAGCCAAACAGCAAAGCTTTCTTTATCCAACACTGTGTCGTATTCAATCTCGATGTTGGCCGCTACAGGGGCTGCTGCTTGTCCGGCGTTATCTACCGTGTCGCTGGCGGTTTCCACGCTTGGTGCTTTGTCTAGGTCGGCCAACCAAGTTTTGAACTCCAGCTTGGTGAACCACTCTTTAAGAACTTCTTTATCCGCCTCACCATTTTTGAGTTCTAGGGCATTGAAGGGTAATTCAACATCGCACTTGATAGTCGCTAGGGTGTACGAAAGCTCGGCCATTTCTTTGTGCTCGGCCATTTTTTTAGCCATGGTTTTTGAACCGCGAAAGCCCAAAGCAGCAATGTCATCAAGGCGCTGATAGATGTCTTGAATGCTGCCTAAGCCTTGCAACAAAGCTAAGGCAGTTTTTTCACCCACGCCAGGCACGCCAGGGATGTTATCCACCTTATCGCCCATTAAGGCTAGGTAATCTATGATCAATTCAGGTGGAATGCCAAACTTGTCTTTGACTCCTTGAATGTCCATCACGGTATTGTTCATGGTGTTCACAAGGGTGACTTTCTCGGTAACCAACTGAGCCATATCTTTATCGCCCGTGGATACCACCACTTCGCGACCCGCTTCCCCGACTTGCTTGGCAATGGTGCCAATCACGTCGTCGGCTTCTACACCATCAATGATGACTAAGGGAAGCCCCATGGCTTCTACCATGCGGTGAATGGGTTCAATTTGTGGACGTAAGTCGTCTGGCATAGGCGGACGCTGTGCCTTGTACTCACTGTAGATTTCATCGCGGAAGGTTTTTCCCTTGGCATCAAAGATGATCACCATAGGGGAGTCCGGGTAGGTTTTAATGAGGCTGCGGATCATGCTGATGACACCACGGGTCGCATTGGTAGGGTGTCCGTTGCTGGTGCTCATGGGGGGGATTGCGTGGAATGCTCGGTAAAGGTAAGACGAGCCGTCTACCAGAATCATAGGGGGTGTTTGTGTTGATGAATCCGTAGCCAAAATAAGACCTCTAAATGAATCGGCGATAGTTGCTCTCTATTCTAAGCGCTTGTGATTATTTTTGCAGTCTTAATGCTCATTAATAATGGAATCTCCTTATGCTTGTAAATTTGACGTGATTTCATGGAATAAATTGCGCTTTTGCATAGAACGAATTGACCTTTTCCTGCTTATTGTGGAGCATAGGCTTTTGAACTTTTAAATTACTCTTTTTCAATATTTATAGGTAGCAAATTTGGCTGTTTACACTTCCCTTTCGGACTCTGACATGCGGGCCTTAGTGGCGGATTACTCTCTAGGTGAACTGGAGTCCTTTCAAGGCATCTCTGGCGGCGTAGAAAATACGAATTATTTTGTTAATACGACAACAGGCAAATATGTACTAACCCTATTTGAAGAGTTTGAATTTGAAGAGGTTCCTTACTTCTTAGACGTGGTCGCTCATTTAAGAAACAAAGGTTTTAATGTGCCTGCCGCATTGGTAGATAGCCAAGGCGAGCGCTTGCGTATGGTTAATGGTCGCCCGGCTATCTTTGTGGATTGCTTTGCTGGGGCTGAACTTGCTAAAACGACCGAAAAAACTTGTTTGGAAATGGGTGCTCTGTTGGCTAAGTTACATATTGCTGGTGAAGACTTTGTACAACACAGAGAAAGTCATCGAGGAATTGACTGGTGGCATACAACGAGTGAAGCACTCGTAGAGGAGCTAGAGCCGCAACAAGTGGCGTTGCTACGTACACAAATTCAAGCGTTTGATGAATTTATTGCTGTCAATCAGGACCTCCCTAAAACGACTATTCATGGCGACCTGTTTTTTAACAATACTTTGTTTGAAGGCGAACGTCTGTCAGCCATAATCGATTTTTATAACGCTTGCCATTCTTGGGTGATGTACGATCTCGCAATTGTGGTCAATGATTGGTGTACTGACCGTACCTCAGGTGCCATTGACATGGCCAAATACCATGCGCTAATTAACGCTTATCTCAATGAACGTACCCCAAGTGAGCAAGAAGTGTCAGCATGGCCGCATATGCTAAGAATTGCAGCGTTGCGTTTTTGGTTGTCTCGTTTGGAAGCGTGGCATGCGGCCAAGCATGATCCAGAGCGCCTTGCTCAACAGCATGATCCAAAAGAGTTTCAGCGTATTTTGGAAGCGCGAGTTACTTCGACTCCTGACTTAAAGGTAAAACTATGAAGCTTGCTAGGTTGTTTGGTTTATTTTGCGTATTGTTCTCTGCTCAAGCGTTCGCGCATCCTCATGTGTGGATCGATTCTCAGTATCAACTAGACCTTGATCAACCTAGCTTTCATTCCTTACAGGCGCGTTGGACGTTTGATCTATTTACCTCGACGAGCTTAATTCTTGAGTATGACGTAGATGGTGATGGGGCGCTTAAAGGACAAGAAAAAATAGCCGTTATTGAGGTATTAGAAAGCTTCGATCAGTTTGGTTATTTTGTCTGGCTTGATCTGGATGGGCAGCCGTTAAAACCCGATAGTATCAGTATTAGCGACGTCGGGATCTATGATCAAATGTTATGGGCTAAGTTAGATATTGAGTTAGCGCAAGACGTGGATCTTCGTAGTTCAACGTTAAGTCTTGCCTTTGGAGATGACAGTCTTTACTTCGCTATGATTCCAGTAGAGCAAGGCTTGTTGAGTTTATCAGGTCGCTTCGCGGAAGCCTGTACACCGAACCAACGAGAAGCGGAAGAAATTTCCATTGAATCTTGGTCTCAAATTAGCTGTCAGCTCTAGTGCTGAATTTTCATAGAAGATTGGAGTGACTCCATGTTAGAACATTTCCAGTGGTTTTCTTTTTTAGCCGCGATCTTGGTACTGACCATGAGTCCAGGGGTCGATACTATTATTGTGATGCGCAACTCCGTTTTAGGTGGCTGGCGCTTAGGTTTTTTAACCAGCTTAGGCATCTGCATGGGGCTGTTTGCACACGCTACGGTTTCTGCGCTGGGCTTATCTGTAATCCTGTTGAGTTCAGCCAGCCTGTTTACAGCTTTTAAACTGCTAGGGGCTGCCTATTTGGTTTATTTAGGCTATCAGGCGCTACGCAGTGCGAGTAAACCAAAAGGGATGACTTTTGACGCCAACACACCGGTTAGTGGTTCTGCTTGGGGCAGTTTCCGACAAGGTTTGTTTTCTAACGTGCTGAATCCCAAGCCAATTATTTTTTATATGGCTTTCTTGCCTCAGTTTATCGACCCAAGTCACTCGGCCTTAGTCCAATCTTTATTTATGGCGGGTCTGCATTTCATTATTGCCATGATCTGGCAAACATTTTTAGCCTTGATGGTACACAGGGCAAGAGTATGGCTGGCGCGACCAAAAGTTGCGCAAGTCTTGGATGGTTTAACTGGCCTATTGCTAGTTGGCTTTGGTGTTCGTTTAGCGCTTAGCCAGCGTTAAATAGATCTTTATACGTGAGTAATGTTAAATGAGTCTGTTGATTTCTACCTGGATAAAATTTTTCTTTTTATTCGCTCCCTTCTTTGTTTTATCAATGTTTCTGGCATTAACCAGAGGAGAAAGTTCAGCGGCGAGAAAACAAGTTGCCAATAAGGCCATCATTGCGGCTATCGCTATTGCGTTAGTTCTGCTGTTCTTCGGAGGCAGTTTATTTGCCGTATTAGGAATCACTCTAGACTCCTTTCGAATTGGCTCTGGCATCTTACTGTTTATGTCGGCTCTGAGCTTAGTTAAGGACGGTACTCGTAATCATGCAGTAGGTATGCCTAGCGAAGAACGGGAAGATGTATCCGTTGTACCTTTAGCGGTTCCCACTATTATTGGCCCAGCGACGATAGGAACTATCTTGGTTTATGGGGCAGAGTTACAAGGGTGGGAGTTAATCATAGGAATTGTAGGTTTACTGCTTGCATTGTGTTCACTATTACTGTTGCTTTATTCCTCTTCTCTTATTGAAAAGGTGTTAGGCCGAACGGGCTTGAATATCCTATCTAAAATCACCGGATTGATCTTAGCGGCTATGGCTGCTCAAATTTTCATGGGTGGCGTCATGGGCTTTTTAAAGCCGATGTAATCGACCTTATGAATGCTGTTTAGATTCTAGAGCTGTCTTCACTCACCTTATTTTTTGTTATAATATAACAAAAAATAAGGTGAGTGCATGAATCTACTTGTTGGAAAAAGATATGTTTAAAAAGTTACTTTTTACAAGCTTCATTGGATTGCTTGTTGCCTCATCCGTATGGGCGTCAGATAGCATTAGCTATCAGTCTTTTATTCAGTGGGTGCTTTCTCAGCAGGCTGTTTTGCATCGCGAACTGGTAACCTTGGTACGCGATTTAAGCCGTGAAGCTAGCCCTGTTGTTTTATGGAGTTTGATGACCGCTAGTTTTGCTTATGGTGTTTTTCATGCGGCGGGACCAGGGCATGGAAAAGCTGTAATATCTGCCTATATGTTGGCAAGTAAAGCGCCCATAAGACAAGGCGTTGTTTTGTCTTTTGTGTGTGCAATGGCTCAGGGCATAATGGCTATAGCGCTAATTTTAGTCTTGTCGCAAGTATTTTCTATTGCTGGTAAGGCTATGCAGATTTCCCGTTTTTTTGAGATAGCAAGCTTTGCAGCAGTGGGCGCTATGGGAATATGGATTCTTTCGCGCTTAATTAGAGGCAAGTCTAGTTGTGGTCATGATCACTCCCATGACCACTCACATTCTCATGACTCGGCTCATGTATGTGGGCATCGTTCTCATGACCATGACCATGACCATAAGAAAGTGATTCATACACATGAAGAACATATAAAGAGCGAGACAACAGTGGCCCAGCGTAGTTATTGGGCAATGGTATTGGCTGTTGGTATTCGCCCTTGTACCGGTGCGGTATTGGTTTTGTTGTTTTCTATCAGTGCTAATATCTTTCAGTGGGGAATCTTGGCAACTTTTGCTATGTCATTGGGTACGGCTATAACGGTTGCAGCGCTTGCCATTTTAAGCGTATTCGTAAGGGACGCTGGGCTCAATATGAGTCGAGCACGGCCACAATGGCAGAAGAAACTAACGAAAGGGTTTGGTTATGCAGCTGCGTGCTCGTTAATTTTTGTTAGCTGTTCCATGATCTATAGCTATATTGACAATGCAGGAAGGGCTTTCTAATGAAACATCATGACCACGATCACGATATGTGTGCAGAGCAAGCGTTAGCTACTGCTGAAGCAGTTTGTTTAGAACAGGGCCAAAGGTTAACTAAGGTGCGTCGTCGCACCCTAGAGCTAATATGGGAAAGCCATAAGCCATTAGGGGCGTATCAACTCTTGGCAAAACTAGCGGAAGAAGGGTTCAATTCTGCACCACCTACCGTTTATAGAGCATTAGATTTTTTGTTATCAGCCGGCCTTATTCATAAAGTAGAATCGATGAACGCCTACCTTGGTTGCATGCATGCTGATAAGCCTCATAAAGGCTATTTTCTGATTTGTGATGATTGCCATAATGTCATGGAATTTGACTATCAAGATATTCACTCTTTGTTAGAAAATAAAGCGGGCCAACAAGGCTTTAGATTAAAATCCGAGACCATTGAACTAAATGGCACTTGTCTCGATTGCCAGCCGTCTTCTGGAGAATAAAAAATGGCTCAGCCATTAGTAAGTTTTGAAAAAGTGGGTGTCTCTTTTAATGAGAAACCCTTGTTAGAGCAAATAGACATGGCGGTAAAAGAGGGGGAAATTGTTACCCTTATAGGCCCTAATGGCAGTGGTAAGAGCACTTTAATTCGGATGCTGCTTGGTTTACAAATGCCGAGTGAAGGCCAAATTACACGTGCTTCTGGTTTAAGAATTGGCTATATGCCACAAAAGTTGCATGTTGACCCAACCTTGCCTTTAACCGTAAAGCACTTTTTAGCCTTGGTTCGAAGTGGTGACAAAAAACAAATTGTCCCAACCTTGGAAAAACTAGGAATCGCACATTTACTAAATTCGCAAGTCCAGTTTTTATCTGGAGGCGAGACTCAGCGTGTTTTATTAGCTAGGGCTTTACTCAATAAGCCTAATCTATTGGTGTTAGATGAACCCGTTCAAGGGGTGGATGTAAATGGTCAGGTTGAATTGTATAACTTGATTGAGAGCATTCGTAACGAACTTGGCTGTGGCGTTCTCATGGTGTCCCATGATTTGCATTTGGTCATGGCTAAAACGGATACAGTAGTCTGCATTAACCAGCACGTTTGTTGCTCTGGTTCTCCGCAACATGTGACGGGACACCCTGCCTACCAAGCTTTATTTGGCATACCAGGTGCCGATGAATCTATTGCTATCTATGCACATCGCCACGATCATGTTCATGATGAACACGGCGATATCGTGAACGATTCAGATTGCCAAACCACCTCATGCAATCACTAATTTATGTTGTTTGTTAAGAACTCAAACCGATTTTAGGAGCGGTGAATAGAATGTTAGATCTATTACTACGGGCTTTGCTTGGGGGTATTGGTGTTGCTGCAGTTGCAGGCCCGTTAGGTGCTTTTGTCGTTTGGCGTCGTATGGCGTATTTCGGGGACACACTAGCACACTCAGCTTTACTTGGTGTGTCACTTGGTTTTCTATTTGATGTGAACTTGAACCTAGCCATTATTGTTTTATGTGTGGGCTTAGCAGCGGTTTTAGTGATGTTGCAAAAGCGCCACATAATAGCAACAGATACCTTGCTCGGTATATTGGCTCATTCAGCCCTATCTTTAGGGCTTGTTGCAGTAAGTTTTCTTGATAATATCAGGATTGATCTAATGGCGTATTTGTTTGGCGATTTGCTCGCTATTAGCCAGATGGACTTATATTGGATCTATGCCGGTGGCGTCGCAGTATTGACTCTTTTGGTAATATTTTGGAAACCTTTGCTTGCAATGACGGTCAATGAAGAGTTGGCGAAAGTAGAAGGCTACCCCGTTGAGTCTATTCGCTTACTACTCATGCTTTTGGTTGCTTTAGTGATCGCGGTTGCCATGAAAATCGTGGGTGTGCTGTTGATTACCTCTTTAATGATTATACCGGCCGCTACCGCGAGAAAACTGTCTAAGACACCCATACAGATGGCGAGTATTGCTAGCATTATAGGGTGTATTGCAGTCTGTGGAGGGTTGTGGGCATCCTATCAGTGGGACACTCCTACGGGGCCTAGTGTGGTGGTGTGTGCCGCTATGCTATTTATGTTCGCTTATTCAGTACCGATCAAACGTCTAGCCTAAGGGCTAGGATATTATTCAGGATTCGGGCACTATAAAGTGAGATAAACTACATCAGAGTCTAAACTTAAGTGATCATCACCGAATTTATGAGGGTATTATGTTAGGTTTTTCAACAATTCGTAGCCGCTTAGCCACCAGTTATGTCGTGCTGTTAGCGTTACTCATTTTGGTTATCGTTTTTTCCGCCTCACGCTTTCAGCTGTTATCTAAAAATATTCAAGGGATAGTCGATGAAAATGCGGCTTTAGTTGATTTAGCTGGTGAGCTTAATGTGAATGCAGAAAGCTTAGCAAGCCGTTTATTGCTGTTATTTGTCTTAGAAGAACGTGATGCACGTGTTGCCATATATAAGGAAATTGATGAACGTAATAAGCGTTTAGATGAAGGCTTATCAAAAATGCTTGAGCTGGTTTCCAGCTCAGAAAACCAGGCTCATATTGAAGTTTTAAAGAAGCAAAGAGTGGTTTATCAAGCTGCCTTACAGTCTACTGTTGAGGCTCTAGAGTTTGGTGAGTTAGCTGATGCAAAAGCAATGATGGCAGGACAAACTCGGGATGAACTACAAACCTTCTTAAATCAAACCAAAGCGTTAGCTGAGCGGGAACGTTCGATGATGTCATCGCGCCGTCAAGAAATTCTATCTGAGGCCAATATTGCTATTTGGTCGACCTCGTTTATCGGTCTGTTCGCCATAATAGTCGGTGTGGCGATGTCAGTGTTAATAACCCGTAGTATTGTTCGCCCTTTAAACGAAGCAGTGAACTTGCTGGATAAGGTTTCCCATGGTGACTTAACGCAAGAAATAGACAAATTACCATCAGGAGAAATTGGCCAACTACTTAGTAGTGTGAAAGGTATGAGAAACAGTTTAGTGCAGGTGGTTAACCAGATAGAGCGTAATGTCACCACAGTTGTTTCGGCTACAGGAGATATCTGTTCAAGCGTTTCCGGGGTGCAACAGGGCTCACAAACTCAAGCTAAAATGGCCGGTGAAATTCAAACCTCAGTAGGCGAGCTGTCTAGCTCTGCCGGTGTCATTTCAGAGCACGTGAATGTTACTCGCAGCCAAGCGGAAGGTGCTCATAATCTGGCTCAGAGAGGCAAACAAGTAATTACTGGTGCAGCTCATGATATTACAGAGGTTGCCGCATATATTAATGAAACTTCCCATTCCGTAGCTAAGCTGAGTGAAAGTGCTGTAACGGTTACTGAGTTTGTAAACAGTATTCGAAACATCGCTGAACAAACGAATTTGCTGGCTCTGAATGCGTCTATTGAAGCTGCCCGTGCTGGTGAATCTGGTCGTGGCTTTGCGGTGGTTGCAGACGAAGTACGAAACCTTGCGACGAATACAGCGGAAGTAACGTCTTCTATTGACGAGGTTATCACTCGAATTGGGGCATTGTCTCAACAGATCTCAGATGAGATGTCGCATGGGCAAGAAAAAATGCGCAATGGTGTTGAGCAAATAGAAGCGGTGGTTGAGCCTTTAAGTCAATTAGAAGCCGACTCAGCACAATCTCTCCAGAGTTTAGATGAGTTAACACACCTTGCTCAGCAGCAGGCTAACGAAGCCGATGACATAGCCCAGCATATTGCACGCATTGTTGAAGTCACGGGTGAAAATGAAGCAACATCTGAGCAATTAAGTGCATTGACCGATTCGCTATCAGGGTCTGCCAAGCAAACCCAAAAAGCGACGGCGACCTTTACCTTACCTAAGGTTTAATAAGCTGATCGAAAGAGAAACGGCCAGCACCACGGTACATAAGTAGCAATGCAATAGCTAACCATGTGCCGTGGGTTGGATAAGCGTCCGGGTAAACAAAAAGCTGAATGACCATTGTCATAGCAGCTAAGCCAAAGGCTGCTAAACGGGTAAATAGGCCTGTTAAAATCAAAATAGGCAAAACATGCTCCGCAATGGTTGCAAGCACGGCAGCAATGGCAGGTGGGATAAGAGGTAAGTTATATTCGTATTCGAATAAAAATTGCGTCGTCTCAGCGAGTTTAGGAATACCTAGCTGAAACTTCATCGCAATAATATCAATTGAAAAGCCCTCTACCTTGGTTTGCCCCGATTTCCAAAAAACCGCAGCCAGAGAGAACCTAGCAATAAATAAAATGATGGACTCGGGCAGTCTATTGAACACGCCCTCACTCTTTTGCAAAATAAAAGACAACATAGTTTTTCCTTATTATATTAGATAGTTGGGTTGGTTCAGGTAGCTAGTTAGTGCTGGGTTCAGCTATTTGCGTGATGACTTGCCAAGCAATGAGTTGAGCTAATGATTGCCCTAAGTCAAAATTATTATCCTCTGGAATGGCTTCCCCCAGCTCGCAACCTAGTAATAAGTTCTTGATAAACACGGCTTCAGCATGGCTAATAATATGAAGTTGCGCATAAACATGTGACTTTACGAGTAGTAGATGCTCCGAGTTATCCACTTTAATATTGCTGAGCTGATTATTGTCGTCATTTAAATGAGCTTTATAAATTGAGCCAATTGCATAGGGCGAGACAAAAATTTTACTGCTAGGCGGTAACGAAATGAGTAAACGGTTCGGGCTCTCTGCCTGCTCAAGTGCTTCTGAAACGGCTTGTTGATTGAGGATGTGATATTCTTCAGAGTTGGTTAAATCTAGTAAGCTGTACTCAAGAGCGGCTAAGTTGGCTAAAAACGGTAAACTTTTGACCGCCTCAAATTGATAAATAAAATCAGAGAAAGTGTCACCATATTGACTAATAATGGGAGATTGTGGCGGGTTTGTGAGCACATACTCCCTAGCCATCGCTTTAAAGAAGGCCTCTCCTACCAAGGTTTGTGTTACTGGAAAAATGTCGGCTAGGGCCTCAACAAGAGATACCACTACATTATTGCGATAAACGTTTAGTCTAACTTCCTTTTCTGCCATGGTGGGCGCGTCTATTTTTGAATAAATCTGGCTGTCTTCGCTCAATAAAGCCGCTTTAAATTGCGATTGCATGCTCAGCCTCCTGCTGCAGGCGTTGGCGTATGCTATCAGCGTGCGTAGCTTCGTCTAGCAATTCTCGTAATGGTGGTAAGTTTCCATCTCGCTCAATCAGAGTCGGTTTGTCTCCTGCTAGCTTTAGCGTCAGCTCATATAAAGACCAAACTTCATTGGCAACAGGTTCATCATGGCTATCTATCTTTAATGGTATCGTTTCATTACTGTCCAAAGTATGGCCTGCTAAGTGAATCTGACCAACGGCTTGCATGGGAAAAGCTTGTAGGTATTTTTCGGGGTCACCCTGATTGTTAAAGCAAGAGACCTCAACATTGTTCACATCTAACAGCAAGCCACAGCCAGTACGCTGAGCCATTGCTTGAATAAACTCGATTTCGCCGCAATCACTGTGGGTAAAAGAAAAGTAAGTAGAGGGATTCTCAATCAATATTCTCTTTTGTAATTTGTTCTGTATCTGATCGATATGCTGACAAACTCGGTCAAGGGTAGTCTGATCATAAGCTACAGGCAGTAAATCATTCAAAAAGTGACCGTTATGGCTGGACCAAGCCAAATGCTCTGAAAATATTTCAGGCTGCATTTCATTTACGAGAGTGGCAACGGAATTTAAATGTTGCTCATCGAGAGGGTTTTCCCCTCCAATGGATAAACCAACACCGTGTATGCTGATGGGGTAAACTTCCCTAATTTTATTTAAAAAATAGCGGGCAGGTCCACCTGGGCGTAAGTAGTTTTCAGCATGAAGCTCAAAGAAGCCAACATCAGGTTGGTCAGTGAGAATGCTCTGGTAGTAGTTCGGTTTTAAGCTAATCCCGCTCCTTGAGAGAAAGCGTGGGGACTGTGCTTGGTCCCCACCTTCATTAAGCTCTTTAGAGTAAAGTGCTTGTTCCATCATCATTGGCATCCGAAATTAGAATGCTTTAAGTTGACCGTGACCAGTCGGAGACGTTTTTGACTCCATGTCCATGCAAGTACCAGCCGGAACAAGTTTCCAAGCATTGCTTTGGTAGTCTTTAGTAGAAGTGCCTGCACAAGATGTACCTGGACCTGCAGCACAGTCATTTTGACCTGCTAGAGACACGCCATAGCATTTTTCTTTGCTTGCAGCTTCAGCTGGAACAGCAACAGCAGATAGGGCAATAGCAGTACCTAAAGCAAGAGATAGTGAAGCTTTTGTATTTTTCATTGGTATATCCTCATCTATTTTCAAAGTAAGACTGAATTGTCTTGGTTACCTAATTCTGACGATCTGTGGGGAATATTTCTTACACAGAAATATCAAAAAAAATTATATTTTGTCATTTTCTTCTTCTGGCTTATTATAAGACCTTGAAATAAAACGTAATTCTTCCATTTGCTGGCCGAACCTGCGACACGGTGGGCACATGGCAGTATGCAACGCTAATGACACTTTCTCTTTTGTATCTAAAGGGCGATCCAATTTTTCAGACAGTAATTGAGTAGCTTCTTTGCAATTCAGCATAGTTTAAGATCTCTCTACTTGAAACCAATGGTCCTCCAAGCATTCACGTAAACGTAAGCGGGCTCGGTATAAGGTGACATTTAAGTTACTGACCGACATGTCTTCATTATGGCAAATTTCTTGGGTGTCCATTTCAAGAAATTCTCGCATCATAAACAGGCGGCCATACTTATCAGGTAATGCATTTAAGCAAGCGTCAAAAACTACCCAAAAGTCATCGCTTTCCACATAATGGTCTGGCTGGTCCCATTTCTGCGGTCTTTCATTGACTTGCCAGTGACCGTTCTCTACAAACAAGTGCTCCATTAACGCATCACCTGTTTTGTTTGGACCATTTTCAAGTTCACTGGCTGCTGTCATACGTTTGTTTTTACGTAATAGGTCGATGACTTTATTTTTGACAATGCTAAATACCCAAGTACGAAATGCTGCTTGGCGATTAAATCGGTCAACATTTTGATAAGCTGAAATCAAAGCTTCTTGCACCGCATCTTCCGCAAGCTGCTTATCTTGCACTTGCTTAAATGCAAACTTCATCATTTGATCTCTTAATCCTTCAACGAAGGCAGCATCATGAAAAATTTGTTGTGAATAGGGTTGGTCAAACGTTGTTTGCACATGATTCATGAGAGCCTCAGTTTATCTCTTAGTAGTTAGTCGTAGAGAGTTACGTTTTCTTACACAGTTAATGAAAAAAAATTGAATATTACTGAGTCTTATTTTTTCTCTAAAAGTTCCGCTTGCGCTAAGTATTCGTCTTTAAGTTTCACGTAATTGAGCCCAGCATATTGAAAATACTCAATTTCTTTCTGATCAAGAGCACGAACTTTTTTTGCTGGGGAGCCCATATATAAGTAGCCAGATTCCAACGTTTTACCAGGAGGGACTAAAGAACCAGCACCGATGATCACTTCATCCTCAATGATAGCTCCATCTAAAATAGTGGTGCCCATGCCAACCAGCACTCGATTACCGATAGTGCAGCCATGTAGCATTGCCATATGACCAACTGTAACATCGTCGCCTATTTTTAAAGGGTGACCTTCTGGTTTATAGGTACTGGCATGAGTAATGTGTAAACAAGAGTTATCTTGAATGCTGGTACGTGCGCCAATATGAATGTGGTGCATGTCACCCCGAATGGCGACTAAGGGCCACACGGAGCTGTCATCACCTATCGTGACATCGCCAATAATCACGGCACTGTCGTCTATCCAAACTCTGTTGCCTAATGTAGGGGTTGTACCCCGAAAAGATTTTATTGTCATAATGTGTCTCTACTACTAAGTGGGTTGGCGGAAAAGTGAGTTATCACTAGGCTTTGGTGCCATAAAGGAATGAATACAAGGCTTTATTTTAACCAACTCATTGAAAAACCGTAATTCTTACCTATCTATTAAATAACAATCACCAACAACAATGCTTTGAGATTGATCAATAAAGGCAGTCATCATTGCAATGTTGGCCTAAGGAAATTATGCCTTTAGCTCTTTTTCTGGGTATTAAAATTTTACAAGGTATCACGTTATGACAGAGTCCGTATGGGATGCAACCGATCTACCCGTTTTTTCAAAAGTGGATATAGCGAGTATAGAAGAAAATTTAGAAAAGCTCTTACAAAACAGTCAGAAAGCCATAGATGAATGTGTTACCGCTAATAGTCAACCTACTTGGAATAGCCTAGTAGCACCGTTAGAGCAGCTGTATGATGAACTCAGTAATTTTTGGTCACCGATTAGTCACCTTAACTCAGTAAAAAATACCCCCGAGCTGCGTGCAGCTTACAACGCTTGTCTGCCAAAATTGACAGAGTTCTATACTAATCTGGGGCAGAATAAAGCGCTTTACCAAGCTTATAAAACTTTAGCTCAAGGCCCTGAAGCAAAAGTATTATCCGTTGCTCAGCAAGAAGCCTTGGTTCAAACGATTAAAGATTTTGAGTTGTCTGGTGTAGGGTTAGAAGGTGCTCCAAAAGAACGTTACGGCGAAATAAGCCAGCGTTTGTCTGAGCTTGGTAGTCAATTTGGTGAAAATGTACTGGATGCAACTCAAGCGTGGAGTAAAAACATCACCGATCAAGCTGAGTTAACAGGCTTGCCTGATTCAGCTCTGGACCAAGCCAAACAAATGGCGCAAGCAAAAGGCCTAGACGGCTGGCTATTTACCTTGGACATTCCATCTTATTTACCTGTGATGAGTTACGCAGATAATGCCTCCTTAAGAGAAGAAATGTACCGAGCTTACGCGACTCGTGCTTCTGATCAAGGTGGCGATGCAAAATTCGATAACGCCGTGATTATAGATGAAATATTAGCTCTACGTCATGAAATGGCTGGAATCTTAGGGTTTGATAACTACGCAGAGCTTTCAGTCGCAACTAAAATGGCGAGCAATGGACAACAAGTGATCGACTTTTTGGGTGACCTTGCAACACATTCCAAACCTTCTGCTGAGCAAGACCTTGCGCAGTTGACTAAGTTTGCTAAAGAGCAGAATGGCATTGAGACCTTAAATGCTTGGGATGTACCATACTACTCTGAAAAACTCCGCCAGTTTGAATACAGCTTATCTCAAGAGGCACTGCGTCCTTACTTTCCTATGAACAAGGCGCTAAGCGGATTGTTTCACGTGGCACAAACTTTATTTGATGTGGAAATTCGTGAAGAAAGTGAGTTTGACACTTACCATAAAGATGTACAGCTCTTTACCATTAGCAAACAAGGCGAAGATATAGCCCGCTTTTATCTTGATCCTTATGCTCGTGAAGCTAAACGTGGTGGAGCTTGGATGGATGCATGCCGCACAAGACGCAAACGAGTCGATGGCCGTTTACAGTTACCAGTTGCATATTTGGTGTGTAATTTCACGCCGCCAATTGGTGAAAAACCAGCATTATTGACCCATGATGAGGTGACCACCTTATTCCATGAGTTTGGTCATGGTCTGCATCATATGCTGACTCAGGTTGATGTCTCTTCAGTCTCTGGGATTAACGGAGTCGCTTGGGATGCCGTCGAGCTCCCAAGTCAATTTATGGAAAACTGGTGTTACGAACCAGAAGCGTTAGCTCATATTGCTGGCCATTATGAAACTCATGAGCCTTTACCGACGGACTTACTAGAAAAAATGCTAGCGGCTAAAAACTTTCAGTCTGGCATGCAAATGGTAAGACAGCTGGAGTTCTCTTTGTTCGATTTCCGTTTACATAGAGAATATCAACCTGGCCTTGTCGTTCAGGATATGTTGGACCAAGTGCGTCAACAAGTTGCTGTTACCACTCCGCCAGCGTTTAATCGCTTTCAAAATAGCTTTTCTCATATTTTTGCTGGTGGTTACGCAGCGGGCTATTACAGCTATAAATGGGCCGAAGTACTGTCGGCAGATGCCTTCTCTAAGTTTGAAGAAGAGGGAATCTTTAATACCGAAACGGGAGCCTTGTTCCGTGATACCATATTGGCAAATGGAGGCTCAAGACCGGCAGCTGATTTGTTTGCTGAGTTCCGTGGTCGGGAGCCAAGTACCGAAGCATTATTAAGGCACAGCGGCATTGCCGCTTAGTTATGGTTTAGCAATATGGTAGTGAAGCGTTTTATCGCTGGGGCAGTATGCCCTAGATGCAGCGAAATGGATAAAATTCGTGCGTGGCGTGATGATGAGGCACAGAAACAATATCGCGAGTGTGTTGCTTGTGGTTACGAAGACGCCCAGTCAACGAATGTGCAAGCTCAAACCCAAGAATTGCCAACACGAGTCAATACGCCACACAGCAGTACTCCTGATGGTGAAGAAAGTGTTATACAGTTTGTACCGAACCCAGGAATGACAAAGCACTAATAAGTGGATGAAAAACAAGCGGCTTACCTGAATGGGTAGGCCGCTTTTTATTTTAGCGGCTTGCGTAACCGCTACCAATAGCGCTAAAGGGCATGTCCAGCTCTAATTCAGGGACTTCTTTTCCTAACCAAGCCGGGAAGGTGTTGCTGTTTGGTCCAGGAAAAACAGTGTACTCATTAGCCCAAGGGTAACGTTCTACAGCTGCGGTAATTTCAGGGATTAAGCGAGCAGCTTTTTCACCACTTAGTGACAGTACTTTTTCGGGTTCTGCTCCGAACCAATAACGGTCGGGAGTTTGAGTCTGGTAAGTATTCAGCGCTGGTAAACCTCTTTTGACTCGCCAGCCAGTGACTTCATACACCGTATATTGGCGGGCATTTTTGGGCTTAACGGCCACCCAGGTATGCACAGCAAACCAGCCACGCCAGCTGAATGCGTCTGCCGCATAAAACTCAATCACAGCCTCATTGTGTAGATCAGGGTCGGGGGCAATACCTGCTGGCTCTCTGCTGGCCGTTCGCCAGTCTGAGTTAGAGCATGCACTGAGTAGAAAACTCAGAGCAAGAACACTGAATATCTTCATAATTGAGCTCCTTTGTTGAACTTATCTATTAAATAGTAATTTTCCCTTTAGAGGAGTAGCTAAACTGGGAACTAATATGAATTATGCAGATACACCCAGTATCCACCTGGTGCTGACTTAGGTACTCACTTATTTTTAAGGGAGTGTATCGCCTTATTTTCAGGAGTTGTTTTGAACAGGACGTTTCGATCTTTATCCAATCCTAATTATCGAATTTGGTTTTGGGGTTCAGCCATTTCAAATATCGGCACTTGGTTGCAACGGACTGCTCAAGACTGGTTGGTAATTGCAGAGCTATCCGATAAAAATGCGGCGGCGGTTGGCTTAGTCGTGTTTCTCCAATTTGCACCTCAGATTCTGCTATTGCCTATTACAGGCTGGACGGCGGATAGACTTGACCGGTGTAAATTACTCTTTATTACTCAAACGCTGATGGCGGGCTTGGCCTTGCTCTTAGGGGTATTGGTAATCAGTGGTCATGTAGTGTTATGGCAAGTGTGTGGCTGTGCGTTAGCACTGGGTTGTGTGGCGGCTTTTGATGCTCCTGCACGCCATGCTTTTGTCTCTGATCTAGTCAGTGAAAAAGCGCTTTCTAACGCCGTAGGGCTAAACTCGGTGGCCTTTAATAGTGCTCGGCTTATAGGGCCTTCTGTTGCTGGAGTGCTGATTGCTTTGGTGGGAAGTGGCTGGGTGTTTATGATTAATGTATTGACCTTTTTTCCTCTGCTTTTAGGGCTATTCGTATTGCGTAATCGATTGCCTAAAAGAGAAGCCGATGTGTCATCCAATGGTCCGAGTATGGCTAGATTTCTAGATGGTTTTCGCTATATCTGGCAACACAGAGAAATGGCCGTAATCTTGTTTATGTCCTTTTTGGTTTGTAGTTTAGGCATGAACTTTTCGGTGTATTTATCTGCCATGACGGTACATGTATTTGAAGGGCATGCAGATCAATATGGCATGCTGGTTTCCATGATGGCGATTGGCTCGATTTCGGGAGCCATGGTCACAGCGAGTCGAGCTTCTGCCCCGACCTTCCATTTTATGATTTTTGTGGCCGCCATGTTTGCATTGAGTTGCATGCTGGTTGCCATGGCAACGTCATTCTGGTCCTTTGCTGGACTGCTGATTTTGTTGGGCTTAAGTTTGCAGTTATTCACAACCTCTACTTCATCTTATATGCAGGTGGCGACAGAGAAACCTTACCGTGGTCGAGTGATGGCGGTGGTCATGGCCACCGCATTAGGAAGCACAGCAATTGGTGCACCTTTGGTTGGCTGGCTGGCGGATACTTTTGGTGCTCGTTGGTCGATCGGTACGGGAAGCTTTTCTGGGATATTAGCGGCATCATTAGGTCTGTGGTATCGTCAAAAAAAGCTAAACTAGAATTGAGTAATCTTTTTAACCATCGATTTTTATCGAGGGGTTACCACACAAGATAATAACAAGAGTAGGAGTACCTTATGTCACAGCATTTAGTGTTAAGTTTTATTGGCGATGACAAACCCGGTTTGGTAGAGCGCCTTTCAGCCACTGTGGTAGAGCATCAGGGCAACTGGCTGGAAAGTAAAATGTCTCACCTTGCTAATAAGTTTGCCGGAATTTTGGTGGTATCTGTGCCATTAGAGCGGAAAGAGGCTCTGATTCATGCTCTACAAGATGATGAAAAGCTCGGCCTTCATATACGAGTTGAAAGTGGCGATGTAGTGGAGTCTGATAATACGTCCGTGTCTTTATCAGTAGTTGGCAACGATCGTCCTGGTATTGTTCGAGAAGTCTCTCAAGTGTTGCATGGCTTAATGGTCAATGTGAAGAAGCTATCCACTCAATGTGAGCCAGCTCCTATGAGCTCAGAAATGTTATTTAAAACCGAGATGGAGCTCACTGTACCAAGCCAAGTGTCTTTAGACGAGCTAGAACAAGCGTTAGAACAAATCAGTAGCGACCTAATAGTTGAGTGGCCAAAAGACTAGGTATGCAGCTTTCTCCTCTTGGTTATAGAAAGAGAAAGCCGTAAGCCACGTAGCTCAATAGTATTGCCATTAGCCTATTTACCCAGGACATCACCTTAGGATTTAAACACGCTTGTTGCAACAGGGAGCCGAACATTAAGTACATTCCAGGGGCGCCTGTTGCCATGGCTGCGAGCAATAAACACCAAGGTAGAATAGCATTTCCTTCTATGCCCGCTTTACTAAATAAAACGGTTGTAATGGGTACAACTGCAATTAATGATTTCGGATTACATAATTGTAAAACTAACCCAGTGGAATAGCTGACTTTATCGCTTTTCCCATGGGTCTTTTGGCTGCTAAAACTGACTAGCCAGATTTTCACCGCTAAGTAAGCAATATATAACCCACCTAGAATTGAGAAAACGCTTTGTGATTCAGGAGGCATAAAGCTCTCACCAAGATAACTCACAACGATAAAAAGCAGTAGCATGGCGCTACCAACTCCAAAACAATAGCGTATGGCAGGCCAGCCTTGGTGATTTAGCCCTGCAAAGAGTGCTAATAGGTTCGCTGGTCCAGGGCTGTACATAATACTAAATGCATAAATAAGAATTTCGAGCATGGGCGGTCCTCGATAGTTAATCGATAAAGTAAAAAAGAAGTGAGAGGGTTAGTTTTTGAGCAGCTGACTGTATTGGTAGGGTGTCATACCGAAAACTGGCTTAAAGTTGCGATTGAAATGACTAAGGTCATTAAAGCCTAAAGTAAAGGCAACATCATTCGGTGCCATACCCAAGTCTAGTGCCTTTTTAGCCTTATTTAAGCGCTGGTTTTGCCAATACTTATAGGGTGTCATTCCAAAATATGTCTTGAAGCGTCGTAAGAGGTGGAACTTAGACATGTGCGCGATTTGACTTAAGTCATCCAGAGTAACTTCATTACTGGTTTGACTGTGAAGGTAGTCTCGTACTCGTTCAAATACTGGGTCTTTGTTGCATTTTTCTTTTTCAAACCAGGTCCCTTGTTGTGCCGCTAGGCTTTGCGCGAATTCAAACAAGGCTGAGTCATAATGTAATGGCTCGGTATTATTGTTTTCAACAAGATGTGCTAACCGCAAAATATGTTGGCGAATAGCCGTGTTATATTGAACACATTCTTGAACTCGAAAGTGTTCAGCTTGTTTGACGCCTGCACTGAAGAGCATAGGGCGGAGCTGATTAGGGTGAATATAGAGCATTTTGTAATGTAAAGGATCTTCGCCACCAGCGTGGCCGTCATGAGCGTCATCTGGATTAAATACAATGACACTGTTAGGAGGGCATTTAAAGTATTCTCCACGGGCAAAAAAATCTTGCCGGCCAGATAATGTAACCCCAAACGAAAATTCTTCATGGGCATGAGTGGCGTACGTAAAGTCGCTCATAGAAGCATCTAGAATCATTATATCGTTTGTTAGATGATTCTTGGCAAAGTAGAAATTGTTTTCAATCTTACCCTGACTTGCCATGATTGCTTTCCTCTGAACGTTTATTTCAAATGCTATCGCTATTCTATTACACGATAAAATGAAGAGATTGGACAAAATTGCGCTTTATAAAATAAATGTAGGGTAATTCCACAATAAAAATAAGGTTATAATGGCGACACAAGTCATAAATCTTAAGGAAAAATGGTATGGCCTTACCTAATTGCCCACAATGTAACTCTGAATATGTTTATGAAGATCAAGCTCTGCTTGTATGCCCAGAGTGTGGACACGAGTGGAACCCAAATGAAGAAGTCGTTGATGAAGATGCTCTTATCATCAAAGACATGAGCGGCAAGTTGCTACAAGAAGGGGATAAAGTCACCTTGGCGAAAGACCTAAAGGTCAAAGGCTCGTCTCAAGTTTTAAAAATAGGCACGAAAGCCACTATTAAACGTCTTGTTGATGGTGATCATGACATCGACTGCAAAGTGGATGGTGCAGGAGACATGATGTTGAAATCGCAATTCGTAAAAAAACAATCGACTTAGTAGAGCTGATTGTTTTTGCATGGGATTAAAAATAAAAAAAACCACCCATCAGCGAGGCTGAGGGTGGTTCTTGAACCATGAAGTTCTCACTTCACTTTTGGGGTACCTGCTTTAATTGCGGATTAGGTAGTCAAATGCACCCAATGCTGCCGTTGCACCTGATCCCATCGAAATGATGATCTGCTTGTAAGGTGTTGTTGTCACATCACCGGCCGCGAAGACACCTGGTAGAGATGTCTCACCGTGGCTGTTTACAACAATTTCACCGCGGTTAGTCAATTCTAATGTATCTTGCAAGAATTCACTGTTAGGCACCAAACCGATTTGAACAAAAATACCTGCAACATCAACTAGATGAGATTCATCTGTCTTGCGGTCAGTGTATTTCAGGCCAATCACTCGCTCGCCATCGCCTAGCACTTCTGTTGTCATGGCTTCTTTAATGATGGTGACGTTAGGTAGAGACTCAGCTTTTTTCACCAATACATCGTCAGCGCGTAGTGTGTCGCCAAATTCTAGAACGGTAACGTGCTCAACAATACCAGCAAGGTCAATGGCCGCTTCAATACCTGAGTTACCACCACCAATAACGGCAGTTTTCTTACCTTTAAACAAAGGACCGTCACAGTGTGGGCAGTAAGCAACACCTTTACCGCGGTACTCTTGCTCACCCGGTACGTTCATTTCTCTCCAACGCGCACCAGTGGCTAGAATGACAGACTTACTTTTCAGCACAGCACCATTTTCTAGCTCTAGTTCGACGAATTCTTTTTTCTCTAAACGAACAGCTTTCTGGGTTTTCATAACATCAACGTCGTAATCTAATACGTGTTGTTCTAGGCCAGCGACCAATTTTGGGCCGTCAGTGGCTTTCACCGAGATGAAGTTCTCAATGGCCATAGTATCAGCCACTTGGCCACCAAAACGTTCTGCAACAACACCGGTACGAATACCTTTACGAGCCGAGTAAATAGCCGCAGCTGCTCCAGCAGGACCACCGCCAACAACGAGTACGTCGTATGGCTCTTTTTTAGACAAAGCGGCTGCTTGTTTGTCTGCCGCGCCAGTATCAACCTTGTTAAGAATCTCTTCTAATGTCATGCGGCCTTGACCAAAGTGCTCACCGTTTAGGTAAACAGAAGGTACTGCCATGATATTTAAGTCATTTACTTCGTCTTGAAACAAAGCACCGTCAATCATGGTGGCGGTTACTTTCGGGTTCAATACCGCCATCAAGTTAGTGGCCTGAACTATGTCTGGACAGTTGTGGCAAGAGAGGGAAATATACACCTCAAAGTTTAATTCTGTATCGAGAGACTTAATTTGCTCTAGTAGTTCGGGCGCCGCTTTAGATGGATGACCACCTGCTTGTAGCAAGGCCAACACTAAAGAGGTGAATTCGTGGCCCATAGGGATGCCAGCAAAACGCACGCGAGGTGCCTCACCTTTAGGTGCGATTGTCATTTGTGGCGCACGACCTGTTGGGTTCTCGTCTACGGTGAGAGTGATTTTTCCGCTTTCAAGCTCAGCGATTTCACGGGCTAAGCTAAGTAATTCGAGTGATTTGTCTGAACCATTTGAGGACACAGTAATCTCAATCGGATTAACGATATTCTTTAGGTATGCGCCCAATTGCTGTTTTAAATTTGCTTCTAACATGATGTAACCCATTAATGATTGAGTGTGGTATTACTGTGTTTTCTATATTTCCGGTATATTCGAATAGAAAATATAAAAAAACACCTTTTTTAAAGTTGCCCCCTCCTAACGAGGGGGCGTAGATCATTTCTAACTAATGGTTAGATTTTGCCTACTAGATCTAGAGAAGGAGCCAATGTTTCTTCGCCTTCTTTCCATTTAGCTGGGCAAACTTCGCCTGGGTGAGCTGCAACGTATTGAGCTGCTTTTACTTTGCGAAGTAGGTCTTCAGCGTCACGGCCGATACCTTCAGCAGTGATTTCCATTGCTTGGATAGTACCTTCAGGGTCGATCAAGAAAGTAGCACGGTCAGCAAGGCCTTGACCTTCACGCATTACGTTGAAGTTGTTAGTGATGTTGCCAGTTTGGTCGCCTACCATGAAGTATTTGATTTTGCCGATCGTTTCAGAACTATCGTGCCAAGCTTTGTGAGTGAAATGAGTATCTGTAGATACAGAGAATACTTCAACGCCACGAGACTGAAGCTCTTCGTATTTATCAGCAACATCGCCTAGCTCTGTTGGGCAAACAAAAGTGAAGTCAGCTGGGTAGAAAAAGAAAACAGACCATTTGCCTAGTACGTCTTTTTCAGAAATTTCTACGAATTCGCCGTTTTTGAAAGCTGTTGCGTTAAAAGGTTTAAGTTGAGTGTTAACCATTTTTTGTTTCCCCTAAAAATGAAAGTATGTGTTAAGAACAGGACCTATATTAGGCAAAAGAATTAGATTGGTAAAATTATTATTTTTTTACAAGGTGATAAGAAAAAGCTATCGACTATTAAAAATGAATGAGCATTTCATAAAAAAGGCGCTAAAAAGCGCCTTAAATTGCTGGTCCGTTATCGCCATTGAGCGAGCCGAGCAAGGTCTAAATGCCGCTGGTGCTCTGCTTGGTCAATAGTAATGGGGTTAAATTGGATCTTATCACCTTGTTTTTGCTGCGCTAAAATCCCACCTCCAGCACTGGTAATACAGCCCATCTTAGGATAACCGCCAATGGTTTGACGATCACGTAATAGCACGATAGGTTGTCCGTCTTTTGGGATCTGGATAGCGCCATAGGCAATGCCTTCCGAGATGATGCCTTTTTTCTCACTTGAGATCATCGCGCCTTCTAAGCGATAACCCATACGGTCGCAATTGGCTGAAACTTGGTAATCACTAGAGAAAAAGTGGGCTCTTTGTAATTCAGAGAAAAAGCGGTATTGATAACCTAGCACCACTGGAATCTCTGTTTGGCTATAGTCTGGAATGGCGCGTCTGGGTACACTTCTATGTTCATGTTGGCTGGTGGGTATAAAAGCTAACAAATCGTCTTTTTGGAGCTTATCCCCCTTACCGGTTAGTCCACCTACTTTTTCTCTCATGACGGTTGATACGCTGCCTAAAGTCGCATCACATTGAAAGCCGCCTTTTACCGCCAGATAAGCTCTCAGGCCCCACAAGGGTTGCTTAAAGTGAAGAATATCACCCTTTTTAATCTTATAGGTTTGCCAAGGCACAATGCTTTTATCGTTTAGCGTGGCGTTTAGGTCGGCCCCAGTAATGGCAAAGCTGGTATCAGCTTGTGCTTCTAAACTGAACATACCGAAGGTAATCTCAATTTGTGGGGCGTTGTCTGAATTAGCCAATAAGGCATTGGCCCATCGAAAGGCGAGCTCATCCATAGGGCCACCAGAAGTGAGCCCTATTATTTGATGACCGTGACGCCCTAGGTCTTGAACCAACGCAAGGACCCCTGGTTTAATTACTTTAAAAGCCATCTAGTTGACCTCCTAAACGTATGAACTCCTCTTTAGATATGGCCTCAAAGCGCACGGCGTCTCCCATCTCTATTAAGGCAAGACTTTCGCTACCCCAATCGACTAGCTGAATAGGAGTACGACCAATGATTTGCCAGCCACCCGGTGTGACACTGGGGTAAACCGCTGTTTGGTTTTCTGCAATTGCCACACTGCCGGTGGGTACTTTCAAACGAGGTGTCGTTTTTCTCGGTACATGTAGCTCGTCAGGGGTGTTGCCAAGAAAAGCAAAGCCTGGGGTAAAGCCAATAGCATAAGCCCGATACGTACACTGGCTATGGGACTCAATAACCTGTTCTGGCGTTAACTCGCAGTGTTTGGCAACTTCATGTAAGTCTGGCCCGACTTCCTCGCCATAATAGACGGGAATCACAACCTCGCGAGCATCTGTTTGCAGAGCCTGACTAGGGTCAATAGCGCATATGGTCTGGCGAATGAGCTTAGTAATAGCAAAGCGGTCGAATTGGTTGTTATCGAACACCACAAGCAATGTGGTGTAAGAGGGAACCAAATCCGTAATGCCTGATAAGACTTTTAAGTGGTTCGTGACTAGCGCAATATAATTCGATACTTGTTCATCGATCACTTCGGAAAAGCTTAATAAACAGGCATGATCACTGACCATATCGATGTTTGGCATACAGATGGTTTGCGTCATGCCATTTGATGATTCATGTTTCATAAGGTTTTTAAGCGTTCGAGTTAAGTTGATCGACCAGAGTACGAATGCGAGTCACAGCCTCAACTGCATGAGCACCATCACCATGTACACAAATGGTGTCGGCATGGATCGTCAGCTGCTTGCCGGAAGCTGTCGTTAAAGTACCTGTCTCACATAGTTGCTTGACCTGTTGTTCAATGAGGTCGAAGCTGGCGTGCACTGCGTTAGGCTCTTTGCGTGGTGTCAAACGGCCCTCGTCTGTGTAGAGACGGTCTGAGAAAGCTTCAAACCATACGGTGAGACCAAATTTTTTCGCCATGGCTTTGATCTCCTCAGCTTCTGGTACGGCCATCACCATAAGTGGAAGGCTATCATCCAACTCACTTACGGCTTGCATGACGGTTTCCAGCACTGAAAAATCGGCCATCATGGTGTTATACAGAGCGCCATGGGGTTTCACATAGCCAATGGCGCTGCCTTTGCTCTGGCAGATGCCCTGTAACGCGCCGACTTGATACTGAATGATGGCTTTCAACTCATTAGGCGCAATATCCATATTGCGTCGACCAAACCCGACAAGGTCGGGGTAGCCGGGGTGTGCGCCTACAAGAACATTATTTTCAAGGGCTAGGGCAACCGTTTTTGCCATGGTATTCGGGTCTGATGCGTGAAAGCCACATGCCACATTCGCTTGGTCTACATGGGGCATTATTTTATCGTCTAGGCCCATTTTCCATGCGCCAAACGCTTCACCCATATCACAATTTAATTTCATAATAGACTCCTTGTAAAAACGGATTATTTATTCGCCATCGTCGCTGGCAAGTAAGTGACGATTTCTGGGAATAAACTGATCAATAGAATGGCAACGCCAATGAGTAAGAAGAAAGGTAAAGCCGCTCTTGCCACGTAGAGAATGTTTTTGCCCGTTAATGATTGAATGACAAACAAGTTGAACCCAACTGGCGGTGTAATTTGCGACATTTCAACCACTAATACAATGAAAATACCGAACCAAAGTAAGTTGATATTTGCGGCTTCCACCATAGGTAAAATAACGGCTACGGTAAGCACAACAACAGAAATACCGTCAAGGAAGCACCCTAAGATCACGAACAATACTGTCAAATAAAGGATGAGTTCCATCGGGCTCAAAGACATACCACCGATCCACAGTGCTAATGCCTTAGGAATGCCTAAAAATCCCATGGATAGCGTTAGGAAGTGGGCGCCAATTAGGATAAAACCTATCATACATGAGCTTTTTACCGCGCCAAGTAAGCTTTCTATGAAGCTATCTTTACTTAAGGAGCCTGTGCAAGCTGCTAAGATCAGTGCGCCAGTCACACCTATGGCTGCCGCTTCAGTGGGGGTAGTAATACCACCATAAATCGAGCCAAGCACAAAACCAATTAAGCCGACCACAGGCATAAGCTGACGTAAGCCTTTAATTTTTGCGCTCCAGCTTACTTTGTGAGCATTGTCTTGAGGGAGCTCAGATTTATGCATATAGCCCCATAGCATGGTAAAGCCCATGAATAAGGAGACTAACAATAGACCTGGTAGAGCGCCTGCGATAAACAGGCGAGCAATAGAGACTTCTGCAGCTACGCCATAAACAATCAAGATTATCGATGGTGGAATGAGCAAGCCAAGTGTCCCTGAGCCTGCTAGCGTGCCAATCGCCATACGGTCGCTATAGCCTTGTTTGCGAAGTTCAGGCAATGTCATGCGGCCTATGGTGGCTGCGGTAGCCGCAGATGAACCAGACACAGCAGCAAAAATACCACAGCTTAAAATATTAACGTGTAGTAATTTACCCGGTACTCCTCCTAGCCAAGGCGAAAGCCCTTTAAATAAATCTTCAGAAAGGCGTGTTCTAAATAACACTTCGCCCATCCAAATAAATAAAGGTAAAGCGGTTAGGGACCATGCTGTACTTGCTCCCCAGGTTGATGTTGCAAACAACAAATCAATTTGGAAATTCTCAGATAATATGAGGCCTAAACCGCCGATGGCAATTAGGGTAAAAGATACCCACACCCCCATAGACAATAACACCAGCATGGCAACGGCTAGTAGGATTGAGATCCACATCATGTCCATTAGATTTCCTCCAGAGACAAGGCGTCTTCATGTTGGCTGTAACTGGGTTGTTTGCCTTGAAATACGCTAATAAGAGCATCTAATACGGCTAAATTTAGGGCGATCGCGCCAACGGCAACAGGCACTTGCGGAATCCAAAGGGGCACGGGGATATATCCGTAAGACACTTCTTCGTAAATATAGGACTCGTATACCATGTAGATACACGAATAGCTGATAAAGCACAGTAGGGCAAAAGACAGCAGTAAAATAGCGCCTTCTTGAATGCGTCTGGACGTGCTAGAAAATCTTTGAATGACTAATGTAACACGAATGTGACCACCTTCCCGAAAGGTATAGGCCAGGCCTAAAAAAGTGGATGCAGCAAGGGCGTAGCCAGCGAAATCTTCAGCAGACGGGACAATAAAGCCTATCATTCGGCCTAGAATTTGCGCCAGCAAGAGAAGGGTGATTGCAACAATGAAAAAGCCAGATAACAGTCCAGAACATTGATAACATTTTTCTTTGATTGAGCTCATAATGTTCACACTTGTAAGCAAAAAACATCGTCTAGCCTCGCAGGAGGAGTACAAACACTAGACTAGACGATGAAAGGAGGACTTAACTCTTTAACAGGATAAAAGTTAGTTTTGGTACGCAGACAGGATTTCACCCACTTCTTTCGGAGCTTCAGCTTCCCATTCTTGGGCCATAGTCTCACCAATTTTAGTTAGTTCAGCGACTAGCTCGGCACTTGGGTCAGTAACCGTCATACCATTTTCAATCAAAATAGCACGGTCTTTGGCAGCGCGAGCCGCAACTCCTGTCCAACCTTTTGCTTCAGCATTTTTCGCAGCGTCCAGAACAATCTGTTGAGTAGCTGCGTCTAAGCGTCGAAAAGCGCGCTTATTTACAATCACAATGTTCTTAGGTATCCATGCTTGAATGTCTGTAAAGTGATTCACATAGTCCCAGGCTTGGCTGTCAACACCGGTAGAAGGGGACGTTACCATGGCTTGAATGATGCCAGTGCTGAAGGCTTGAGGAATATCTGGGTTTTGGATCGTGGTTGGTGTAGTGCCCATTAAATCGGCTAAGCGAGAAGTGGATGGGCTGTAAGCGCGCATTTTAGCGCCTTTAATATCTGCAAGGGAATTGATTGCATTTTCACTGTAAAGGCTTTGTGCTGGCCATGCTACAGCGTACAGTAGCATCATGCCATCTTTGTCGAGTTGCTTAGCTACAGAAGGTTTTGCAGCTTCCCATAGGCGCTGAGCATCTTCGTAAGTTGTTGCAAGAAAAGGAATGTTGTCATGCTTATAGATAGGGTTTTCATTACCTAGGATGCCTAGGAACAATTCACCCATTTGCACCTGGCCAGTTTTCACAGCACGTGGAATTTCAGTGTGCTTAACCAAAGAGCCACCAGAGTGAACAGTAATGTCTAAATCTGCTGCAGATTTATCTTTGATCTCTTGCGCAAATTCGTAGGCAATTTGAGTCTGTAGGTTACCGTCACCGTATGGCGTCGGCATGTGCCACTTGTCCGCTAATACAGTCGTTGACGCTAGGCCACCAATTAATAAAGCGCTGGTCAGCTTTAACATAATGTTTTCCTCATCTTTATAGTTTAATCGTTATCGTTCGGGTTATATCAATTACGTCGCCTAAGCGCCGCAGTAAAGCAACAGGCTCAATTCCATTTGATTAGAGCACAGATAAATCAGTATCCATTAGGTCGGTTACTAACATTTTACCTGGCGCATGAGTAATACAAATAGGTGGCTTAGCGTTACGAATCGCAACTTGCGGTGTAACACCACAGGCCCAAAATACCGGAACTTCGCCATCCTTCACTGGAACGGCATCACCAAAATCTGGTTGAGTAAGTGAATCGATCCCAATCTCTGTTGGATTGCCAAAATGCAAAGGCGCACCATGAGCTTTGGGAAAACGCGTGGTGATTTGAATAGCTCGAATGGCGTCTTTGGGCGTATACGGACGCATAGTCACAACAGTATTTCCATAAAATCGCCCTACAGGGTTAGTCGCAATGTTGGTTTCAAACATGGAAACATTTACACCTTCTTCGATGTTACGAGGTGTTAGCCCTGCTTGAGATAAAGCGTGCTCAAAAGAAAAAGAGCAGCCTAATACAAAGGCCACCATATCGTCCTGCCATAAATCTTCAATGTCCGTTCGGCTTTCAACACGCTCACCATCTCGGTAAACGTAGTACTCGGGAACATCGTGGCGTATGTCTATGTCTTTACCTAGTTCGGGTAGCTGAAATTGTCCCACTTCAGAAACTCCGATGAGTGGGCAAGGAACAGGGTTTTTCTGACAGAATAACAAAAACTCATTTGCCCATTCAGCAGGTAAAATAACTAGGTTACCTTGCATAGCACCAGTAGCAAAACCACTGGTAGGGCCAGTATGTTCTTTACGTCGAATGGTCTGACGCAGATCATAGGTTTGTTGTAATAATGTCGGGGTCGATAGACTCATGTTGAGCTTCCTTATTCTTGCCACATTTCTTACTTTCAAGAGTAGTAGCTCAATAGGTGAAAAGTCTAATCGTGTTTTTTTTGCATATTTGATAAAAAAAATTGATCAAGCGCTGAGTTCATCAAACGCTTTCGCGGCTTCTACTGCAAAGTCTACCACCGCTTCAGCAAGAGGGTTAAAAGGATCATTGGAGTAGGAAGCCGTGAATTTTAAAGGGCTAGGAGTCCAAATGGTGCGCAGGGTTTTGAGACGGCCTCGTTCAATTTCCTTGCTGATAATGACATTCGGTAATGTGGAAATACCGACGGCGTCAATAGCCAAACTGCGACACGCAGATAAAGACGTGGAAGCAAAAAAATGTACTGGGGGGCCTTCTAGCTCGCGCAATTTTTGATTAATTTCGACAAAAGGGCCTGTTGCTTTGGCGTAAGTGATAATTGGCCATTTGGCTAACTCTTCTAAATATAGGAGCCGGTCTGGTAGCTCTATATCTGGGCTGGCAGCCCAAGAGAGCGGAAAGGTACAGAGTTCTCTATTGACGATGTTGGGTTCAGACACAGGGCCCATCAGTAAGCCAAGGTCTATGGTTCGTTCTTTTAATCCTTCTGCTAACGCTGTGGAAATATCGACCGTCATTTCTACATCTAAATGAGGCATTTCTTTATGAATGCGAGCGAGGAAATCAGGTAACCAAGTATGCACAATGGTTTCCGATACGCCTAGTCGTAGCACGCCCGAGTAAGCAGAGGAAATGGCAGCACGTTTTTTTAACTGTTCTGTTTGATAAAGAATTTTTTCTACATAGGGTAAAAGCTCTTTTCCTTTAGAAGTCAGCATAATAGGACTAGAGCCGCCATCTCGCTCAAAAAGTTTCACACCCAATTCGCTCTCAAGGGCGGCAATTCGGGCAGAAATGGCGGGCTGGGTCGTGTGCAAACGCTCTGCGGCTTTACGAAAGCTTCCTAAGGTTGCTACCCAAACAAAAGTTTCTAAGCGTTTGTAGTTCATAGTGTAAATCTTTTTTAAATTATGGAGTGCAATGGGTTAGGGCGTTTTCAATACCTGCAACGATTTCATCTGTTGATGGTGTTGTGGCATCAGGGCGCATCACGATGAAGTGATCTTCATAGCGCGGCGTATAACGAAATGGCACAGTAGAGAAAAAGATCCCAACAGTAGGGGTGTGAGTTGAAATACCAATATTGCGTACACCTGTATCAGGGGCTATCAACAAGGTAGATTGAGCAATGAGAGTGACCAGTTTGTCGAGCTCAAGACAGGGCTGAATACTAAAGTTGTCTGCGCTTTCTGCTAAATCTGCCAAATAGTCACCTTTTTCGAAGTCGTTTTTACCTTCTAAAAAGATGTGACGAACATGGGGCATAGCACGAATGCTTTTCTCCATCACATTGCGCATTTGATCTTTAGTGAGGATTTTTCGTAGCTGGGAAGCACCATTAAAATACAGGATGAAAGGACTTTCTTTATCGCAAAGCTCCTGATGATCTGGGTAAGCGAAGTCCAAACGTCTTGGTGGATTGTGACCTAACACTCTGAGCATATCTAATAGGGTTTCTACTTCCGCTTGGAAGTCTGAACGAAGCACGCACAAGTTGTATAAAGTTCCTCTAAGTAAAGCGTGATAAGGGAATCCTACTTTCAGCTTGGCCTTGGAGAGTAGCATCATCCAGTATGAGCGGTTTGTGCTTGCTAAATCAAAAATAATATCTTGCTCACCCAGCTCTTTAATATTTGCTACTTTAGCTTTGAAACTAGGCTTAGCTTTGCCGTCCTTACCTAACATAATGTGAGTGTGGTCAACCAGGTCTGTAGGCATACCGTATTGATAGTGCGAAACTCCCACTAGAGTAAGCTCGGCGTTAGGAAAAAATTTACGCGCTTCCACTAGAAAAGGGCGTAGAATGACTTGGTCTCCAAGGGCCGCATGGCGAATAATGGCGACTTTTTTTACTGTTTCGGGATTGAAATCAGAGGTGATGTATCCCCTAGCCTTTTCTGATACATATGCGCCTCGTTCAAACCAAAGGTTTTTCATGCTCGCCAACCATGGATGCTTCATGTGTTTTCCTAGTGCTTAATTGTGTGGTTAAATGTAGAGAATTAGAACATAGCTTTTTGGTAACGTAAATTCGCAATGTTGTCATTGCTATGTAGCAAAGTAGCTCGCCTATTATCGCAGCTATCTCAGGACAGAGTGAGCTTACTTTTTAGGCTGGAGTTGGCCTAAGAACGATTCTTCATTAAAATGCGCCTTTTCATCTTGGTAGCCTAATTATGCAAAAGAAAGTCATCGTCGTTGGTGCTGGGCCTGCGGGTCTCATGGCGGCAGAACGTATTGCTGAACAAGGGCACCAAGTGCATGTTTACGACGCCAAGCCCAGTGCCTGTCGAAAGTTCTTATTAGCCGGTGTGGGCGGTATGAATATTACTCACTCGGAAGGCTTTGAGGATTTTATTAGGCGATATTACGATAAAGCCCAATGGCTGACCCCGATGTTGCAAGGTTTTGATAATCAGGCTGTGTGTTCATGGATACACAGCTTAGGCGTACAGACCTTTGTTGGCAGTTCTGGCCGAATTTTCCCTACTGACATGAAAGCCGCCCCCTTACTGCGAAGTTGGCTAAAGCGTTTACGTGAGATGGGTGTGGTGTTTCATATGCGCCATAAAATGCACCGGGTTAACACGGGCGAAGTTCAATTTATTCACAACGAAGAGCAGGTCTCAGCTTATGCTGATGCTATTGTTCTGGCGTTAGGTGGAGCTAGTTGGCCGAAACTCGGTGCTGACGGTAGTTGGCAGCAGGAGTTATTACAGAGTGGCGTGGCAGTCTCCCCATTAAAAAGTGCCAATTGCGGGTTCTATAGTCACTGGAGTGATTTTTTAAAAGAGCGCTTTGCTGGTGCGCCGCTTAAAGGTATTGCCTTTAGGCTAACAGAGCAAAATGGCTCAGTAATAAGTAAAAAAGGGGAATGCATCTTAACTCAGGATGGCTTGGAAGGTAGTCTTGTTTATGCTTTTTCCAAATATTTACGAGAACAAATAGAACAAGCTGGACAAGCCGAGTTAACGATAGACTTATTGCCCCAGTGGGATCTAGATACCATTCATACAAAGTTGGCTAAACGAAAAAGCAAAGAGTCTTTTAGTAAATACTTGAAGCGAACAGTCAATATTAGCGGGGTAAAAGCCGCGCTATTGCGAGAGGTGTGTGATACGGATGATTTAGCCAATCCAGAAACTCTGGCTAAACAGCTGAAAAGCCTCCCCGTTACCTTTTACCGAGCTAAAGAAATTGATGAAGTGATTTCTAGTGCTGGTGGCGTATGTGAGGATAGTTTTGATGAAAATCTCATGTTAAAAGCCATGCCAGGGGTCTTTTGCGCTGGTGAGATGTTAGATTGGGAAGCTCCTACAGGAGGGTATTTACTCACCGCTTGTTTTGCTACTGGACGTTATGCAGCCCACGGGGTAGAGGATTATTTAAGTTAAAAAAAGGCTATGTCTCAATGCCGAGACATAGCCTTTCGTTTGAAGCGAGTTTTCTTATTTTTATTGAGCCGCTTCTTCGACTGTAGCAGACACAACAGCTACTACACGGCGATTGATGTTACGGTTTTCAGCTGTATCATTGCTGACTTTAGGTTGTGACTCACCGTAACCGATTGCAGATACACGCTCTGCAGCAATATCGAATTCGTCCATAAGAACATTTGCAATGGCTGTTGCACGTTTTTCAGAAAGTTGCTGGTTGTAGGCTTCTGAACCACGATCGTCCGTGTGGCCTTCAATAACCACATTGGTTTCAGGGTATTCGGTTAGGAAGGTTGCTACTTCAGCAATTTGAGCATAATACTCTGTTTCAACGCGGTCTGAATTGTTGGCGAATTGCACATCTAAGCTTACAGTGCGAGTGCTCGATAGAGTTTCATAACAGCCAAGTTCATTAACTTTGGCACCAGCTGCGGTTGTAAGACATTGATCTTTATAGTCAGCTACACCGTCATTGTCACCATCAAGGGCGCAGCCTTTGGCATCCACTGCAACGCCCATTGGGGTCGTTAAACATTGATCCAAACGATCTACGACACCGTCTTTATCACCATCTAGCTCACAGCCTGTCGCATCAACGCTGGCACCTGCTGGGGTTGATAAACATTGATCTTGGCTATCGAATACGCCGTCACCATCAGAGTCCACTTGCGGTTCTTCAACCACTTGCGCAACAACGGGTGCTTCTTCAACAACTTCTTCTACTTCTTGCGTAGGAGTAGACTTGTTACCAAAGGAAATTTGCAAGCCAAGTGTGGTTAGGTTATCTAGGTGGTGATCTTCTGTGTCTTTTAATAGGCGAAAATCAGCTCGTAAAGCAACGGAGTCGTTTAGGGCGTATTTTAATCCGCCACCGGCATTTAGCTGGGTGTTGTCTAGGTTGATAGGACTACTAAAATCCGTTGAACCAACTCCTGCCGCTAGGTAAGGAGTCACACCGTTACGATCCGCTAAATGATAAAGTGCATCTAAGCGTAGTTGGTCCACATCAACATCAGCACCACTAGCTAAGGTATTGCTATCGGCTTTAAGGTAAACAAACTCTACAGCCCAAGGAGAGTTAAACTGGTAGCCAAGGCCAATAGATAAAGCGGTTTCATTATCTACACCGCGCTTGTTGTCCATGTTGTAGTAACCAATGCTTGGCGTCAGAGTGAAGCCTTCTTCAGGTTGAGCTAGAGCTTGGCTAGATACACCCGCAATAGCCAAACTAGTTAAAATTGCGATGGGTGTTTTGTTAAAGGACATGGAGTGCCTCCTATGTATTGTAAAGCAAGAAGTTGCGGTGTTTCCGAGTGCATTATGCAGGCTTTCGAAAGAGAAATCCTAGGTCAGATACAATTTTGTGCGTTGTTTAAAAATCTTTTACAAAAAAGTGTAATTGCAGGTTTCTGTAAAGATTTATGGGTAGAAAAAGAAGACCGGCCTAAGCCGGTCAAAATTGGGAGATGAAAACAGAGTAAGGCTTACTCCCAAGAGCGTAGTAACTCCTCGTAAGAAACCGTTACCCCTTGTGGTTTTTCATTTGCCAGTTTGGCTTTTGGTGCGCCAGGCTGTGCTAGCCAGTATGCTTCGTCTCTTGGCTCGTTAAGCTTTGGACCACATACATCCTGTACTTTAGCGCGTTCAAGACGTGTCATAACTTTATCTTGAGCTGCTGCTAGTCCATTCAAAGCCTCTTGTGGCGTTGCTTCACCACTTGCTGCTTGTGAAATGTACTGCCACCAAAGTTGAGCCAGTTTTGGGTAGTCAGGAACGTTAGTACCGGTTGGCGACCACTCTTTACGTGCAGGCCCTTTATAGAACTCCACTAAACCACCTAACTTAGGTGCTGCCTCTGCCATTTCAGGAGAATTAATGTCTGATTCACGAATAGGGGTTAAGCCAACCAGAGTTTTCTTCAAAGAAACGGTTTTTGACGTCGTAAACTGCGCGTATAGCCAAGAAGCAAGGCGACGGTCGTCAGGTGTGGAGTTCATGAAAGTCCATGCACCTACGTCTTGATAACCTTTCTTCATACCTTCTTCCCAGTAAGGCCCTACTGGCGATGGTGCCATACGCCATTTTGGTGAGCCATCAGGGTTAACTACGGCTAAACCTTCTTTTGTCATATCAGCGGTAAAAGCGGTGTACCAGAAGATTTGTTGAGCGACGCCACCTTGAGCAGGAACAGGGCCTGACTCAGAGAAGGTCATACCTTGAGCTTCTGGCGGCGCATACTTACGTAGCCAGTCCACATATTTAGTGGTTGCATAAACCGCCGCTGGTCCATTAGTCGCGCCACCGCGAGAAACGCTGGAGCCAACAGGATGACAGTTTTCTACACGAATGCCCCATTCGTCAACAGGAAGACCGTTCGGAATGCCCTTATCACCCGCGCCTGCCATTGAGAACCAAGCATCGGTGAAGCGCCAGCCTAGAGAAGGGTCTTTTTTACCATAGTCCATGTGGCCGTAAACGGGTTCGCCATCGATGCTTTTCACTTTATCAGTGAAGAACTCAGCAATATCCTCATAAGCAGACCAGTTAACAGGCACTCCAAGGTCATAACCATAAATAGACTTGAACTTCTCTTTCAGGTCAGGACGCTCAAACCAATCTGCACGGAACCAGTATAGGTTAGCGAATTGTTGAGTTGGTAGTTGGTATAACTTGCCGTCTGGTCCTGTGGTAAAGTCAAGGCCGATGAAGTCTTCTAGGTCTAAGGTTGGTAAGGTGTAGTTCTTCGCATCACCTTTCATCATTTCAGAGATAGGGACAACCTTACCATAACGTACGTGAGTACCAATAAGGTCGGAATCGTTGACATAGGCGTCGTAGATGTTTCGACCCGATTGCATTTGGGTTTGCAGTTTTTCAACTACATCGCCTTCCTGGATCAGATCATGGTTAACTTTAATGCCAGTAATCTCTTCAAAAGCTTTAGCTAAAACTTGTGACTCATATTTGTGAGTTGTTAATGTTTCAGAAGCGACGTTGATTTCCATACCGCGAAACTTCTCCGCAGCCTCAGTAAACCATTGTAATTCACCTAGTTGTTGCTCTTTAGTAAGCGTTGACACAGTGAACTCGTTATCTACCCACTTTTGTGCTGCATCCGAATAAGCGTCTGCCCAAAGCGATGCTGAATGCATCATTACGGCAAAAGGTAGAGCGGCGAGTGCAATTTTTTTCTTATTGTAGTGCATATATACCTCAACAAAGTTTAATAGTAATTGGCGTCCTGCCAGAGTTTCCATCGTTCCTAGTGATTAGGGACGCTGAGACTAGCCCCAACGCATCAAGATGATCATCCATACTGCGCAAAGAGCTGTGGCCACCGCGATATCCGCACTTGTTAGCGCGACAAATGCGAGGTGGATAAAGGCACTGCTAAGCAGGCCAATAAACAGTCTGTCGCCCCTTGTGGTTGCAAGTGGCAAAAAACCACGACGCTCAACACAAGGTGACAAAATTTGCCATGCGGTCATGGCGACTAAAATGGCTGCAATGGTGATGAAGAACATTGCAGTCGGTAGGGTCCAAGACATCCAAGCCATGATGCTTCTCCTTATACTCGACCAAGGGCGAAGCCCTTAGCTACGTGATTACGAACAAAATAAATAACCAACATACCTGGAATAATGGTGAGTACCCCCGCTGCGGCGAGTAACCCCCAATCCATTCCAGATGCAGACACTGTTCGAGTCATGATGGCGGCGATAGGTTTGGCTTCAACTGAGGTCAGAGTTCGAGCCAACAAGAGCTCAACCCAAGAGAACATGAAGCAGAAGAAAGCCGTTACACCAATACCTGAGCGGATCAAAGGAATGAAGATGCGCACAAAAAACTTGGGAAAGCTATAACCATCAATGTAAGCCGTTTCATCGATCTCTCTGGGCACGCCACTCATAAAACCTTCTAAGATCCATACAGCTAGTGGCACATTGAATAGACAGTGTGCGAGGGCGACCGCAATGTGCGTATCAAAAAGGCCCACTGAGGAATAGAGTTGGAAGAAAGGCAATAAGAATACCGCTGGTGGTGCCATGCGATTTGACAGTAGCCAAAAGAACATGTGCTTATCGCCAATAAACTTATAACGGCTAAAAGCGTAAGCAGCTGGCAGCGCAACCAGCAAGCTGATCACCATGTTCATAGAGACGTATAAAATAGAGTTTACATAGCCCATATACCAAGTGGGATCACCAAAGATCTTGGCATAATTTTCTAACGTGAAGTTCGCTGGGAAGAAGGACAAACCACTCAAAATTTCCGTATTGGTTTTGAATGACATGTTAATTAGCCAGTAAATGGGCAATAGCAAAAGTACTAAATACATGGTTAGGCCAATGCGTCCACGCAGGGTGGCATTACGGGCTTTTCGCTCGGCCACACTGTGAACCGGCGCTTGTGACGCAGAAGGCGAATTTGCTCGGGTAGTGGTTGATGCTTGAGTCATGATTTGCTCCTATTTGTCTTTTTGCATATTCATGATGGTGGTGTAGAACACCCAACACACCAATAGAATGATTAGGAAGTACACCAGCGAGAATGCGGCCGCTGGGCCAAGGTCAAATTGACCGATAGCTTGCTGTACCAATGATTGACTCAAAAAGGTAGTAGAACTGCCTGGACCACCGCCGGTTAAGACGAAAGGCTCGGTATAGATCATGAAAGAGTCCATGAATCGTAATAGCACGCCAATGATTAAGACATTGGTCAGTTTGGGAAGTTGAATGTATCGGAACACAGCCCAACGAGACGCTTGATCAATACGCGCCGCTTGGTAGTAGACTTCAGGAATGGCTCTTAAGCCCGAGTAGCACAATAGAGCAACCAATGGAGTCCAATGCCAAACGTCCATTAACACCACCGTAAACCAAGCGTCAGTAGGGTTAGAAGCGTAGTTATAATCAATACCTAAGCCGCTCATCATTGCTCCAAATAACCCAATATCAGCACGGCCAAAGATTTGCCAAATAGTACCGACCACGTTCCAAGGAATGAGCAGAGGAATGGCCACCAAAATTAGGGCGAGAGAAGCCCCACGACCTTTGGTCGGCATCATAAGAGCCACACAAATTCCTAAGGGGACCTCAATAGCTAGGACGGTAAAGGAATACAAAAACTGGCGCAGCAAAGCTTCGTGCAAGCGGCTATCCAGCATGACTTGTTTGAACCATTCAGTCCCCACAAAATAGCGAGTGTAAGGGTCAAAAATGTCCTGAACCGAATAATTAACCACGGTCATTAAAGGAATAATGGCTGAGAATGCCACGATCAAAAAAACGGGTAAAACAAGAAACCAAGCCTTGTTGTTTTCTACTTTAGTTTGCATGAGAAACCTCCTGTTCAGTGAGCGACTCACTGATGGGTGCGATATCAACTAGATACTCATCAACGTAAATTTTGGTCCATTGTTCTGGGAAGCTAACGTAGACCTGGCCGGTTGGTACGGTTTGGTCTTCACTGAGACGAGCTTTCATTGGTACGCCATTGAAGAGAAAAGACAGTATTTTGTATGTTCCTAGGTCTTCGACATAATCTACTTCAACAGGGAAGGCATCATCGCTTTTGCCGTCCCACACATGAACAAATTCAGGGCGGATACCCACGGTAACCTTGCCTGCAGCCATACCTTTTAGGCGTTGCAACATAGCCTCGCTAGTGTTGATGACCTTATCTCCAAAGCGAAGTTGGTCACTTAGTTCAGCCTCAAAAAAGTTCATGCCAGGGCTACCAATAAAGTAGCCAACAAAGGTATGGGCAGGGTTTTCAAAAAGTTCTCTGGGAGTGCCAAACTGTACAATTTGGCCGTTGTACATAACGGCAATTTTGTCGGCAAAGGTAGACGCTTCTAATTGGTCATGGGTTACATAGACCATGGTAATATTAAATTGCTCGTGGATTTGCTTGAGTTTACGGCGCAGTTTCCATTTTAGTTGTGGGTCAATGACGGTTAAGGGTTCATCGAATAAAATGGCTGACACGTCATCACGTACTAGTCCGCGCCCCATAGAAACTTTTTGTTTCTGGTCAGCAGAAAGCCCTTTCGCTTTGCGCTTAAGCTGATCCGAGAGCTCTAGAATTTCGGCCACTTCATGAACTTTTGACTTGACCTTGTATTCTGGAACTCCAATATTTCTTAAGGGAAAAGCAAGGTTGTCAAATACGGTCATGGTGTCGTACACAACAGGAAACTGAAATACTTGGGCAATGTTGCGCTCTTCAGGCTTAAGTTCGTTAACACGCTTACCATCAAATAGCACTTCGCCATCAGAGGGTTCCAGTAAGCCTGAAATAATATTAAGCAAAGTGGACTTGCCACAGCCAGAAGGGCCAAGTAAAGCAAAGGCACCGCCTTGCTTCCAAACATGACTCATTTCTCGAATCGCATAGTCTTCCGGTTTGGTTGGATTGTCAGAATAAGTGTGGGCTAATGCGTTTAGGGTAATCTCTGCCATGGTTATTGCTCCCTCATGCGTGCTGGTGAGTGAACCATCTTGCCCTGCTGATCAAAGGCATACAGTTTATGTGTAGGAAAATAGACCTTAATTTCCTGATCCACTTGATAAGCGTGAACACCAGAAAGGTGAAGCACTAGATCAAAATGAGGGTTGTGTACGTGTAAAAAGGTCTCTGAGCCACTAATTTCAGCAAGGTCGACTCTAACTGATAGCTCTAGGTCATCATCAGAATGCGGGACTAAACCAATATGAGAGGCTCGCACGCCGAACTGGTACTCGCCTGGCGCTAGACTGCGTAAATCATTGTTTAAGCGAAAATGAACGGTATCGTCAAAAGTGACTTCTTCTTCGTTGACTCGTCCAGGCACGACATTGATTGGCGGCTCAGAAAACATTTCGGCGGTGATGATGTCTTTGGGTTGGTGGTAGACCTCTGCGGTTGGCCCCATCTGCAGTAGCTTGCCTTCGTGTAATACTGCTGTATTCCCGCCTAGAGCAAGCGCTTCATTGGGTTCAGTGGTCGCGTAAATTGCAATGCAATTACGTGCTTTGAAAAGGGCTCTTAGTTCTTGGCGCAGCTCTTCTCTGAGTTTGTAATCTAGGTTAACTAAGGGCTCGTCAAACAAAATTATTTGTGAATCCTTAACAAGGGCGCGAGCCATGGCAGTACGTTGTTGTTGTCCACCAGAGAGCTGTAGGGGGAGGCGATCTAGGAAAGGCTCAATACGCAACATTTGTGCGGTTTCTCTTACCCGGCGATCAATCTCACTCTCCTCCATCTTTGCAAGGCGCAAAGGGGAGGCAATATTTTCATAAACGGTTAAATTTGGGTAATTAATGAACTGTTGATAAACCATAGAGATATTGCGTTCACGTACAGCAACACTTGTTACATCCACTCCGTTCATGAGTATTTTGCCAGAGGTTGGTCGATCTAAGCCGGCCATGAGTCGCATCAAGGTGGTCTTGCCTGACAGGGTTCTGCCCAGCAATACGTTGAACGAACCTGGTTCAAGAGACAGGTTTATCTCATCAATCCAAGTTTCGCCATCCACAACGCGCGACACGTTCTGCAGCGTTAAAGACATGTTGATTACCTATTTTTGTTATTGTTGTTGTGTGCCAGAGTGTGAACACACTGTGATCTAAGTTAGGTAATACAAAGGTCATGCCAAAAAAAATTTAAAAAAATTTAAAATTTTAATTAATTGAAAAATATAGTTTTTATTTATTTTGTATGATTTTTTAGAGTATTTGTTAAGTGAATTTAAGACTGTTCACCAGTGTTCAAAGTGTTTACAGTGGGTAGATTGACTGAACAGTAAAAGTGTTGCCATGAGGCAGTATAAAGAGAGGAATGGGTCGTCTTATATCACCACCTCTTATACTAATGGGCTTTCTAAAACTGGCTGATAAAATGCAAGAAAATAACGATAAAAATACGCTAAAAGAAGATAAAAAGCCTTTATTTGAGAAAGGCAAAAGCCATAAGGATTTGATCCAGGCCTCTTGGTATCGGTGTGAGCAATTTGGACTTGAGCACGGAAGTCGACCTGACTTTTCCACGCTTCCCAAAGGGGTACTTAAAGACTTAAAAGATCAGCATCAAAGTCTGTTAGAGACAACAGAGAATGAAGTGCTGCCATACTATGAAAACATTTTAAGTAACTCTTCGTGCATGATAGTGCTTGCTGACCGCCAAGGACATGTTCTTAATACTTGGGGGCAACCGCGTTTTGGTAGTGCTGCTGAACATGGCCTGATTGGAGGCAACCAATGGACCGAAATGGGAGCGGGTACTAATGCTATCGGCACAGCGCTAATGACAGGAGAGGCCATACAAGTAGGGCGAGATGAGCACTTCTTACGTGCGAATCGCTTTATGGTGGGATCGGCTTCACCGATTTACAACACACAAAACGACCTAGTCGGTGTATTGGATATTTCTTCTGATGCCTATCTACCCCAAGATCACACCTTTGGCATGGTCAAATTGATGTCATTGAGTGTAGAAAATAGGCTGATTTTTTCGGCTTTCCAGCAAGAGCATTTTATTCTTAGTTTTAATACTAATGTCGGTAGTTTAGATAGTCACTGGTCAGGGATTCTCGTTCTAGATGAGAACGGTGTCATAGTGTCTGCCAACCGAAGGGCTGAGGTGGTATTGGCCAAAGACCTTGCCTTACTAAATATTGAACAAGTGTTTGATGTGCAAATGCGAGAGATAAGGCATCATCCAGCGAGTATGCCGATGAAATTAGTAGCACTGGGGCGCTATCAATTTTATGTGAAAGTCATTCCTCCGTCACAGCAAATTATGCGAGTACCAGACTTTCGACAGCGAGCAGGCTATCGTTCCCCCAAAGATCTTCGTCAGCCTAATGAGGTGCCTGCAGCCTTGAAACAACCCGTTGCAGGGGAGCTTTTACAAGCGATCAAGCCCAATGCGGTGCCAGACAATGTCATTCCATTACAAGAACTACAACATGGTGATGAGAAGGTACAAAGGCTCGTCATGCAGGCTCATAAAATGATGGAGAAAGATATTCCTATCCTGATACACGGAGAAACAGGGGCAGGTAAAGAAATCTTTGTGCGCAGTCTCCATTACCATAGCTCTAGAGCTACTGAAATGCTGGTGGCGGTAAACTGCGCAGCCATCCCTTCAGAGCTTGTTGAATCCGAATTGTTTGGTTATGAAAAAGGGGCTTTTACTGGAGCGCAGAGCAAAGGCTCCATAGGCTTAATTCGGCGAGCACACAAAGGTACTCTATTTTTGGATGAGATTGGCGAAATGCCGCTAGCGGTCCAGTCAAGGCTGCTTCGGGTTTTGCAAGAAAGGGTCGTTACACCGCTTGGTTCGACAGAAGTCTACCCTGTTGATATCAAACTAATTTCTGCAACCAATAGAAAACTTAAAGATGAAGTGTCAGAAGGGCGCTTTCGACAAGACCTTTATTATCGAATCTCGGGTTTGAACATAGAATTACCACCATTACGTAAACGAGCAGACAAAGCGGCTTTAGTGCGATATCTACATAGTTTACTGCGACAAGAAGAGCCTGGGCCGGACTTAACAAATGAGTTAGTGGCTTTATTAGTACAGCACCCTTGGCCTGGCAATATTCGACAGCTAGCACATGTTTTGAAAGTCGGGCTGGCTATGGCAGATGGTGATGAAATGGAAGACTGGCATTTACCAGCAGACTTTTTTGATGATCTAGAAAAGGTAACGGAAACGGAAGAGCCAACAAACTTGCAACAAGAGCCGCTAGAGGTGCTGATCCCAAGGCTACTTCAAGAATACAGCGGTAACGTTTCTAAGACGGCTAAGCAGGCCGGTGTAAGCAGAAATACGGTATACAAATATTCTAAAAAGTAGTTTTAGGGTACAGTTTTAGGGGTAGCACTAGGTTATTTGTCACCCCCTTCATTTCGGACCAATTGCAATGCCAATGGAGTGACTGCTTTAACTTGTGATGGAGAATAACCAAACTTTCTTTTGAAAGCATTACTGAAATGAAAATTATCAGTATAGCCGAGCGCATCAGCAATTTGCGTAATGGATTTATTCCCCCTTTTTAACATACCTAAGGCGATGTCTAACTTCAGTTTTTGATAGTAATCTTTGGGAGATAACCCTGTGTATTTCAAGAAAAGCTTACGCAAGTGTTGCTCGCTACAACCACAAAAATCAGCCATGGCTCTTACTTGCCAATTAACTGAAAGTTGGTGGTGCATTTCTTCTATTACACGGTGAACGCGCCTTTGGGAGTTCGATTGGTTTTCAGTGTTTGCTAGGAGGAGCCATTCAAAAAACATCTTATTAAATAAAGCTGCGGCGTATTGTTGGTGGGGGAATTCCTCTTGTCGCAAGCAAGCTATAAATTCATCGAACTGAAAGGCAAAATGGCGATGGTTTTCGATGGGAATTACCTGATTTAAAGGAGGACGATTGGCAGGATGGTTATTAATTTCAATCCAATAAAGTTTCCATAAGTAGCCATCACACCAATAGCCTTTGATGTCTTTTGGATTGAGAAATACTAAGCAGTTTCCTCTAACAGAAACCTGTGAGGCATCCTTAAGTCTGATCGTACCCTTACCTTTCTCGGCGTACACTATAACCAGAGTATTTTCTCTTAACGCCAGAACCCTGTCTTCAGGCCATTTATTAGAATAACTTTCATCGCCATTTACGTCCCAGAAAGAACGAATGCTGACATTATTAAAATAAATATTGTTTTTAATAATAATGGGTTGGTTTTTAATAGTTTCGCTTTTTACATTCATTGGTTCGTAACATACATAGTCTGTTATAAATTATTCACTTATATTTCAAACATAGTTGGACAAAAATAGCCAGCTTAAGTGCTTTCTCATTAAGAATCCCCTTGGAAAATAATAAGCGTGATTCGGCTGTTTTCGTCTTCTCAGCCTCTATAGTGAGAATAGAATAAAAATAATTAAGCTATATGGAGCGTTCAGAATGATAACAATAAGCTCATTCATAATATTCACTTTGCTCGTCGCCTGGGTATCTTTTAAGGCAACGAAAGAAGAAAACCTAAATCAAACGACAGGATATTTCTTGGCGGGTAGAAGTCTGCCTTGGTTTGTGATTGCCGGTTCACTGTTTTTAACAAATATATCGGCAGAGCAATTAACAGGTCTAAACGGCAATGCGTTTGCAAATGGCGCGAGTGTCATGGCGTGGGAAACGGTAGCCGCAGTGACCATGATTATTCTTGCAGTAGTTTTCTTACCAAGATTCTTAAAAGGAGGCGTTGCCACGGTGCCTCAATTCCTAGAGTTACGCTTTGGCAAACGCATGAGATTAGTTGCTTCGTTTATTTTTAGCTATGCCATTATTATTGGCTTTCTACCGTTTGTTTTGTATGCAGGCGCTATTACGTTAGGAAAGCTTTTCAATATTGCTCAGTTGCTGAATGTGAGTGACAGTGTAGCGACTTGGATTATGGTCATCAGCCTTGGTCTAATCGGTGGTGTCTATGCCGTATTTGGCGGGCTTAAAGCCGTGGCTATTTCAGATACTGTAAATGGTGTGGGTCTACTTATAGGTGGGTTTTTGGTGCCTTTGTTGGCCTTGTATCAGCTTGGTGATAGTAGCATTGCTGAAGGCTTTAACATTCTAATTAGCGAATCCCCAGAACGTATGGCTGCCGCGGGCGTGCAAGCTGATTCAGCCATTCCTTGGCACACTTTAGTGTCAGGTATTTTGCTAATCAACCTATTCTATTGGTGTACCAATCAGGCGATAGTGCAGCGCTCTCTAGGCGCGAAAAATCTCGCTGAAGGCCAAAAGGGGGTGCTTGCTGCTGCCGCTATGAAAGTATTTGGTGTTGCCATGTTGGTGCTACCTGGCATTATTGCTTGGCACTTACATCAAAGAGGTATGATTTCAGTACCATTGAATGAAAATAGTATCGCGATCAAAGATATGGCGTACCCAACACTCGTTAGAGAAGTCATGCCCTCTTGGCTGACAGGCTTTTTTGGGGCTGTATTGTTTGGCGCGGTTATGAGCTCCTTTAATAGTGGTGTAAACAGCTTAGCTACTCTGGTTAGCCTTGATATTTATAAGGAAGTCATCAACCCCAAAGCTGATGAAAAAATGGTGGTAAAAACAGGTAAAATTTTTGCATCAGTAACCATTATAACCTGCATTTGTATTGCTCCTTGGATTGCTCAAGCAGATGGACTGTATACCTTCATGAGAACCATTATGGCGGTGATAAATGTTCCCATTTTAACGGTTATTCTGGTGGGCATTGTGTCTAAGCGAACCCCTGCACTAGCTGCGTTTGTCGCGCTGCCTATTGGCATGGGAAGCTTTTTTATCGCCAACTTTGTTTTGAAGAATGACTTTGGGCTGTTCCAGTTGCATTGGTTGCATACGGTAGGATTAAACTTCCTATGGATGGTCTCCATTATGATGGTGATACGTTACTTTAAGCCCTTACCTCAACCTTATTCTCAAACATCTACACAAGAAGTTGATGTCCAGCCTTGGCAACATGCAAGTGCAGCAAGCTGGATAATCATTGCTCTTCTTGCTGTGTTGTATAGCGTATTTTCTGAAATTGGCATTTTAGGGGACCAAGGCAGCATAGGAAAAGTGGCAGGGGTGTTAGCAATTGTCGCTATGGTTTGTTTTGCTTTACATAAAATTATTAAGTTTAAAGTGTCTCGTTAGCCGTCAAGAAAGGGGGAGAATTCCCCCTGCATATCTAGGAAGAAAATCATGATGTCTCAAAAATTTTTAAATGCAAAATCACGAGAGGGAGCCTATTACGTAGACACCCAGACAAAAAAGCCAAATATGCTTTTTATTACTGTCGATATGATCTCGCCAGATTGTTACATGGAGTCTCGACCACTTTCAAACGTGATTAATACACCAAATATTGATTTGATAGCACAAGGTGGTTGCAAGTTTAACCGTACCTACACGACAAGCCCCTTGTGTGGGCCTGCGCGAGCGGCATTATTTACCGGTATGCACCCTCCGTATTTGACCAACGGAGAGCGCGCGCCGTCAGGCTCTCAAGTCGACTTACATGTGAACGATATTATCTTTCAAGACTACCTAAAGTCAGAAGGTTATGTAATGAAACATACGGGTAAGTGCCATGTGGGAGTCGACAAGTTCATTCGTACTTTTGGGGAGAACCTACATGCTTGGGACCGCTGGGGGCCTCCTGTCGCGGACGACGATCGCTATTTAGAATATATTGATCAGATGGGAGTAATGCTACCTAAGTATCGACGAGAGCTTACAGGGCTGCGAGTTGATAAAGTGACAAAAGCAAACTCTTTTGGTGGGTGGATAGAGCAAGAGGATGGTAGCGATTTTCCAAAGGACGCTCATTATTCCACTTTCTTATCAGACTTAACGGTTCGTCAGATAAAAGCAGCGAGACGGCAGGAGCCTGATCGTCCATTCTTTGCTCAGATAGACTACTTCGATCCTCATCAGCCCTATTCTATTCCTAGCGGTTTTGAAGAACGTTATGAGGAAATCAAAAAAGCGGTGCGGCTGCCAGCTAGCTACCTTGATTTTAAAACGACGGACATGACGGATAACCCAATTTACCATCTTTACCGCAAATATTGGGGAATGTACGACGATGATACGGTAATTGACTACATAGCTGGGCATCTATTACAAGTTGAGGTGATTGACTATGGAATAGGAAAAATTATTTCCTACTTAAAAACCGAAGGTTTATGGGATGACTGCGTAGTAGTCTTTACTGCAGATCATGGTGATATGAATGGTCGTTTAGGTATGGCCGATAAAGGTGTTTATTTTCAACCAGATATCTTTGCGGTACCACTTTACTTGAAAACACCAGGATCTCTTGAAATGGTTAATTCTACTTGTGTTGTTTGCTCTTCTCTTGACATTGCACCAACGCTTTTACAGTTTGCCGGCATACAAAAACCAGACTTCATGGAAGGAGCTGATTTATTAAAGATCGCAAATGGAGTTAAGAGACTTGAATTTGAACCTGTCTTTCAAACAGGAATGCATGTTGGGATGAACTTGGGAGCAGGTATTCGCCTTGAGTTGCTAGAGCGAGAATGGTTTTATGGCTACAACGCCGCAACGGGCTACCAGGAGTTATATGATGTGGATGCGGATGTGCAGGAAAACCAATTCTATGAACCAATAGGTAAACGACTACGCTCCGAGATCGTTAATAAGATGGCTAAAGTATTAAAATCTGACCCTCGTTGGCGAGGTTACTGGGCTTCATATCAACTGCATAATATGGAATATTTAGAAGCAGACTTGGCTTTAGATATGCAAATGTTAAAACCAGCCGGATGAGTGTTCAACGGATTTGAGTTTTGCTCAGTTAGTGGCTACTACAGAGAGTTGGTCTGTGGTAGCCACTTTTTAGCCTCCTATAAGCCGTTCAAATCTATAAGTTCACAAGCTTCATTTAAAAACATATAATGAATCCTATACTGTGTTCGAGTGGATGAAGCAGCATGTTTAAGAAGGAAAAAATATTTTTTACGTTTTTTTTAAACCTTTTGCTGGTGCTCGCCTTTTCGCTTGTCCTTGTACATGTAGAACGTTTTTTACAAGAAGAAAAGCAGCAGTTTCACTTCGAAAAATTACAGAAAGATTCTTTTGAAAAAACAGAGGAATACTTTCAGTCCATTGCTAACTTGATTGAAAAGGTTTCACAAGAATACAGTCGAGTTTGTGAAGACGAGTTTGTTTACCTGATGCGCCGAGAGCTTTTTAAAGTTGCTGGTGGTGTTGAGCTAGGGGTAGTTGACCGCCGTGACGATCATGCAATAGTAGCTTGTGACTCGTGGGGTAATCGAATCGAGCAAAAAGTCGATATAGTCCCTTTTTATGAAGAACTTAAGCTCGCTGGTCCTTTTGATATCAAGTCTCTTTCTGAGCCAATATACATTATTAAAAAGATCTTCTCTCATCAAGAGTATAATGTGGTGGTAAAAAAGAGTGCCGTCGATCATTTCTTTTCGGAGAATTCAGGTTTGGCATTGGACATAAAAGATCCTTTGGAGAACTCAGGAAGCGATCTGTATGAGAATTCTAATGTGATTCAAAATGTGGCCTATTTATCCAGGCCTTTAGTGCCTTCTAAAGAGTATAGTTTCTATTTCTATCCCCTGATTCTACTCTTCTTTGTTATTAGTGTGTTTTTAATCACCCCCAGAGTAGTTCTATCTATTCAAGCTTTCTTCTTAAAAAGGAGGATTAAGGACAACTATTTTTATAATGTCTATCAACCTATTGTGGACACGAAAGATAATAAGATTTTCTCAATAGAAATCTTTTTGCGCAGCAAAAGCTCCCAAGGAGCCGGTGAGCTGGCTAAGATGATTAAAGATTATAACCTCTATATCGAGCATACAATTTTTCAAATTCAAGAGATGGCTCGCAGCTTCTCGGAAGAGTTTTTAAGAACGCACTCTTTTCAAGTCAATGTGTCGAGTAAACACATTGAAAGTGACCAGTTTATTACCGGGGTCTCAAAGCTCCCTGAAACCATTCGTTTAGGTCTTATTCTTGAGATTACAGAAGATGAAAATCTCATGAGAAATCGTACAAAAATTAAAAAGAATATGGACTATTTAAGAGCGTTAGGCTGTCGATTTGCCGTGGACGATTTTGGTATGGAGTATTCTGGGTTATCTTATATTTCTGAGTATGATTTTGAGATCATCAAAACAGATAAGCTGTTTGTTGAGTCTAACTTTAAAAATAATGCCATCATGAGATCCATTCAAACCCTGTCAGAGGAATTAGAAATAGACTGTATTGCGGAAGGAGTCGAAATCGAAGCGGATTGCCAGCGTCTACAAGACATGGGGATCTATTTACACCAAGGTTGGCATCACAATAAACCTATGTCGGCTCAAGCTGTATTAGACTATGAACTAATGCTCAGTTCCGATTCCTCCGAGAGGCCAAGCTGAAGAACCGTATCCTAATGGGCTTGAGTAATAGGTTGAAACCAGCTTTGTTGCTCAATTGTCTGAATCCAGCGTTGGATATAAGGGTAGTTAGCCAGATCAAAGGCCCCCCCTTCTTCAGCCACGTGAGTGTAAGCGAACAAACAAATATCCGCTAAGCTTAGCTCTTCTCCCACTAAGTAGGTGCTTTTTACTAAAGTGTCATCCATTAACTTAAGGGCGGCATTACCCAGCTCTATACGCTCCGGTAATATTTGCTCTTTAAGTGGGGTCATCGCATCGTGGGTTAACCAAAAGCGAACTGCTGCAATATTTGGCTCATGGCTATATTGTTCCCAAAATAACCATTTATAAACTTCTGCCCTCAACAAAGGGGCGCTTGGCATGAGCGTCGAATTAAAACGCTCTGATAAATAGAGCAAAATAGCATTACTTTCACTTAGACAATGACCGTTTTCGAGCTCCAAAACTGGAATTTTCCCGTTTGGGCTTAATGCGAGAAAATCCTCTGTACGAGTTTCTCCCTGAGTTATGTCATATTCTTTTAGCTGGTAGTTTATGCCGAGTTGGGCGCACAGTAAGCGAATTTTATAGCCATTGCCTGAGGGCAAATAATCGTGCAGAATCATGTTTTTACCTTTTTGATTTGATAGTGGCGTTCAGCGTTTTTACTGACTTCTCCCCAGCTTGATGCTTTAACGCGGGCTTGATGGTGTTCAAAAGCCTGTTCGTCTACAAAAGTCTCATACACGTCAAAGTAGCATGGCTCTGAATGCCTTTGGGTTACCTCGAATGTCAAGCAACCAGGTTCAAGTTTGGTTTGTTTGATATGGCTAGGAAGGGCGGCTAAAATGTCCCGCAAAGCCTTTTCTGGTACTTTTATATAGCCTTCTAAAACAACTTTCTCCATAGGAATAATTTCTATTCAGTCACTAAAGATTTTAATAATAAGGTATCTGCTGGTAATAAGCCTACTCGTAAATCAAAAGGTTTGAATACTTTGTTAATCACTTCTGAAGTGTAGTTTCCTTTGTTGTTTTCAATCTCAGACAAGGTTTTACGAGAAACGCCTACCTGATTTGCAAAGGTTTCCTGTCGTAATCCTAAAATTTTCACCCTTAGCTCTCTTAGGGCCAGTCCTTGAGATATTTCACCTAATAATAGCCTTTTCGTAATGTTTTCAATGGCCGCTGACTGTTGATGAGGTAGAGGTACCTGAAGGTTTTTTGACACTCTATTACGGCTTATGTCATTACTCGAATTAGATACTTGAGGCTGAGAATCTAGATTAACCTTGGTTGGCTCATTTGGAACTGCTAACTTAGCTTCGGGTGCTGAAGGAGGAGGTGTTTTAGTCGCAGAAGGCTTAATGACAGGCGACTTTTTAACGTTACCTTTTAATTCTGTATTCCTAGGTAAGTCTTTGGATTTTTTTATTTGATTGACAGTTTTTTTCTTGTTGCCCGATTTTTTCTTAGCACTTTCTTTTTTTAATTTTTTTTTCTTTTTTGGTTTTTTTTCTGGCTCTAATGAGTCCAGCGTGTCCTTCATTTTCATAACCTTATACACCCTGTCACTTAGATGGTTCTACGAATATTGCATACTAATTGAGTAAATACAATTATTCACACTAGGTTGGGAACTATGAGTGCCCTGTAATAAGAGTGTGTCTTTTAGTAATCATACTGATGGCTAGCTGCATAACCTTAATATATTGCCTTCAGGTGACAGTTATATGACGTTGGTTCTGTGTGTAATGAGGTGTTTTGAAATGACAAAAGATTGAAACTAAGTGGTAATTGCGGCAATATGAGAACTCAATCATCATACAAATAAAGAGCAAGAGAGTCAGTATGTTTGTTTACAATCAAGATGTCCAGTTAGAAGACCTAGGTGCAGGGGTTTCTCGTAAGATCATGGCGTACAGTGAAAATGTCATGAGTGTTGAGGTGTACTTTGAAGAAGGCGCAATTGGCGCTATGCACAACCATCCTCATGAGCAGATCACTTATGTATTATCTGGTGAGTTTGAGTTCACTATTGGTGACGAAACGAAAATCGTAAAAGCTGGTGATGCACTATACAAGGTGCCAAATGTAATGCATGGCTGTGTGTGTTTGAAAAAAGGTGTACTACTTGATACGTTTGCACCAATGCGTGAAGACTTCGTTGACGCTAAACCTGACGGCAATGGCTACTAAGGCCTTTGGTTAAGTAACAACGATTGCTCGAATCCAATAAAAACAATGCAAAAGGCCGAAGGCATTCGGCCGACAAGGAGCGAAGAATGAAAATAGCACTTATGATGGAGAACAGCCAAGCCAGCAAGAACGCGGTTATCCTCCAACAATTGACGGAAGTCACCAAGCCGCTTGATCACCAAGTCTATAACGTAGGCATGTCTGATGAAAACGACCATCATTTAACCTATATCCACCTAGGCATAATGGCGAGTCTACTGATTAACTCCAAAGCAGTGGACTTTATTGTTGCAGGTTGCGGTACAGGTCAGGGTGCTATGATGTCATTAAATGCCCATCCAGGTGTGGTTTGTGGGTATTGTTTAGAGCCTTCAGATGCTTTCTTATTTAATCAAATAAACAACGGTAATGCGTTGGCATTGGCTTTTGCTAAAGGGTTTGGTTGGGCGGCAGAGCTAAATGCACGCTATATGTTTGAAAAAGCATTTACTGGCCCACGTGGTGAAGGTTATCCAGTAGAGCGTAAGGCGCCTCAAGTAGAGAATGCCAGTCTACTAAACGATATCAAAGCCGCTACCATGAAGAGTGACTACTTAGACACGCTAAAGGAAATAGATCAAAGTTTAGTGCGTACCGCAGTGACAGGAAAACGCTTCCAAGAATGTTTCTTCGAGTACTGTCAAGACGATGCGATCGCAACCTATGTAAAGTCATTGTTAGATTAGCAAAAACTACGAACACGGCTTGTTCTCAAAGCCGTGTTCGCTCTAGGTTACTTAGGCGCTAGCGCCCGTTTGTTCTTCCTGCAAAATTTGCTCTAATGCTAAACGAAACTGCTCAGCGGGCTGGCCGCCTGAAATTGCATACTTGTTGTTAATAATCACAGTAGGTACCGAGCTGATGCCGTTTTGTTGCCAAAAAGCTTCTTGGCGTCGCACTTCTTCTGCATAATGTCCTTGCTCAAGCACACCTAGAGCAACGGACCTTTCTAAGCCCACATCGGCGGCAATGTTGGCTAGAATCGAATGATCACTAACATCTTGGTTGTGAGTAAAGTGTGCTTCAAACAGGGCGTTCTTAAGCTCTGCCTGCTTACCTTCCAACTCAGCCCAGTGCAGTAAGCGATGGGCATCGAAAGAGTTACGCATTCGGCTGTCGTCAGCAAAGTTGAAATCGAAGTTAACTTCTTTGCCGCGCGCTTGAATCATCTGGCGATTTTCGTTCGACTGTTCAGGTGTAATGCCGTATTTTTCAACAATGTGCTCTGCGAAGTTTTGCCCTTCTGCTGGCATTTGTGGGTTCAATTCAAAAGGCTGGAAAGTCATCTCGCTGCTAACCTTATCATCCAGATTAGCGAGAGCGATCTCAAGGTTGCGCAGCCCAACCACGCACCAAGGGCACATGATATCGGATACGAATTTGATCTCTATTGCTGCTTTCATAACATTCTCTCATTAGTTTGTCGTTACAGCATTGTTTAGGGCGTAAGGGGAAAATAAAAGCCCATATCTGTAAAAGCTTTTGAGGTTGCGCATGATTTGCACAATTAAAACGCTGTCTATAGAACAAGAGAAGAGATTTTTACAAAGAGAAAAAAGGCGATTAGATAAAGTATCGAAAGGCAAAAACACAGCTTACTTTTGGCAAGGTAAGTGAAAGCCACACCCATTACAAAGGGCATGCAAAGTAGTAAAGAGGATAATGTGATGCTATCCCTCAATATAAACAACAGACTCAGTAGGCATAAGGACAGTGTCCTAATCCAAGATAGCTGAGTCCGTTCAAACTGTGTTTCAGGAGGTGTCACCATAATTTATAAAGCACAAACGCAATCACAGTTCCAATCGCAATCAATGTAAGCAAGAGGCTGGCAATGCCATAATGCAGTGGGGCGTTATTTCGCATCTGCTTTTCATTTTGTTTCCACCTTATGTATCCGCTCACAATGCACAGGGTGCTAATGGCCAACAAGCAATAAGGGAACCCCCACAGCAAGGACTCTGTTTCCATATAGATTAGCAATTGGTCTATGGATATTGCGCTAATAAAGAACCCCAGGCCGGTTCTCATCCATGCCAGAAAGGTTCTTTCGTTCGCCAGAGTGAACCTATAATCAGGGTTCACTCCTTCTTCATACCATTTGGCCAAGTAGAGCTCCTTACATTACAAAAAGCTTTCTGAGAAGGCTGGGATAAATGCGATCAGCAGAGCCGCGACTAACATACCTGCGAGTGTCGGTAGCGCACCGATGAAGACCCGTTGAACTGAAGTCTTACTGATTTGGTTAGCAATGAATAAGTTCCCTCCTAAGGGGGGGGTTACGAACCCAAGGCCTAAGCATACAATCAGAATGATGCCGAAATGATATTGGCTAATACCATACTGGCTTAACATGGGGTAAAGCAAAGGCGTGAGCACAATGATGGATGCTAGAGTGTCCATAAAACACCCGACAAACAGCAAAAAAAGAATGATCATAAGAATGGAAATTACCTTACCGTCTAATACCCCCGACATAGAGCTGGTGATCAGTTCAGGAATTTGCTGAGAGGATAAGAGCTTCCCGAGCACCACCGCAAAAGGAATGAGGAACATGGCTACGACAGACATAATGGCGGATTGAGAAAACACCGAAAATACGTTGTTCAGCTTTATTTCCTTATGAACAAATGCTCCGATAATAAAAGCATATAGAGACGCTACGGCTGCAGATTCAGTTGGAGTGAAGGCTCCAGAGTATATTCCTCCTAAAATAATTACGGGGGTAAGTATTGCCCATTTTGCATTAGCAATAGCTCGAATTCTGCTAGACCATGAACCTGCCTGGCGCTTACCTCCCCAGTTATTCTTTTTAGAGACGAAATAAGCTGGAATGGCGATTCCCAGAGCTAATAATAAACCTGGAATTAAGCCGCTTAGGAACATAGAAGAAACTGATGTTCCCGGTTGAGCTAAGGCGTAAATTATCATTGGGTTAGAAGGCGGAACGAGTATCGCAATTACCCCAGAGCAAGCCGTTAGGCCTGCTGCAAATCCCTTGTCATAACCTTGTTTGATCATTGCAGGAATAGTAATTGTACCAATGGCTGCAACGGTAGCAGGAGCTGAGCCGGAAAGTCCTCCAAAAAGTAACGAAGCAAAAATAGTTACAATTGCTAACCCCCCTGGTAGATGGCCAACGAATTCATCGGCCAGATCTAGAATCCGTTGGGCTACTCCCCCAGTCGCCATCAGGGTGCCCGCCAGAATGAACATTGGAATGGCTAACAAGGGGAAGCTGTCGAGTGACTGGTATGCATCTAATGCTAATTCGATGGTGTCAAATCCCATGTAGAAAAATGCCACAAAAAGAGTTGATCCTAACGCAATAGCAACGGGGACTTGGAATAGAATAAACAAGAAAAATGAGCAAACAATGAGTGAAATCTCTAAATTAGACATTGTTAGGTCCTTGAGCCGTTACTGTTGTATTGGTTTTAAGTAATTTATAAATACGTTGTACTAGTCTGATAATGGTTAATGCAAAAATGGCGGGAAGAGCTCCAAGTAGTAACCAATATGGTAATCCTAACCCTTCCGTAACGGAGCCAAGCATGTGGTGAAACTCAGCTGCTCTATAAGAGGCATTGATAAATAACAAGCAGAAAACAATAAAGATAGCGTGAGAAATGAGCTCTATAACGGTGCGCTTTTTTTTCCACTTAGGAGAGGTAGGGATAAGATCGATAATTACGTGTTTGTTCAGCTTAACTGCCCATGGAACACCAAGGAAAACTAGCATAATCATGAGTGTACGAGCAATTTCATCAGTAAATGCCGAGGGAGAGTTTAAAAAGTAACGATTAAACACCTCTGCATTTAGAGATACGGCGATGTAGGTGAGCATGCCACTACATAACACCTCTTCAAAATACTGATCTATTATTTTTATAAGTTTATACATAGCATTCATCTTTAGAAAACAGGTAGGGTTATTTTTCAACCCTACCTTAATAGTTTTAGATTTTATCTAACGCAGTTTGTAGAGTTTTAAAGAAGTGCTTTTCGTCAGAATTAAAGCCTTGAGTGGCTATCTTCGCAGCGGGTGCTTGAATAATATCAGCAAATTCGTCTTGAACTTGTTGTGAGGGTTCAATGATATTCACCCCTTGCTCTTTAAATTTATCAAGAGCAGTTGTTAACTCTGACTGAAATACTTCAATATTGTCTCTCACAGCCTTGTCAGCAGCTTGTTGCACTTTGTTCTGGATACTTTTTGGTAGCTTATTCCAAGCTCTAGCGTTAACAGTCATAAACGAGCCATGAGGCTGGAAGTTAAGCAAGTTAATATTGTTGGCTACTTCATGAAGACCAAACGCCACAGCAGTGATCGGAGGAATGGCTAGTCCGTCTACTGTACCGGTTTGAAGTGCCGTATAAACTTCAGAAATGCCCAGTGTTGTTGCCCCTGAACCAAGCTCAGTAATCATACTGCGTTCTACTTCACTTGGGGTAACACGTATCTTCAAGCCTTCCATGTCTGCTGGTGAATTGATTGTTTTTTCGGTGGTCAGGAGGCCACGGAATTCAAATGGCATGACATATAATAGTCTTAGGTTCTTTTTGGCCATTAAAGACTGTAGTTCTTCAACGGTTTCACCTCCAAGAGAGCCATTTGGATAAAATAGTTTAGTGCTCGTCTCTAAGCTATTGATAATGTACGGCACATCGAAGGCTTTAAAAGCACTCACCACAGAGCCTAGGTTTGCCCCAGATGATTGAGCACCTTGTACCGTTGAACCTAACTGGGTTTTTTGCAACAGTTGAGTATCATTACCAAGAGCGCCTCCAAAACTTGCGTTTATTTCGACTTGGCCGCCTGTATACTCTTTAACAAGGCTCTGGAAGCTACTTAGAGTGCTTCCCCAAGGGGAATTTTCTGGCGTTGTTGTCGCCATAGTGAACTTATAATCGGCTGCAGATGAGAGTGCTGAGGCGCCAATTAATAAGGTGCATGAAAGTGCTTTTGTTAACATTGAGTGTTTCATTTTTTGGTCCTTTTATTTTTTTAATAGACGAAATAGTGTAACGATCGAAATTTACAGTGCTTTCATAATTGCTTTGGTGTCGTGTCTTGGTATATCTCCAATTTCCAACATTTTTTCATCGAGAAGGAGTGTTAATTCTTTCACTACTTCTTTATAGCTTGGGTCGTGATAACAGTTAAAAAGCTCTAGAGGATCTTCTTCACAGTCAAATAACTCCCATTCTTTTTCTTCTCCGCCTGGCTGGGTTCCTGGCATGTCTAACCCTTCGTTATACCAATAAATTAGCTTGTATCTTTTGTTACGTATGCCGTAGTGAGCGTAGGCATTATGGTGCTCGTCACTGTGCATCCAGTAACGGTGGTAAGCTACTTTTTGCCAATTGTCAGGTGTCGAATTTTCCAGAAGGGGGCGTACGCTGAGGCCTTGCATGTAGTTGGGTATGGTTAAGTTTGCATAGTCCAGAAACGTTGGGGCAAAATCGACATTCGAAATAATTTCGTTATTGATCGTGTTTGCTTTAATGCCATTTGGGTATCGGATTAGGAAGGGCATCTGAAACGACTCTTCGTACATGAAGCGTTTATCAAACCAACCATGCTCGCCTAAGAAGAACCCTTGGTCAGATGTATAAATAACAATGGTATTGTCTGCTTGTCCTGTTTCATCCAGGTAGTCTAACAATCGACCAACACTTTCATCGATTGAAGCAATCGTTCGTACATAACGCTTTATATAGCGCTGGTATTTGAAGTGAGAAAGAGACTCATGGGTTTCAAAAGTAAACACCTCACCTGTGTCTTTATCGATCAGTTTAAAGTCTGTTAAGTCTTCAGGGTGGGGGATTTTTCTATCTTTTGAGCCCTCAACTGCGATTTCTCCGACCTCAGATCCACCTTCTGGCTGCACGAGTCCAAGATCAAAATACGTAATGTCACCATCGACTCTCATTTTTGCAGCAGCAGCGGCTTTAGCTCGGTTCTTATAATCATCTGAGAAAGTTTCTGGAACTTTAATGTCTTCTTGATACAAGTGGCGGTTCTTGGGGTGCGCTTCCCAAGAGCGGTGTGGGGCTTTATGGTGGCACATTAGGAAGAAAGGTTTGTCTTCATTGGTTTGCTTTAGCCATTCTATAGATTTATCTGTAATAATATCCGTGGCATAGCCAGGCACTTGAATGTCCTTACCCATCTCAATTAACTCAGGGTCGAAATAATCCCCTTGCCCTGGTAACACAGACCAAAAATCAAAACCGGAAGGCTCATGTTCTTTGCCCTCACCTAAGTGCCATTTTCCTATCATAGCGGTACGGTAACCACCGGTTTGTAAGTGCTTAGCAACATTTGGGATGTGTTTATTAATTTTACTATCCAGTGTGGTTACGCCATTTACATGATTGTATGTGCCGCAAAGAATACTGGCTCTACTTGGGGTGCAGATAGAATTGGTTACATAACAGTGGTTAAACATCATCCCTTCTTGAGCAATGCGGTCAATGTTGGGAGTCTTATTTATGCCATGCCCATAGCAACTGATTGCTTTTGATGCATGATCATCAGCCATAATAAAAAGTATGTTGGGTTGTTTTTTCATTGGATCTGCTCGCTGTTAAGAAAGGCGGTAAGTTTTTTAACCGCTTGGTTGAGTAATTTTTTATTTTTTTCTATATGCTCATCTACGTTGTGGATAGAAATGGCGGCCTCAGCAATACAAAGGAGGTGCACGAATTGACCATCTCTATCAAAAATTGCTTTAGAAAAACGACGAATCCCACGGATATTGCCTTCAATGTCATAAAGAACATCCGTTAATGGAGTGGTCTGCAGCTGCTCTTTTAGAGTGCTTTTGGATACGCTATTACGTAATTTTCCAGCTTCGAAAAAAGCGCCGGTGTCGAATTGTTTACGGACGGTTTCCCAGCCCATGGCGGCTAAGCTTAATCTGGAGGGTGCATCTAGTTCATATAGTGGTCGTCTAAAGCCCGCATGAGCTTTCAAACGGAAGGCGACATTTTTTGACTCTTTTTTTGATAGCCAATAAAGCTGGCTGTTTTCGATAAATATTGCTTCGCAAGACTGCTCACTTTTTTCGGCAATGTCCTCAAGAACCTGTTCAAGAATACTTAGATACTCCTCGCTCAAGCTCATTTTCTTTTGCAGATAGAAGTTTCGAATATACGTCTTATTCTTACAACGTCGTAAATAGCCCTCTTGTTCAAGAGTGGTCACTATACGAGAAGCTGTAGCTCTGGGAATATCGCACTTCCTAGAAATACTGGCTAATGTCTCAGCTTTATCATTCATGGCAAATAGCTCAATGACTTTTATTGTTTTTCTAACTGGTTCAGATGTCATATTAATCTCCGTGAAAAGAGCTTAGAAAAGAGAGTAGTGAAAGTGAAGTCATATATGGAGACTATAGTTCCATATATGATCATAATCTTTTAGATGACTGATTATAAAAAGAAAAAATAATAAAAAAGCCCACCGCTCTTTAGTCTAAATAAGAGCGATAGGCTTTAAGGGGTAACTAATTAGATAAGTTCGAGGTACTTTAAAGTTTAGAGTTTACACAATGCCGCCGTCGACGATAAAGTTTTGGCCTGCGCAAGCGCGGCTATCGTCAGAGGCTAAAAATAAGGTCATGGCTGCCACTTCTTCGGGTTGAATGCGGAACTTCAGCGACTGCAGATCAATAAACTGTTGGTCAATTTCAGGGGTCAACCAAAGGGCTTTCTGGCGTTCGGTTACGATCGCACCGGGCACTACAGAATTAACACGAATACCTCGTGGGCCTAGGTCGCGGGCCATGGTTTTGGTGAGTGTATGAATAGCTCCTTTGGAAGTCGTGTAGCCAACCATTTCGTGGCGACCACGCATCCAACCAATAGAACCCATGTTGATAACACTCGCGCCTTCTTGCATCCATTTAGTCGCTTCTTGAATGGCAAAGAAATGGGGTCTTAGATTGATGTTCAGACAATTGTCCCAATACTCCTGCGTCACCTCTTCCATATCATGACGATCATCTTTACCTGCATTATTCACTAGAATGTCTAGGCCATTGAGGGCTTGGGCAGCTTCAGCAATGGCTGTCTGTAAAGCATCGATGTCACGCACATCAACTTGTTTGAACCAAGGGGATGTTTGAAATTCATCTTCTAGCTTGGTGTTCAGAGTAAGTGATGTTGGCTCGTCAATATCAATGTAAGCGACTCGGGCGCCTTGTTTCATAAAGTGCCTAACTAGACACTCGCCAATACCTGAGCCACCGCCTGTGATGAAAACGGCTTTATTTTTTAAAGAAGGATATATATTACTAATTGCGGGCATGGTTAGTTCCAATAGAAGATAGAGATACACAGAGCCAGTCAATGGCTCTGTGTCGAATATGAAAGCCTGTTACTTGTCTAAGCCGGCAACACAAACGTATTTCGTATTCACATAATCGTCGATTCCATATTTAGAGCCTTCACGGCCTAGGCCCGATTCTTTGTAGCCGCCAAATGGAGCAACTTCAGTGGCAATAACACCAGCGTTCACGCCCACTAAACCAGTTTCTAGTGCTTCTGCTACACGGAAAATTCTGCCAATATCGCGTGAGTAGAAGTAAGAGGCTAGGCCATACTCTGTGTCGTTTGCCAGTTCAACGACCTCATCCTCAGTGGTGAACTTAAAGACCGGAGCGAGCGGGCCAAATGTTTCTTCTTTTGCAAATAGCATGTCTTGGCTGGCATTTGCTATCACGGTAGGCTGGTAGAAGTTATCGCCCAATTCATGCTGCTTACCCCCTGTGACTAATGTGCCGCCTTTAGCTAGAGCATCCTGAACTTGTTCAGCCACTTTTTCGACTGCAGAGCGGTTAATGAGAGGCCCTTGTTCAACACCACTTTGGGAACCATTACCCACTTTGATTTGCTCTACTTTAGCCGCAAACTTCTCGACAAACTCATCATATACGCCAGCTTGAACATAGATACGGTTCGCACATACACAAGTTTGGCCTGCGTTGCGGTATTTAGACACCATAGCGCCTTCGACTGCAGCGTCAACATCGGCGTCATCGAAAACAACAAAGGGTGCATTGCCCCCTAGCTCTAATGACACTTTTTTCATCGTATCGGCACATTCTCTCATCAGCAACTTACCAATGGGGGTAGAGCCGGTGAAGGTTAATTTACGAACAATAGGAGAGTCGGTTAGTGTTTTCGCAATGTCACGAGCGGAGCCGACCACAATATTGATTACACCAGCAGGTATACCTGCTTCTTGAGCTAACACACCCATGGCTAAAGCGCTTAACGGTGTTTCTGAGGCAGGCTTGATGACCATAGTACAACCAGACGCTAAAGCTGGGCCAACTTTACGAGTGATCATAGCAGCAGGAAAGTTCCAAGGTGTAATGGCGGCACAGACGCCGACAGGCTCTTTCATGACCATGATACGGCGGTCAGGAGCATAGCTAGGAATCATGTCGCCATAAATGCGCTTACCTTCTTCGGCAAACCACTCTAAAAAAGATGCCGCATAACCAATTTCGCCTCGTGACTCGGCAAGAGGTTTACCTTGTTCAGCGGTCATTAATTTGGCGAGATCATCTTGGTTGGCTAGAAGCAGATCATGCCAGCGGCGTAGTAGGCCTGCTCTTTCTTTAGCCGTTTTCTTTTTCCACTCTTTCTGAGCGGCTTCGGCCGCTAAAATAGCCGCTTGAGTCTCTTCTGAACCAACACTCGCAATGCTAACAATTTCGTCACCTGTAGCAGGGTTTAATACAGAAAGTTTTTTACCTGTATTGGCATTAACCCATTCACCATTTATTAAACACTTATCTTGCAAGAGCGCAGGATTTGATAATTCTAGCATGCTATACCTCAGTTCTGATTCGAATATTGTTCTTGTTTAACTGTTTGTTTTAAAAGAGTTAATTTTTAGATTGGTGCTGGTTTTTGTGGCACTATCTATGAGCTTAAAGCGGATAACTCTTGACTTGTCTTATGTCTTATATAAGATTTATAACACAAGTATCAAGAAGCCGTAAACAACCTACTTGCTACTAAAACAAAAACAACGACACGAAAACCACAGGACAGTCACATGGCAAAACAGATTGAAGACCTTCGCAGTCAGCGTTGGTTTGCCCCTGATAACATGCGTGCTTTTGCCCATCGCCAACGCACACAACAAACTGGCTACAAACGCAGTGATTTTATGGGACGTCCCGTTATTGGAATTATCAATACATGGAGTGATATTAGTACCTGTCACACCCATTTAAGAGAGCGGGCGCAATTTGTAAAAGAAGGCATTATCCGGGCGGGCGGTTATCCGCTTGAGTTGCCTGCAATGTCTTTAGGAGAGGTCATGGTGAAACCAACCACCATGATGTACCGCAATTTTCTCGCCATGGAAACGGAAGAGCTATTACGCAGCCACCCGATTGACGGCGCCATTCTGATGGGCGGCTGCGACAAAACGACCCCAGGCTTAGTTATGGGGGCAATCAGCATGAATATCCCCGCCATTTATATCCCCGCCGGAGCCAGTTTAAATGGTAATTTTAAAGGGCAAAAGATAGGCACTGGGACCCATACCCGTAAATTTTGGGATGAAAAACGCGCGGGCAACCTCAGTGATGAGGACTGGCTTGAACTAGAAGCCAAAATGACTCGCTCAGTCGGAACCTGTAACACTATGGGAACGGCCTCTTCTCTTACTTCAATGGCAGAAGTATTAGGTTTTTGTTTGCCAGGCTCAGCTACCATTCCAGCGGCCGATTCAGCTCATCAACGTTTATGTTCTTTAGCGGGTGAACGTATCACAAAAATGGTGTTTGAAGATTTAACACCGAAAAAACTGGCCACAAAAGAAGCTTTCGAGAACGCCATTGTTAGCTATGTAGCCTTGGGGGGATCGACCAACGGTATTATTCATTTAATCGCAATGGCCGGTCGTGCGGGTATCGACCTCCCAATGGCAGACTTTGATAAATGGGCTCGTAAAGTGCCGGTGATTGCCAACTTAATGCCGGCTGGTGAATACCTAATGGAAGACCTCTTTTATGCGGGTGGGCTTCCGGCCTTATTGACGCGCTTGAAGTCTCATTTACATTTAGATCAATTGAACGTGAATGGTCGCACACTTGGCGAGAACTTAGATGGCGTTGAAATTTACAATGACGATGTAATCAGGCCATTAGATAACCCTGTGAACGATCGCGGCACGATCGGTGTTATTACGGGTAACTTATGCCCTGATGGTGCTGTGTGTAAGCCTTCAGCAGCGTCTCCTAATCTTTTGAATCACCGAGGTAAAGCCTTGGTATTCGAAGACCATCACCAAATGAATGCCCAGATAGATGACCCTGATCTAGACGTAGATGAAAACACTGTGTTGGTGCTAAAAAATGCAGGGCCTATTGGCGGCCCTGGCATGCCTGAATGGGGAGGGTTACCTATCCCGAAAAAACTGCTGCAGAAAGGGGTGCGGGACATGGTGCGCATATCCGATGCTCGTATGAGCGGCACGCACTATGGAACCTGTATATTGCATGTCTCCCCAGAATCTTATGTAGGTGGCCCATTAGCCTTTGTAAAAACAGGCGACTGGATCATCTTAGATGTAGAAAGCCGTACATTAAACTTAGATATCAGTGAAGAAGAAATGGCGGCTCGTAAAGCCGCTTGGACGCCCCCACCACCAAAATTCGCACGTGGCTATGGCGCCATGTTTTCCAGTCATGTGACACAGGCTAACGAAGGCTGTGATTTTGATTTCTTACAAGGTGACGCAGTCATCGATGAACCGGAGATTTTCTAATGAGTACAACCCTAAACCCGTTTAAACAGCGTCTACTGAATGGTCAAAAGCTTTTAGGAGGTTGGACTCTATCAGGAAGCCCCACGGTTGCAGAGGCAATGGCATTTTTAAACTATGATTACCTAGTGGTCGATCTAGAGCACAGTCCAGCCAGTATTCATGACACAACGCCTATTTTACGAGCAATTGAACAAACCCCGACCGCACCAGTGATTCGCATGCCAAGCCATGACTCTATTGCTATTAAACAGGTCCTAGATCAAGGCGGGATGACACTCTACTTTCCGTTTGTCGAGTCAGTAGAAGAAGCTAAGAATATTGTTCAAGCCAGCATGTATCCGCCCCTTGGTAAGCGCGGCTTTGCTAAGATGCATCGCGCTGCTCGTTATACCACTCGTGAAGATTACCCTCAGGCTGCAAACGAACAAGTTTGTTTGATCCCGCAATTAGAGACGCCAGAAGCGTTGGAGCTTGCTGTAGATATTGGTAAGCTAGAGGGAATCAGTGCCGTGTTTATTGGCCCTGGCGATCTTTCGATGGCAATGGGGATGCCAGGGCAGGTAAATCACCCTGACGTTCGCGCCAAAATTCAAACTTGCGTGGCGGCTTGTAACGCTGCGGGTATTCCAGTTGGAACGGTGATGCCGTCCCCTGGAGATGCTAAATGGGCATTAGAAATAGGCTTTAATTTTGTTTCTATGGCAAACGATCTAGCGAACATGTTAGGGCAATGTAAAGCACATTTAGCGGAAATGAATCACTCATAAAGGGTATTTATATGCTTTTACTCACAATAATAACAAAAGGGCTAGGGCAGCTTAATTCTGTTATCATTTTTGTTTTTAAATACTTGGCGATGGCCGCGGTGGCCGTCATGACCTTGTCTATATTGGTACAAGTATTTTGTCGTTATGTGCTCGACGACTCTCTACCTTGGTCTGAAGAGCTAGCGCGTTATCTCATGGTCTGGATGACATTTCTCACCTTGCCGGTGGTCTCTCGAATGAAGCAACATGCTGCGCTGGAAATCATTCTAGGGGCGTTGCCTGCACGTTTGGCGGTGTTGTTAGAGCTTGCTCTGTATGTATTGGTTGCGATTGTTTTGTTCTATGCATTCGATCGCAGCTGGGATTTTGCCGTGAAGGGCAATCGTATGTTGGCAACTGCTTTGCCTATTACGAAAGCTTGGTCTTATATGGCCATGCCTATTGGCTTTGGGGTCATGATGCTGGTTTACCTTGAGCTATTTCTAGAAGCTATTCAAAGGTTGATTCGTGGTGAATCTGATGTCGCTTCCACACCATTAAGTAGCGAGGGCTAATGGCATGAGTATCGCATTTTTCTGGATTTTATTATCCGTTATGTTCTTAGGCATGCCAGTTGCGTTTGCCTTACTGTTTGCGCCAGGAGTAAGTCTATTCTTGGAAGGCAAAGAAATGTTCTTCCTATTGCTGACACAGCGTTTATATAACGGCATAGACAGCTTCCCTTTGATGGCCATCCCATTCTTTATGTTGGCAGGGGAAGTGATGAACCGAAGTGGTATTACCTTGTCTTTGGTGCAAGTTAGCCAAGCATTCATCGGCCATTTACGAGGTGGTTTGGCACAGATCAATATTTTGTCTTCCATGTTGTTTGCAGGATTAAGTGGGTCAGCGGTAGCAGACTGTTCAGCCCTGGGTAAGATGCTGATTCCTGCCATGGAAAAAAATGGTTACTCACGTCGCTTTGCCGCGGCAGTCACCGCTGCTTCATCGGTTATCGGCCCTATTATTCCCCCAAGCGGCATCATGATTCTGTATGCGTTTGTGATGAATGTATCTGTAGGTGGATTGTTCGCCGCTGGTATTATTCCAGGCATTATGGTGGGCGGTAGTTTAATGCTCATGACTTGGTTCCTGGCTAAGCGTCGCGGCTATAAAGTTGCATCTGAAAAGGCAACTTGGGGAGAGCGTCGCACTGCGGTTAAGCAAGCTTTTTGGCCACTTTTAACACCAGTTATTCTCCTTGGGGGTATTTTATCGGGTGTTTTCACACCGACAGAAGCGGCGGCAGTGGCGGCGGCCTATGCTTTAGTGGTGAGCTTGTTGTCGCGTACTATGACGGTAGCGTCTTTACCTGATCTTTTGTATGCCACTGCTAAGTCTTCCGCTGTTATTCTATTTCTTGTAGGTAGTGCGGTAGCTTTTTCATCGGTCATCAGCTTGTCGGGTGCGCCACAAAAAATTGCTAACTTTATGGTGACTCTGACTGAGAATCCGTTGCTCTTACTCTTGATCATTAACATTCTATTATTGCTAGTAGGTATGTTCTTGGATGCAGGGCCAGCTATTTTGATTCTTGGGCCAATATTGGGGCCAATAGTGACTCAGTTTGGTATTGATCCACTGCATTTTGCTATCGTCATGTGTGTCAATTTGACCATAGGCCTAGCGACACCCCCTATGGGATTGGTGCTCTTTGTGGCTTCCAGTGTTAGTGGTGAGAAAGTAGAAACGATTAGCCGTGAAATGCTGCCGTATTTGTTGACTCATTTGGTCGTCATTGTTCTGATTACCTACATCCCTGCTTTAACAATGACATTGCCTCGTTTATTTGGCTTTGCCTCCTAATCCCCTTTAATTCTTGTTCTTGAGGCATCTAAACCTAGATGCCTCTGGTAAGGCTTCTTGCTATGTTAATTGACGCCTCTAGCTTACTGTTGCTGCTGTTTTTTGCATTGGGCAGCTACATTCAAGCCACAACAGGCTTTGCCTTTGGCTTAATTGTCGTAAGCAGTGTCTCGGCTTTGGGTTTGGCTCCAATCGATATTACGGCTTTTGTAGTGGGTGTCTTGAGTCTGATTAATGCTGGCGTTGGCTTATCTGGAGGAGATTGGCGCTTAGCAAACCGGCGAGCATTGGTAGGCTTTTTAATGACTTGCTTGCCTGCGACAGTGGTGGGAGTGTGGTTACTAGGCTATCTTGGTGAAAATGCGTTAGGTTGGTTGCAAACATTACTAGGCTTATGCATTGTTGTGAGCAGCTTAGTGATGATGTTACAGAGACGTCAACCTAACAAAGGGTCTTCACTTCAAGCCTTTTCGTTGAGTGGTGTAATTGGTGGCTTGATGGGAGGGATGTTCTCGACTTTTGGGCCACCGATAACCTTCATGATGTATCGCCAACCTGATGCACAAGCCACTATTAGAGCAACTTTGCTGTCGGTATTCTTTTGTACCGCCTTGTTTAGGGTGTCATCAGTGGTGGTTTCTCAACCAATAGCAAACTCAACCTTACTCTTATGTGCATTGGGGTTTCCAGTGGTGCTGGTCATGACGATTCTGGCTAAAAAGTACCCTTTACCCATTTCTAGTCGAGTGATGAGGTTCTTTGCGTTCAGCTTGCTACTACTATCAGGTGTTAGCCTTTTTTGGCAAGGACTGAACTAACCCTAAGTTAGTTCAGCTCGACAATGTAATGCAGGTGCTCGGTGTTTGCTCGGCTTAGACGATACTCGACCATCTTGCCATCTAGTGAGCGTGCTGTACGGGCAACTTCCAATAAGGGCTGGCCCAGCTCTACGTTAAGTATGTCTTGATCTTTTTGGTTTGCTGGTACCGCCTTAATGCGATCGACCGCTTTATGAATAGTGATATTAAATTGTTGCTGATAGAAATGATAAAGCGAGTGCGGTAGTTTCTCATTGAGCTTCATAGCGGCGAAATAGCGACGCGGCAAATAAATGAGCTCACGGATACAAGCGGATTCATTAATAAACCTGACTCTATGTATTTCTATTAGTTCTTCTCCAGAAGTTAGCTGAAAAATCTCCGTAAGTTCAGCATTGGCAGGGACTAGCTCAATGGTCAATTTTTGAGCGTTGGGTAGTTCAGTGACATCACCGTTATCACTTTTGAAATGGAAAAAATGAAAGAGCATTTGCTGTAGGGTATGTTCGGAAACAAAAGTACCGACACCTTGTCGTCTAAAAAGCACATTCTCTTCAGTTAACGCGCTTAATGCTTTTCGCACAGTACCTTGGCTCACCCCTAGTAAGTCAGCAAGTTGAAATTCGCTAGGTAACATTTCCCCTGGCTTCCAAATGCCTTCAACGATTCTTTCAGTAATAAGCTCTTGTACTTGCTGATAAAGAGGCTTAAAAGTAGGTGAAGCTTTGTTTGTTGTGCTTTTCATCTCTTGACCTATTTCGCTTAAATAAATACACAACACATAAAAAACAAAAAATATCTTTTATCTTCTTGAAATATGTGTCTTGTATAAGATATAAAACAAGAATAACAAATAAAAGACAAAAGTGGTGAATAAAAGTAAACTTACTGCTTGCATTATTTGTTCTGAGAATGAAAATAAATGAGTGCTTTAAAAAAATAACAACGGAGCTTTCGTAATGAAAAAAACGACCTTCTTAAAGAAAACAGCGACAAAATTTGCCCCTTCCTTAGTTGCAGCTAGCATGGCTGTGGCCGCATTGCCTGCTATGGCGGCGGATTATGAATTCAATATAGTGCATTTATCTAACACCAGCGATGAAGATTATGATGGCGCTGTCGTATTGAAGGACTATGTAGAAGCTCAGTCTAATGGACGTATCCAAGTTAATATTTATTCTGGTGGTCAACTGTGTGGTAACCCAACAGAGTGTCTTGAAGCATTGCAAGCTAACTTGATTCAAGTCTTCAACACGACAACGGGTGGTTTGGCGAATGTCTTTCCTGAGATTCAAGCTCTAGATATTCCATATATGTTCCCAAGTGATCGTATCGCAGAGTGTGCCTTGAACAGCGAATTGCTCGCAGGTCCAATCCGTAAAGAGCTTCTAGACCGTACTGGTAGCATGCGCCTAATGACGATTGGTAATACTGGTGGCTGGCGTAACTTTGCGACAACCAGCACTCAGATCAAATCTCCAGCTGACGTAAAAGGCCTGAAAATCCGTACGATCAACTCACCTATTCAAATGGAATTAGTGAAGTCTATGGGCGGCAGTCCAACAGCTGTGCCTTGGCCTGAGGTGTACACCTCTCTTGCAACTGGCCTGGTTGAAGGTTCTAAAAACGGCATTACCGATATCATGGGCATGAAATTTAATGAACACATTAAGTACATGACATTAGACGGTCATGCTTACATGGCATCAATGTGGTGGATGAATAACGATTCCCTAAAAGACATGCCTGAAGACTTACAGCATATCATGATGGATGGTTTTGATGCCCTACGTATGGTGACCACGGTTATGCCTAAGCGCCGTCAAATTGAAGCTTACAACGCCTTCAAAGAGTCTGGTGGTACTATCTACGCACCAACAGCGGATGAGAAGTCTCAATTCCAAGCAGCAGCTAAACCAGTTCGCGATTGGTTTATCACTGAATACGGTGCGAAATGGGTCGATATTACTCAGGGTGCAGTAGATGCTTGTGAAGCCTCAATCGATAAAGCTTACATGGCACAAAACTAAGTTTTAAAGCTCTGTTTGGTGTAATCTTAGCCAGCGGTCTTAGATCGCTGGCTTTTTTATGTTAAAAATCTTCTCTAAGGTGGCTAACCAGCCTGCTCATAGCGGCTGTTTGAGTGCCTTTGCGCCACACAAAATGAATGGCCAGTTCAGGCAACTTACCATTAACTTCTCTAAAGGTTAGCCCTTCACGTTTATCAAAGGCAGTTGAATCAGGTACTAAAGACACACCAACACCAGCAGCCACAAGTGTTCTGGCGGTTTGAGTTAGTCTAGCAACTTGAACAATATTGAGCTCTACGCCAGCCTGATGTAAGTGATGCATGATTTGATCATACAGAGCTGGGTGAGCCTGACGAGCAAAAGAAATAAAAGGCAGCTGGTGAAGTGCTTTTAAGGGAACTTTGCTTAGTTTGGCGAGAGGGTGAGTATCCGGTAAGGCCAAAATATGTTGTTGGGTCTCATAATGCTCATGCTCAAGATCTGTAATGTCCATAATAGGGTTGAGCAAAATCATAGCCATGTCTATACGCTCGGCTCGCAATGCGTTGAGTGCTTGCTGAGTGGTCATTTCTTCTAGGTTGAGAGTGATATCAGGATAGTCTTTTTTGAACTGAGCTAAACCCGCAGAAAACCGGGGTGTACCCGCTGCCCAAACAAAGCCTAACGATAAATTGCCAGCATTACCATTGGCAACCGCTCTGACTTGTTCCTGGACCTTATCCCAGCTATCTAGCATAGCACGAGCTTGAGGTAAGAAGGCTTCTCCGGCAGGTGTTAGCAAGACCTTTTGGCTACTTCTCTCAAACAGCTGAGCGCCTATTTCCTCTTCAATGGCTTTAATTTGTTGTGATAACGGCGGTTGAGCAATATGCAAACGTGCTGCGGCACGGCCAAAATGGAGCTCTTCCGCGACGGTGACAAAATAGTGGAGCTTTCTGAAACGCATAATATTATTTTTATATTAAACTATAGAGTAAGATATATTAGACATTAATGTTCCAATTTTCTATCTTAGTGGGACAAAATAATATTAAAAAATTGTTAGGACAGACATAATGAGTAGAGAAAAAATCGATGGCCAATTGTTTAGCTATACTGGCCCTGCCTTCCATTACATCAATGAAGAAGAGCGCCACTTTTTTGCCAAAGAGCCAGCTCAATTTCGCGTTAACTTAATCGGTTGCGGCATGATTGGCATGGAGCACATGCGCGTAGCAACTCGCGTTGGTCGTTCTGCTATTCATGGCGTGTTTGATCAAAACGAGCGTAGTATTCAAGTTGCGAAAGAAGAATTTGCTAAGATCACTGACGAAGACTTTAAAGTCTACGAGAGTTTAGAAGCGGCCTGTTTCGACCCAGACGTAGATGGCATTTTAATCTGTACGCCTAACTATACTCACCTTGAAGTTTTAAAGGTAGCGATCAAATCTGGTAAGCATATCTTCATGGAAAAGCCTATGGCGACTAAATTAGAAGATGCCTATGAAATTACCAAGATGGCGCAAGAGTACGGTTCTGTATTACAAATTGGTCTACAGTACCGCTATAAATCCATTTATTCAGAAGCTATTCACGAAGTGCTTGAGCGCAAAGCGGTTGGCGATGTGAAAATGATTAACATCATGGAACACCGTATTCCATTCCTAGACAAAGTGAATCAGTGGAATAAGTTTTCTAAGTACTCTGGTGGTACTTTGGTAGAAAAATGTTGCCATTATTTTGACTTGATGAACTTGTTTGCCCAGTCTCGTCCAGTACGAGTGTATGCGAATGGCTCACAGTCTACGAACTTCCGCGATTTCGAGTTCAAGGGAGAGAAATCAGACATACTAGACAGTGCTTTTGTAACCGTTGAATATGAAAACGGAGTACGAGCTGGCTTTAACCTTTGCATGTTTGCCCCTATGTTCCATGAAGAACTTTTGGTCTGTGGTGATGAAGGTCGGGTGAAAGCGGCGGAAATTGAAGATTTCAGTGAAAATGCACGATTACGTACAGAAATGGAAGTGTTCTGTGGTCAAAATCGTCCATCGAAAACCTCTCAGCCTAGCTACCCTAAACTAATTGAAGCGTCGGGTCACAATGGTGCAACCTGGTTTGAACATGTGGCTTTTGCTGATCAAATGGCGGGTAAGAAAACTGACAGTGCAACCGTTGAAGAAGGTTTCTGGTCCGTTGTCGTAGGCTGTGCTGCTGAGCTTTCTGTACAAACAGGTAAGCCGGTTGAAGTTGCTGACTTGCTGAAAGAGAAAGGCATATCTCTTTAAAACGAGAAGTTGCTTTTAGTGTCTCACGGTAGGTAACTAAAACGCCCAGTGATCTCTCGCTGGGCGTTTTTATTTATATTACCCCAAGCTCTACCAGCCTTTCGTGCAGGTAACTGCCTGCGGTATGGCGATTGGATAGAACTACTTCCGGTTTTGGGTGTAGGAAAAGCGGTAAGGAAATACGAGACTTTGTTTTATCCGCACCTTCGGGATTAATGACACGGTGTGACGTTGAAGGAAAATAACCGCCAGACGCTTCTTGTAGCATATCACCGATATTTACGATGAGGGTTCCAAAATCACAAGGCACGTCCATCCAGCTGCCATCTTTAGCTTTAACCTGTAAGCCAGGCTCGTTAGCAGAGGGCAAGATGGTCAAAAGGTTAATATCTTCATGGGCACCTGCTCGAATAGCGCCCAATTCTTCGTCGCCCTTTAGTGGCGGATAGTGTAAAACGCGTAACAGTGTTTGGTCGCTGCCTTCTATCATGCTGGATAAAGGTTGGGAATAATGTTGAGCCACTTCAGTAGGAGTATGAGCTTCTACCCAAGCAAGTAATTCAGAGGCCAGTTGGTTTGCTTCTTGATAATACTGGGCAAGTTTAGCTTTTTTATCTGCTGGGCACTGGCCCCAAGGGTAATAATGAAAATATTCCTTGATGTCTTTTTTGCTGTGACCTTTGGCAGTTTCCGACACGTCAGGTGGGAAAAAGCCATCTTGAGTTCCAATATTATAGCGATAATCGTATTTTTCTTCGCCATCAAAGAAGGTCTGCCACTCGGCATAAATTTGGCTGACTAGCTCTTTTTGGATTGGGTGATTTTTTAACACCCCAAAGCCTGTTTCACGAAGGGATTGTACAAAGTCTTGTTGCGCAGTGGCGCTAGTATAATCAACGGCTACCAATTTCATCTTTTTAGTTTCCTATAGTGGGATTAGTTACAAGTGAGTCTTAATAGAGTCGAGCTTGAGCTAAGAAGACCAGCCACTATGGAAAAAATAGCGCAAATCAACGGTCTCTGCGATGTAATCGAATCGCAGCCATTGAGTTGGCAGATGAGAGGTAATGAAGGGCATGTGTATTGTCCTACGATGAATTATTAAGCTATTTTACTGTTGCATTGGCGATTTTTAAAGCAAAAACACGATAAAAGATTGGATAAAAGCGTGAAATTTCTGAGCATCACCTATACTGCAATCAACCGACGAGTAATTTCATTGTCGTTCACCTTAATTAATAAGGTGTTTTTTTAAGCGCGAACCCAGCGCTAATTTTATAAAAGAGGGCACCATTCTATGACTGTATTATTTGATTCGTTTAAGCATCACTTTTTGATTTCAATGCCTCACCTTGATGATCCTCATTTCGAACATACCGTTGTTTATGTCTGTCAGCACAGCCAAGAAGGCGCAATGGGGCTGATTATTAATAAACCTTCAGACGTAGATTTTACCGAGTTAGCGAACTATTTAGGTATGCCGATTACCAGCCCAAGTCTGACATCTCTGCCCATTTATAATGGAGGACCAGTGGAAGCAGAAAGAGGCTTTATTCTGCATTCGTCTGAAAAACAATGGGGAAATACCCTCCATATTAATGAAGAGGTGTCCTTGTCTGCCTCGCTAGAAACATTAGAAAAAATTGCAGCGGGAGAAGGCCCTAAAGAGTTTATTATAACGCTAGGTTGTGCCGGCTGGCAGGCGGGACAGCTAGAAGCTGAAATTGCCAATAATGATTGGCTAGTATGCGAGGCCGATTTAGACGTATTATTCCGTACACCAAGCGAATTACAATTTAGTGCCGCAACTAAAGTGCTTGGCATAGACATGACACAACTTTCATCGGATATAGGACACGCTTAAATGACGGCTCAACAGCCAACAGAAACACAGTCTCCCCTTACAGTACTGGGGTTTGATTTCGGCACAACGAGAATGGGGGTGGCTTTTGGTCAAAGTGTTACTGGCACTGCACAGCCTTTGGCGCCGTTAAAAGCGAAAGATGGCATACCAAATTGGGATGATATTGGTAAATTAGTGAGCGAATGGCAGCCTGAAGCTTTTGTAGTTGGTTTACCTTTAGACATGGATGGAACTGAAAACGAAATGTGCCTAAGGGCTCGTAAGTTTGCGAAGCGTTTGCATGGTCGCTATAACAAACCGTATTTTATGATGGATGAGCGGTTGTCGTCCTTTGAAGCCAAAGGACGGGTGATTGCTCAAGGAGGAAATCGAAATTTTAAAGAAAATTCAGTAGATGGCCTCGCAGCGCAAATGATCATAGAGAGCTGGTTTACTCAAGGTTAAAAAATACGACAAGGAAAAGGCGAATGAGGTAAAATACCCTCAGGCGCCTTATTAGGCATTGTTCGGTTTAGGATGTTGGGTAGAAATATGTTAGATCTAGAGCAGTCATTAGTCTCTATGAAAGAAAAACTGGCAAATTACTGTCAGCAAAGGAACATTCAAAACCCTATTATCGTAGGGATTCACAGTGGTGGCGTTTGGGTAGCAAAAGAGTTGCTAGAGGCTGTTTCAACCAGTGAGCCATTAGCTACCTTAGACATTACTTTTTACCGAGATGACTTTTCAAGAGCGGGACTTAACCCCAAAGTAGGTAAAACCTTGCTTCCGTCTACAGAAAACAGGCATGTCATTTTAGTGGATGATGTCCTAATGTCGGGCAGAACGATTCGTGCCGCTATGAATGAAATCTTTGATTTTGGCCGTCCAGCCAGTATCAGTTTAGCGATTCTATATGATTTAGGGCAGCAGGAACTTCCTATTAAAGCTGATGTAGTGGGTGAAACCTTAACGCTGCAACCAAACCAACGAGTGAAGCTATCAGGACCAACACCATTGTCTGTTGCTCTAATTGAAACAAACTGAATGAAGTAATGAGTACTCTATGGCGAGTGAAGTGCCAGTTTGCGTACAGGCTACTCCTCGCTCGATTTAACACACAAAGGCACAAGCCTTTACTGTTTGAGGAAAGCAAACCATGATGCGATCCGATCCTCGGGCGTTACAGCTAAATGAACAAGGTCAGTTAAAACACTTTCTAACCCTAGACGGTTTAGATAAAACCATTCTTACCGAAATACTAGACCGAGCAGATTCTTTTCTCTCTATGGGAGAGCAATCTGTTAAAAAGGTCCCTTTACTCAGAGGTAAAACAGTCGTTAACCTCTTTTTCGAAAATTCTACCCGCACCAGAACCACTTTTGAACTTGCCGCCAAACGCCTTTCTGCCGATGTAATCAACTTAAACATAGAAACCTCTGCCACATCGAAAGGTGAATCACTTCTCGATACCTTGAAAAACCTTGAAGCAATGCAGAGCGACATGTTTATTGTACGTCACTCAGACAGTGGTGCGCCGCACTTTATTGCGGAGCACTGTACACCAAATGTTGCCATTATTAATGCGGGAGACGGACGTCATTCTCACCCGACTCAAGCCATGTTAGACATGCTGACTATTCGTCGCCATAAAGGGCAGTTTGAAGGGTTAAAAGTGGCTATAGTCGGTGACATACTGCACTCTCGAGTAGCGCGCTCTCAATTACATGCGTTGACAACGTTAGGAGTTGAAGAAGTGCGTCTTGTTGGCCCGAAAACTTTGGTGCCTCAGTATTTTGAGGAAATTGGCGCTACGGTTTGCCATGATCTTGAAGCTGGCTTGCGTGATGTGGATGTGGTCGTAATGCTGCGTTTACAAAAAGAACGCATGGCTGGTGGCTTACTGCCGAGCGAAAGCGAATTCTATCGTTTGTATGGGTTAACAGAGGAAGCGCTTGCATGGGCTAAGCCTGACGCAATTGTAATGCACCCAGGCCCCATTAACCGTGGTGTTGAAATTTCTTCAGAAGTGGCAGACGGCGATCATTCGGTTATTTTGAATCAAGTCACTAATGGCATTGCAGTTAGAATGGCGGTGCTTTCTATGGCGATGAGCGGGCAGGTACAACCCAGAGAAGAATCGTTTGCGACGGGAGACCAATAAATGAAGTTACATATACAAAATGGCCGCTTAATTGACCCAAGCCAAGGGCTTGATCAAGTCGCAGACCTGTATGTTGAAAATGAAAAAATTGTAGCGATTGGCGAATGTCCAGCAGGCTTTGAAGGGGCCGAAAAAATTGATGCAACGGGGTTATGGGTTCTTCCCGGTTTAGTGGATACAGCGGTTGCGCTGCGCGAACCTGGTTATACCCAAAAAGGTAATATAGCCTCGGAAGCTCGAGCCGCAGTGGCCGGTGGGGTAACTACGTTAATTTGCCCACCGGACACCAAACCTGTTGTTGATACACCTTCTGTTGCTGCTTTAATACAAGATAAAGCAGATGAAGCTGGAATGGCCAATGTGTTCCCTCTTGGAGCTTTAACTCAGGGGCTCAATGGGCAACATTTGAGTAATATGGTGTCTTTGACAGAAGCAGGGTGTATTGCTTTATCAAACCACCGCCACCCAATGGCGAATAGTAAAATCCTATCTCGTGCTTTAGAGTACGCAGCGTCTCACGATTTGCTTGTTGTTTTTCACTCCGATGAAGCGAGTTTGTCTGAGGGAGGGTGTGCGCATGAAGGGGTTACCTCGACCTTGCATGGTTTAACAGGGGTTCCAGATACGGCAGAAACCATTGCTCTTATGCGTGATTTGCTGCTGGTTGAAAAAACCGGAGTCAGAGCTCATTTCGCCCGCTTGTCTTGTGCGAAATCGGTTGAAATGATAGCCGATGCCCGTGCTTCAGGGTTAGATGTAACGGCAGATGTTGCGATTCATAACTTATTGTTAACAGATCAGGTCCTAAATCAGTTCGACGGTCATTACCATGTCATTCCACCATTACGCAGCGAAGAAGATCGGTTAACCCTGCTGGAAGGGGTAAAACAAGGGGTAATTTCTGCGATCTGTTCAGATCACCAACCTCACGAAAAAATGGCTAAAGTGGCGCCTTTTGCCGCCACAGCGCCAGGTATGGCCAATGTTGAAGTGCTGTTACCTTTGGCTTTACAACTAATGGACGAAGGTGATTTAGATCTCAATAGAGTATTGGCTTGTTTAACCTATGGCCCTGCCTCTTGCTTCGGTTTAGAAGCTGGATCTTTGTCAGTAGGAAGCTTCGCTGACTTTGTGTTGTTCGACAGTACCAAACAGTGGCAGTGGACAGATGTAAACAGAAAAACAAAAGGTCACAATTCTGCGTTCCTAGGTGACAAGTTAGTTGGTAAAGTACAATCATCTTACATTTCTGGGCAGTGTGTTTACCGAGTAAGCGAATAGTCTAGAACTAGGTTGAGAATAAGGTGCTGAATATAGCGCTTTTACATATTTACCTTTCTAGTTAAGCTAGAGTTATTAATTAATCAAAAACGGTCTGTTTTATGGATATAAATTTACCGGGTATTACGCCAGAAGCGGCAGAGTCACTAAGGAAGCAAGTTACTTCAGCGGAGATTGAACGCGACTTTTATAAAACGATATATGAAGAATCAGTACAGCTGCTTTCTCCTATTGCAAGTGGGCAGCCCTTATCCGGGGTGCTTAAACATATACGTGGAAAAGTTTGTGAAATCTTTAAGCACGCCGATTGTTTTTTCTTAGAAGCGGATAAAGACTGTCTTAATTGGAGCCTAGTCAGCAGTAATGTGTCTTTGCCGGAAAAAATTGTCACGGCTCAGAAAGCCTTGCTGTCTGTGCCTCAAGCATTGATTACTTTTGCTGCTAGTCCTTCTTGCCCTATTCGACACGATTATGCGTTAGCTAACTCAACCAACTGGGGGGCTTGGCAATCCTTTTTAGTGGAGAAAAGCTATGGGGCGGCTTCACTTCTGAGTGTGTCAGACCAACAAGGCAAGATTCAAGTATTACTCGTGTTACAAAAGTCAGACAAAATAATACCTGAGAAACTAGCCCAAGGGGCTTGCCAAGCATTTGAAGCTTGGTTAAATGCTGCGATCAGTCGCGATCAGGCGAGTACCTTACTGCTAGAGGGCAGCCATAAAAACCTAGTGACAGGTTTTTTGAATCGCTTTAGTTTTGAAAGCAACTTTGAATTAGTGCTTAAAGACTGTCGTCGTCACTTTCAGCGTGTTTCTATTTTGGTTGTGAAGTTATTAACGACGCGGGCAATTGATTCAGCAGAGCTTAAAGAGCTTGCCGGAGTGATAAGAGAAACCGTGCGTGATAACGACTTGATTGCTCATTTTGAAGAGCAAGAGTTAGCCATAGGGATTCGCATTCAAAGTATGGATGACTCGGAAGTGGTGACGAAAAAATTGCTGGGCTCTCTCAAAGAACCGCAATTTGCTGGCAATCAACTAATTCAAGATGGTGTTGCCATTGGTATTGCTTTTTATCCTGAATATTCATCGGTAGAAGAGCTCTATCATGCTGCATCGAAAGCAGCGGCCTCGTTAGGTAATAACACAGGTTATCGAATTGACTTGCATGGTCAATTGCTAGCATCGAGCGACGAATTTTACAGATAAGCGCCTTCTTGTAGAGCAGTGTAATTCATCAAACGGCATAGTATTATGCCGTTTTTCATTTATAGAGCGGCTGGTAAATGACCGATATTAGTCAGATAAAGCAAAACCTTGCAGATACTCATCAACAAATTCACCATTGGGAAACCTATTACAATCGGGCTTCTAGCAGTGTCAGCCTTTTAGCTGTGAGCAAAACTAAGCCTGTTAGCGCTATTCAAGCCGCGTATCAAGAGGGGCAGCGCAGTTTTGGTGAAAACTATGTCCAAGAAGCCGTAGAAAAGAAACAATTACTTAATCAGCTTTCTGATATTGAATGGCACTTTATTGGCCCCATTCAATCAAATAAATCACGTTTAGTGGCTGAGTCTATGGACTGGGTACACACTGTTGATAGAGAGAAAATTGCGCGTCGCTTGAGTGAACAACGTCCAGCGCAATTAGCACCACTAAAGGTTTGCATTCAGATCAATATCAGCGGCGAAATTAGTAAGTCTGGGATTTTACTAGAGCAACTGGATGAGATGGTTGATTTAGTAGTGAGCCTACCTAACCTTGAGCTGAAAGGTTTGATGGCCATTCCAGCTCCGGCACAAAGTGTTGAGCAGCAAATTGAGGTTTATCGCCCTTTGCAGCAGGCTTTTCTTGCTTTGCAGAACAAGCTTGAGGGGATAGATACCTTATCGATTGGCATGTCTGGAGACTTGCAAGCAGCGATTGCCTCTGGTAGCTCTATGGTAAGAGTGGGAACAGGCATTTTTGGTGCTCGCGACTATGGTGTGCAAGGCTAATAACGAAACAGGCAACCCAGTGTGGCAAGAAAAACTTGGTGAGCCCTCAACCTTGTTCATTCTCTTACCTTTGTATACTCTAGCGATAGTATGACTGGGCGATTGAGCCCATTGCGCAAAATATAGGATTCAAAATGAGTGTAAAAGTCGCCTTTATTGGCGTAGGTAATATGGCAACGGCTATTTTCAGTGGCATGATTGCAGGCGGTTTTCCCGCTGAATATATTATAGGAACCTCCCGAACAGAGGAAAAACGTGCGGCATTAGAGGCTCAATACGGCATCCGCATGTTAGACAATAATCAGCAAGCGGTATCAGAGGCGGATGTAGTTGTACTCTGTGTCAAACCCGCGCAAATGCAAGATGTGATTGCTGGTTTCGCAGAGCAGGTACATGTAAAGCAGCTTTTTATTTCGGTCGCGGCGGGAGTGGAATTGAACGCCCTGCAACACTGGTTGAATAAAAAAGTGGCTATTGTTCGTAGTATGCCGAATACCCCATCACAGCTTGGCGCTGGCATTACAGGTTTGATTGCAAACTCTCTATTAAGTGATGAACAAAGGGAATGGACCAGCAGTTTGTTTTCTAGCATTGGCGAGTCGGTTTGGGTAGAAACGGAAGAGCAAATGCATACAGTAACCAGTTTGTCGGGCAGTTCGCCAGCCTACTTTTTCCGTTTTCTGGAGTCCATGATTGCGAATGGTGTTGAACAGGGAATGAGTGAGCAAAATAGCCGTAAACTCGCAACTCAAGCCATGCTGGGAGCTGCGCGAATGGTAACTGAGCTGGACGAACCTATTACCCAACTGCGCAAAAAAATTACTTCGCCAAATGGCACGACTGAGCAAGCGGTTTTATCTTTAGAAGCGTCCGGAATTGATACAATTGTGGGCACAGCCATGACTGCCTGTGCGAACCGATCAAAAGAAATGGCCAAAGATTTCTCGGCCAAATAAAGGAACCCAAAATGAGTTCAGATCCATTTATTTTATTAGTGAAGACCTTAGCAAACTTATATTTGTTTGTTGTTCTGCTAAGAATGTTGTTGCAACTTACTCGTGCAGATTTTTATAACCCGATCAGCCAAGGGGTCGTAAAAGCCACCAGTCCACTTTTATTGCCATTAAGAAAAATCGTGCCACCGATCGGTCGGTTAGATACGGCTTCTTTGGTATTGGCACTTTTAATTCACTTCCTTACCTTGTTATTTATTGTCACGGTAAAAGGGGTGTATCTACCGCCACTTAACTATGTGATTTACACCGTAGCTGGCACGTTATACCAGCTGTTAGATCTGTACTTTTGGGCCATGCTAATATCGGTAATCTTAAGCTGGGTGGCACCGGGAGCAAGCCATCCTGGGGCTATGTTAGTGGGGCAAATCACTGCGCCCTTGTACCGTACTTGTCAAAGGTTTATTCCGCCATTAGGTGGTCTGGACTTATCGCCTATTTTTATCTTTTTGGCGATCACTTTTTCCAAACAAGTGTTGGCTCCGTTTGTCGTTTAAATGAGGCGACATTAGGAAAAAACACAAGCTGAATATCTTTGGTCTATGCTAACGATAATGAGCGCGAATTGAGTACAGGGGCGTATTCCTATATTATGCGACCCCTAAATGGGAAGATAACAAAAGACAAACATAAAAGTCGGCTAATCCCAGCCATTGATCCCAGAATATATTTGGATGAAAGCTATGAGCACAATTGCAGTTTATCCGGGCACATTTGACCCTATTACGAATGGCCATATGGATTTAGTAGAACGCGCCTCAAAACTGTTTAAAACAGTGATAGTCGCCGTTGCTGCGAGCCCTAAAAAGCGTCCTGTTCTTTCTCACGAGCTGCGTATTGAGCTTGCTAAGAAAGTGCTAGGTCACTTGCCTAATGTTGAGGTCGTTGGTTTTGATAATCTGCTGACTGAGTTTACACGCTCCGTAAAAGGTAACGTTGTGGTGCGTGGTTTGCGAGCTGTTTCAGACTTTGAATACGAATTTCAGCTAGCCAATATGAACCGTGTGATTGCACCAGATGTAGAAAGTATTTTCCTAACACCTTCAGAAAAACATTCGTATATTTCTTCTACCTTGGTACGAGAAATCGCTTCTTTGAACGGTGACTTCGGACAGTTTGTGAACCCTGAGGTTGCCCGGGTGTTGAAAGAACACTACGGGAACCTTTAATTAAGTTTGTTAGCTTTTCTGGTATTAGAAAGGCGAAAATAGGAGTAGAGAATGTCTCTTATCATCACTGATGAATGCATTAACTGTGATGTTTGTGAACCTGAATGCCCTAACGAAGCGATCTTCCAAGGGGAAGAAATTTACGTGATTGAGCCTTCAAAATGTACCGAATGTGTTGGTCACTTTGATGAGCCTCAGTGTCAGCAGGTTTGCCCTGTGGATTGTATTCCTCTGGACCCAAATCGCAAAGAAACAGAAGAACAGCTCATGGAAAAATACTTGGTCTTAACAGGCCAGCTATAATCCTTGCTAACGAAAAAAGCCTACACGTTATGACGTCGTGTAGGCTTTTTTTTTGTATTCAGTGTTTGAAAAAAGCTTCAATCTGATCTTGAGTGCGCACTGGCTGATCGTCATTGACCAATACAATGAGAGAGTTAGTGCTAATGACTCGAGAAGCATTGGGGTGGGTAATAATGCGGCCGCTGGTGTCTTCATAGCCTAGGGCGGTGCCTACATCATGCTGAATGAGAGTAGTCACGATATTAGCCCAACTAACGTTTTCGAGCTTTAAATCAATCCGCACGGTATGATCGCCTTGATGGCGGAACAAGTTCTCAAGTACCTGCTCTGTGCCGGGGGCTATGAGGGAGCGAACTAGCATTTCAGGATACGCTCTTACTGGGCGAATGACCGCATTGGCTCCTGCATCACGAAAGCGGTTTCGGTTGGTGTCGTTAATGGACTCAGCTAATACAAAAGCCTTGCTATTAAGCTGTTTGATACGGTGCAAAATGTCGAAGTTAAGGCTGTCGCAATGGGCGTCCTGAGCGTCTGGGGAAAGCACAATAATATACTTGGCCCTCTGTGCCCCAGCGGCTAGCAGCATACCTTGCTCTATCGCATCTCCAGTATGGTGAACCACCCCATGGGAACGCAATTTGTCAGGTAATCCATCAGGAAAATCTGGTGTGAGGATTTGAATCGGGTAATCTGCAATTTCTGGTGTTAAGCAGATTTGGGTGATCAGCAGATCGAGGTAGTTTTCAGTATTGTATTTTGGGGTGTTAATAATAAGAATGTGGTCTTGCATCTTGTTCCACTCCAAGCGTCCTTTAATGCGCATTTCTTTGCGCGAGATTCTAAGCTCTACATAATCACTGGCGATTTGAGCCAATAATGTAATACCAAGCCCGTAAATAAAAACAATGGTAAACAGTTGGCCCCAAAACGTGGCCGCTGAAATATCACCATAGCCTGTGGTGCTGGCTGATGTCATGGTTAGCCAGAAGGCTTGCCACCAGTCTAGATCTTCAAACAGCACCATAGCCAAGCTGTGAATACCGATTACCCCCGCCAACATCAAGAAGCGCTTTTTGAGGTCGGCAAGATCCTGTAAATGTACTTTCTTACGAAACTGTTGTCGGGTTTTGTTACGCCGAATAAGTAGCCCTAGTGAATTCATAGTGCATTCCTAATCGGCTTCAGGCATGGCGTAGCCTAGCTGACGCCAAGATTCATAAATCATGACCGCCACTGTGTTAGACAAATTTAGGCTACGTGAATTAGCCTGCATGGGTAACCGTAAACGTTGTGGGGCTGGTAGAGCTTCAATAAACGCCATGGGAAGTCCACGGGTCTCTGGGCCAAATACTAGGGCATCGTTAGGAGCGAACTCGGCTTCACTATGAGTGCGACTTCCTTTTGTTGTTAAGGCATAAACATTCGCGACCGTATTGCTGGCCAGAAAGGCGTCGAAATCAGGGTAACGCTTAATGTTAGCAAATTCATGATAATCCAACCCAGCGCGGCGTAGTTTCTTATCTTCAAGGTCAAACCCTAAAGGCTCAATTAAGTGAAGCTGGTAGCCTGTATTAGCACAGAGGCGAATTATGTTACCCGTATTCGGCGGGATTTCCGGTTGGAATAAAACAATGTGTAGCATGCAAAGTCTCCTAAAGTTTGCTAGATAATAGCAGAACATTTGGGCTCTCTAAGTGATTGTTTAAAATAAATTAAAAAAAGTGTTGACGACCACTAAGAGTCATATATAATACGCCGCACTTGCCCAGATAGCTCAGTCGGTAGAGCAGAGGATTGAAAATCCTCGTGTCCGTGGTTCGATTCCGCGTCTGGGCACCATTATTAAAGAAACCCGCTTTTTATAGCGGGTTTTTTTATGTCTAAAATTTGTATTCTTATGAGCAAGCACCTTACTTATCTCATTCGGCCGTAGTTTTCTCTTACCCTTTAAGCTGGTAGTTTGGCAAAGGTCTCACGCTGTTTCATACAGCTTAGTCAGCTTAAAGCTGCTTTATTCCAGTGTTTTTTACTTTTATATCCTAATCGATTGGTTTTTCTCTTTTCTTCACGCTCTTTTCTGCTAGCTAGGTTAGCTTGCTAAGTATCTATTTTTGCTAAGCTTATTTGCTTTGCGGGTTTCATTTATGTGCTCTTTGATGAAGAATTTAGTTTCATTTGAGCTATTGATGTTTCATATGAAATGAATTTATCATAAAAGTGACATATTTGATGTCTATAGTGTGTTCTCGAATTTAATAATAACTCGTCTGAGGGACATGGTAATGCATAAGTTAAAGATGGCGTCTGCGTTGGTTGGTTTGTCTGTTGCGACTTCTGGTTTTGCTGCGACTGAAATTGAGTGGTGGCACGCCATGGGCGGCGCAAACGGTGAGAAGGTAAATGAAATCGCGCAAGCGTTTAACGATTCTCAAGATGCTTATAAAGTAAAAGCTGTTTACAAAGGTAACTACTCTGAAACAATGACCTCTGCTATCGCAGCATTCCGTGCGAAACAGCAGCCAGCGATTGTTCAGGTATTCGAAGTAGGTACTGCCAGCATGATGGCGGCCAAAGGGGCAATCTATCCTGTTCATAAACTGATGCGCGAGTCTGGTCAGTCTTTCAATGAAAATTCATATCTAAGTGCCGTGACAGGTTACTACACAGACAGCGAAGGCAACATGTTGTCTATGCCGTTTAACAGCTCTACTCCGGTCCTGTATTACAACAAAGATTTGTTTGCTAAGGCGGGTATTAGCGATGCACCAACCACATGGCAGGAAGTGGAAGCAACTGCGAAGAAACTTCAGTCAGCAGGTGTGACTTGTGGTTTCACAACTGCATGGCAATCATGGGTTCACCTAGAAAACATGAGTGCTCGTCATAACGCTCCTTTTGCTACCTTAGACAATGGTTTTGGTGGTCTTAAAACAGAGATGGCATTTAATGGCCCTCTACAAGTGGCGCACATTGAAAAAATGGGCGAATGGCAACAAAACGGTATCTTTAGCTACTCAGGTCGTACCAACGATGGCGCAGCTAAATTCTACAGCCAAGAGTGTGCCATGTTTACCGAGTCTTCTGCAGGTTATGCAGGTATTAAGCGTAATGCCCAGTTTGACTTTGGTGTAGCAGAACTACCTTACTGGGAAGGTAAAGTAGATCAGCCATCTAACACAATTATCGGTGGTGCATCATTGTGGGTTCTTGAAGGTCACAGCGATGAAGAATACAAAGGCGTAGCCTCTTTCCTTGGTTTCCTCTCTGGTGCGGCGGTACAAGCCGACTGGCACCAGTTCTCAGGCTACCTACCTATTACTAAGGCGGCTTACGACCTAACCAAAGGCCAAGGTTTTTACGATGCTAACCTAGGAACAGAAACTGCGGTTGTACAAATGACAACTGGCACCCCAACGGCAAACACAAAAGGTTTGCGTTTGGGTAACTTTGTACAGATCCGTGGCGTGATCGACGAAGAGCTAGAGTCTGTTTGGAGTGGTAAAGCAACAGCTCAAGCAGCTTTAGATAAAGCCGTTGAGCGTAGTAATGCTCTTCTTCGTAAGTTTGAAAAAGCGAACGATTAAGACTGAGTAATACCTTTTCCCCCTATGGGCTTCCATAGGGGGGATTTTTTGATTCGTTTCCCGGATACATCCATTTATGACTGTTACCTTTCCGAATAAAGTGTTGCCTTGGCTGTTAGTGTTACCACAGTTGATCATTACCTTTATTTTCTTTCTTTGGCCAGCTGAGCAAGCGCTTGAGCAGGCATTTTATCAAGAAGACGCTTTTGGTATTAGCCGAGAGTTTGTTGGTTTAGAAAACTTTGCCGACCTTTTTACTGATCCTCTTTATTATGAATCCATTCTGACAACCTTGATTTTTAGCTTTTCTGTAGCCTTTGTTGGAATGGCGATCGCTTTGTTCTTGGCAGTAATGGCAGACCGAGTAATTCGTGGCAAGTTAGCGTATCAAACTATGCTTATTTGGCCTTATGCTGTTGCCCCTGCCTTAGCTGGCGTATTGTGGTGGATATTGTTTGATCCCAGTATGGGACCGGTTGCTTTGTGGTTGCAGTCCTTTGGAATTGATTGGGATCACTACCTAAATGGTAACCAAGCCATGATTTTAGTCATCATTGCCGCGACCTGGAAACAAATTAGTTATAACTTTTTATTTTTCTTAGCAGGTTTACAGGCCGTGCCGCGTTCTTTGATCGAGGCGGCGGCGATTGATGGTGCCAGTCCGATGAAACGTTTCTGGACCATAGTGTTTCCATTATTGTCACCAACAACTTTCTTTTTGTTGGTTATTAACCTGGTATATGCCTTTTTCGAAACTTTTGGGGTTATCGATGCGACCACCAAAGGGGGGCCGGGGCAAAGTACGACCTTGCTGGTCTATAAAGTGTTTGAAGACGGTTTTGTTGGCTTAGACTTAGGCAGTTCAGCTGCTCAGTCTGTTGTATTGATGGCGTTGGTAGGTGTAATGACCATTATCCAATTCCGTTTTGTGGAGCGTAAGGTACAGTACTCATGATAGAAAATCGTCCTTGGCTGACGTTTGTTAGCCACTTCACTTTGTTATTAGGTATTGGGGTCGTCGCCTTACCTGTTTGGGTGGCCATTGTGGCTTCAACGCATCCTTCGTCTGCTTTTGGTGTGGGACATATTCCTTTATGGTTTGGTGATGCAGCGTCTGACACATGGGGTGCCGTGCTTTTTGAAGAAGCCGGTAACGGAGTCAGCCAGCCCGTTTGGTGGATGATGCTTAACTCCCTGATCATGGCATTAGGAATTACCTTTGGTAAGATCGCCATTTCATTAGTTTCAGCCTACGCCATTGTGTTCTTCCGCTTTCCATTTCGCGGCCTGTGCTTTTGGACCATCTTCATTACGCTCATGTTACCGGTAGAAGTGCGGATAGTGCCTACTTATGAAGTAGTGGCTAATTTAGATTTATTAAACAGTTATACTGGATTGACGTTACCCCTTATTGCGAGTGCTACCGCTACTTTCTTGTTTCGTCAGTGCTTTTTGAGTATTCCTGGGGAGTTAGTCGAGGCCGCTCGTATTGATGGCGCTGGCCCAATCCGTTTTTTCTTTGACATCTTGTTGCCGCTTTCTAGAACCAATATAGCGGCACTCTTTGTGATTTTATTTATTTATGGTTGGAACCAATATCTATGGCCGCTGCTGATTACAACAGACGATGCCTATTACACATTAGTAATGAGTATTAAGCGTATGCTGTCGGTAACAGATGGGGATATAGAGTGGAACCAAATTATGGCAACAACATTATTAGCGATGTTACCGCCTGTGGCAGTGGTACTTGGAATGCAGAAATTGTTTGTTAAAGGTTTAGTGGACTCGGAGAAGTGACATGACAGATGTGGTATTGGAAAACGTAGGAAAAACCTACCCAAATGGTTACAAAGCGATACCCAGTGTCAATTTGTCAATTGAAGAAGGTGAGTTCATTGTACTCGTTGGCCCTTCTGGTTGTGGTAAATCTACCTTGCTACGTATGGTGGCAGGCCTAGAGTCAATCACACAAGGCGACTTATTGATTAAGGGGCAAAAAGTTAACGACAAAGAGCCAGCTGACCGTGACATTGCAATGGTATTTCAAAACTATGCCTTGTATCCGCACATGTCGGTATACGACAACATGGCCTATGGTTTGAAGAATCGCGGAGCAAGTAAAGACGAAATTGCTTCCAAAGTATCTAATGTGGCGCAAATGTTGGGCCTTACCGAGTTATTGCAGCGTAAACCGCGCCAGTTATCTGGTGGTCAGCGCCAACGCGTTGCCATGGGGCGTGCCATGGTACGTGATCCTAAAGTGTTTTTGTTTGATGAGCCTTTATCGAACCTAGATGCCAAGCTACGTGTACAAATGCGCATGGAAATTCGCCAGCTTCAGCGTAAACTAGGCACCACAACCCTGTATGTAACCCATGACCAAGTGGAAGCCATGACGTTAGCCGACCGATTGGTGGTGTTAAATAAAGGGGTTGCAGAACAAATAGGCTCACCGATGGAACTTTATGATAAACCCGCGACGCCCTTTGTGGCTGCATTTATCGGCTCCCCATCGATGAATCTATTAAATGCGAAATTAACCGAGCAGGGGATTAGTCTTTCAGACAGCTTACATTTACCACTACCTCATCAACACCGTGGGGAGGTTATTTGGGGCATTCGACCAGAGCACTTGTTGGTGGTAGAAGAGCCGCAGGCCGACTTTGCGATGGAAGTAATGGCAATTGAGTCGTTAGGAGCGGAAACCCTAGTTCATGGTAACTTACAAGACGGCACGCAAGAAGGACAAGCCATTGTTGTTCGCTTAGCGGGGCCACATAATCCGCCGTTAAATTCGACCATTTGGTTATCTGCACCAAATTCGAGCTGGCATGTATTCGACGCTGCTACACAGCAGCGTTTAGTAGAATAGGAATCAAAATGTTGTTAAACACTCAAGTGATGGGACACCGTGGCGCAGCCATGTTAGCGCCAGAAAACACACTGTCATCCATCAAGGCAGCTGCACAGGCAGGGGTTAAATGGGTTGAAATTGATGTCAGCGTCATTGCTCAAGGTGACCTGGTGATTTTTCATGACACCTTGTTAGATCGCTGTACAAATGGGCAAGGTAATACCCGAGCAGCGAGCCTTGATTATATTGAGTCTTTAGATGCGGGTAGCTGGTTTTCTGATGACTTTAGTGGTGAGCAAGTGCCTACCCTAAAAGCGGCTTTAGAGTGTATTCAAGCATTAGGGCTAGGTTTGAACTTGGAAATTAAACATGATGGTGAAGATGTAGAAAGCATCGTGCCTAGTGTGATGGCAATGCTGAAAGAGCATTGGCAAGACAATGAAAAACTCATGATTTCCAGCTTTAATCACCAAGCACTAGTGATGTGTTTAGAAATGGATGATTCTCGCCACCTTGCACAACTTTACGAAGGTGTGCCCGAAAACTGGCAGACAGAACTTGAGGCCATTCAGGCTTATAGCTTGAATTGTCAATATGACCTATTGACGCAAGAGCAAGCCGAGTCGATCAAGCAGGCGGGTTACAAATTGTTGTGTTATACCGCTAACACCCAAGAGGCTGTTAGCCACCATTGGCAATGGGGAATGGACGCCGTTATAACCGATGACCCTGAACAGTTTGCCGCTTATATCTGACGAGAAGAGGAGACTTTTGTGGGGTTAAATGATCGCCAACATCAGATTCTAAACTGGGTGCAACAAGAAGATGTCTTGTTGGTGGAAGACATGGTGGCACGCTTTAGTGTGTCATCACAAACCATACGCAAAGACATCAATCAGTTGGCTGAGCGTCATTTAGTGCGGCGAACGCATGGTGGTATTGCGCCGGTTTCTAGTACAGAAAACCTTCCCTTTGACCACCGCCAGTTCCTCAATGGCGAGGCCAAAAGTCTGATTGCCCAACATGCCGCACAAGCGATCCCAGATGGTGCTTCAGTGTTTTTAGGCATTGGTACGACGGTGGAATATGTGGCGAAAGCTTTGCTGTCCCATAAAGATCTACAGGTCTTTACGAATAATCTAACCGTGGCGAATATCTTCAGCGCGAGCGCCAACACCAGCGTACGGGTGATGGCGGGGCGGTTAAGGCCACAACACCATGACCTCGTTGGGGAAGACACCTTAGCCAGTTTACGTCAGTATTATTTTGACTATGGTGTGTTAGGCTGCGGTGGAATGGACGAAGTTCAGGGGCTATTAGATTTTGACCCTCAAGAAGCAGCAGTGAGCCGAGTGTTGGTGGAGCAAAGCCGGCATGCTTTATTGGTAGCAGACCAACACAAATGGGGGCGCAAAGCGATGGCACGAGTACACCCTTTTGAAAAAGTGGAGTGCTTATACACAGATTTTTTAAGCGCTGAGCAAAAGCAGCACTTGCAGTCACTTAATGTCAAATTCAAACTATGTAACTAGGCAGACTATGTCCATTTATCCTCTCACTTCTTTAAGTCAAGAAGCCCGTCAGAAAATCCGTTTTGTGTTGACCGATGTTGACGACACTCTGACATGGCAAGGTCGTCTACCTGTTGCAGCTTTGTCTTCTTTGGTTGCACTTGAAACGGCAGGTATTAAAGTTATCCCTGTAACCGGGGGATGCGCTGGTTGGTCAGACATGATGGCTCGGACATTGCCCGTGAGTGGTGTTATTACAGAGGGTGGCGCCTGCTACATACATAAAAATGAGCAAAGTCAGTTAACGTATCATTTTTGGCACGACGAAGAGCAAATGCGATCTCAGCAAGCAGCTTTATTAGAGCAAGTACAAGCGTGTTTAGCAGATTATAATATTTTGGCGTTGGCACGGGATCAAGATTACCGTCTTACCGACGTTGCTATAGATTTCGCCCAAGACATTCAGCCTCCTGCGTTAGTGGCAAAGGAGCAAATGTTGGCACGTTTAAAGAGTGAAGGCTTAAACGCCAAAGCCAGCTCGATTCATATTAATGTTTGTCAGCCGGGTTATGATAAATACAGCATGGCCAAACGTGTGCTACAAGAAACTTACCAGTTAAATGATCAAGAGATGCTTGAGCAAGTGTTGTACGTAGGTGATGCCCCTAACGACGAAAGCATGTTTCGGCGCTTTCCATTAAGTGTGGGTGTTGCCAACATTATTGAGCATTTAGAGAATTTGTCTCGTCCTCCTCAATTTATTACGCAATCCTATGGTGGTTTGGGTTTTGCTGAAGTTGCTGACTATATTCTACTGGCTCAATCTTAGCGTGACGGATTTGCTTAACGACTAAAAATTGTCATCAAGCTTGGTGTACACTGTCCGATAACCAGAGTATAAGGTGTTGCCATTCAGGCCTTAGTGTAATCTGTTAATGAGGATTCTATGCCAAGTGTTGAACGTATTTACCGTCGTCTGATTATGCCGGATTCGGTACGAACCCATCGCTATCAAAGCTTGCCTGAACAGGGTCCTAAAGTATTGTTTTTCAGCGGCGGTTCAGCACTAAATAAAGTCAGCAGAACGCTAAAAAAGTATACCCATAACTCCATGCATTTAGTCACACCTTTTGACTCAGGCGGAAGCTCCGCTCATCTGCGTGCTGAGTTTGATATGCCAGCCGTTGGGGATTTAAGAAGTCGATTAATGGCGCTCGCAGATGAAACCGTACTAGGTCAGCCTGAAGTCTATGACCTATTCACTTATCGATTCTCTCTGCAAGCAGATCAATCTGCATTAGTAAAAGAATTAATGCAATTAGTAACAGGTGAGCACCCGCTGATCAAAGCCATTGCCAACCCGATGAAAGCATTAATCCAAACACAATTAGCCGTGACTCAGTCGAAAATTTCAGACACATTTAACCTTCGTGGCGCCAGTATGGGGAACCTTATTATTGCTGGCGGGTATTTGAATAATCAACAGCAACTTGACCCCATCGTGTTTTTATTTTCTCGGCTTACCCAAACGTTGGGGGAGGTAAAAACGACCCTAGACACGTCCTTTCATTTGGCTGTAGAGCTTGAAAATGGGGAAAAAATATTTGGTCAGCACAATATCACAGGGAAAGAGAGTCAGCCCTTAGTGAGTCCGATTAAACGTATGTGGCTGAACCAAGGGTTAAAAGCTGAGTGCCCCGTGAATCAAAACGTGGCAATAGACCGTGTGAACATGATCGAAACGGCGGATCTTATTTGTTATCCGCCTGGCAGCTTTTATTCTAGTGTGATGGCTAATTTGCAGCCTGATGGTGTTGGCGAGGCTGTATGTGCTAACGCAAATCCTAAGGTGTATGTACCCAATATTGGTAAAGACCCTGAGCAGCTCGGCTTGCCCTTAATGGAGCGAATAGATAGGCTAATTACAATTGTGGCGTCCGGTGGCCATAAAGGTTATGGCGCACTAGACTATTTATTAATTGATGACTGTTATGATTATGGGCCTATTGATTTAGCGAAGTTGAATCAGCTTGGCGTGAGTGTTGTGAAAACCCCGCTTATTTGTGCTGAGTCAGAGTACTATGATGAGGCTTTGTTGGTCGAAGCTTTGTTATCTCTTACATAAAATAACATAGACTTACGTAAGCCTGCGTCAGGTAATAATAAAGGGAAAGACTTAGCACTAACTTATTGGTTAGCATATTATTTCGGAGAGTAAATATTTAAGGTGGGAAACACCATGAGCACTAGAGTACTGATTTGTGATGACTCTAAAATAGCGAGAAAGCAGCTATCTAAAATATTGCCTGCCAATTGGGGAATACAATTAGATTTTGCCCAAGATGGTCAAGAAGCATTAGATTTCATTAGAGAAAATCCAGTTGATGTACTCTTTTTAGATTTAAATATGCCAGTCAAAGATGGCTACCAGACGCTGGCTGAGTTGCCTGAACTTGGCCCTCTTCCCACTGTTATTGTTGTTTCTGGAGATGTTCAGCCAAAGGCAGTAGAGCGGGTTAAAGAACTTGGCGCAAAGGCCTTCCTAAAAAAGCCAGCTTCGGCTGAGCAGCTATCAGATATCTTAAACGATCTAAACCTGCTTGATAACTCAGTCAGCTGTCCAAGCTCCTCTTCTCAAAATAGTATCAATGCGGCAGAAGAGTTCTCGCTAAGTGATGGTTTGCAAGAAGTATCCAATATAGCAATGGGGCGAGCTGCGAGTGTGCTCGCCGAAATGCTGAATGTTTTTATTAAACTGCCTGTGCCAAATGTTAACCTGCTTGAAGCAGGAGAGTTGCAAATGGCCCTAGACTACGGGGTTAAAGGTGAACGCTGCTCTGCAATTTCGCAAGGTTTTGTCGGATCTGGAGTCTCATTTGAAGCCTTGCTTATTTTTAGTGACTCCAGTTTTACAGATATGGCGAAATTACTAGGGGTAACGGAAAGTATTACTCCGCAAGTGGAAACCGAGCTACTCATGGATGTCACTTCTGTATTAGTTGGACCATTTATGAGCGCGATTGCCCAACAGTTGAATATTGATTTTAGTCAGGGACATCCCACTGTGTTGGGGCAACATGAGAGAGTAGCTGATCTAATTAATTTTCAGAAGGCTTCATGGAAACGCACACTGACAGTAGAAATTGTTTATGAAGTGGAAAATTATCAAATCAGTTGTGATCTTATGCTGTTGTTTACAGAAGACTCTGTACCTACGTTAGAGCATTTATTATCGTTTTTAGTGGAGGACGAAGAATGAAGCAAGATGCTGATATGTTGATCGACTTTCACTGGATGTTTGATTTATTACATCATATTGAAGTGGGGTTAGTGGTCTTAAATCGCGATTATGAAGTGCAGCTGTGGAATAGCTTTATGGAAAACCATAGCGGGATCAGTTCCTCTATCGCCAAAAGCCAATCTTTGTTTAGTTTATTTCCAGATCTGGACTCTGGTTGGCTGAACCAGAAAATAGATAATGTTTTTGGTTTAAATACACCTTTCTTCATTTCTTGGGAGCAGCGACCTCACGTTTTCCCATTTAAGTGTTATCGGCCTCTAACCAGTATGGCCAGCACTATGTATCAGAATATTGCTATTCGGCCAATTTCCAGCCCAGATGGAAAGATTCAACAGGTGTGTATGGTTATTTATGATGTGACCGATGTGGCAACTTACAAGAAGTCTTTTAAGGCTTTAACCTCTAAGCAATAGCTAGTTAGGTATTTGATTGAGCCTAACTAGCTTTATCGGTATTAGTTTTTAGCAACGAATTGTTTTTCTATAGCTATGATCATTTTTGAAGCAATGTCTTCGTTCGTAGCCATTTCAATTCCCTGTAAACCAGGTGATGAATTGACCTCTAATAGTAACGGGCCCTTATTCGAGCGAATTATATCCACCCCTGCAACACGTAAATCCATTGCCTTAGCCGCTTTAATTGCTATGCGCTTCTCCTCTTGTGTGATTTTCACCAGTTCAGCATGACCGCCCTGATGGATGTTTGCGCGAAACTCTCCTGGGGCTGCAACACGTTGTATGGAAGCAACAACTCGCCCGTCAATTACAAAACAACGTAAGTCTTTACCGCTTGATTCCTTAATAAACTCTTGTACTAAAATGTTAGCGTTTAAGCTCTTGAAAGCATTAATAACACTGTCTGCAGCTTTTCGCGTTTCTGCTAGAACAACGCCTTTGCCTTGAGTGCCCTCTAGTAGTTTTATGATTAAAGGCGCACCACCAACCATGTCGATTAGATCTCCGGTATCTAGCGGAGAGTTAGCAAATCCTGTGGTTGGAATGTCTAATCCATTATCAAGCAAGAGCTGTAAAGAGCGTAATTTATCACGGGATTGTGAAATGGCGATGGATGAGTTTAAACAATATATACCGAGCGACTCGAACTGGCGTAAAAGGGTACAGGCATAAAAGGTCATGCTTGGGCGAATGCGAGGGATGACCGCATCTAGATCATTTAATACTCGGCCACCACGATAATGAATCTCAGGTGTCGTTGCATCGAGCTTCATATAGCAGTTCTTAACATTCAAAAACTGAATTTCATGGCCGCGAGATTCAGCGGCTTCTATAATTCGGCGATTACTGTAGAGATCAGGGTTGCTTGCGAGTAGGCCAATTTTTAATCCACCGGTACGAATTTCGGGTGACTGATATAGGTTCGCCAGCGAGTCTTGCGTATGCTCTCCTAAAAGGCATTGTCCTTCAGGGTCGACAAGTACTCGTCCAGTCATGGCTTCGCGGCCAAGCAGCATTCGATAGCCCATACTGTCTCTGTCAGAAAGGGTAACCTCAATTGGCCAAGAGCCTTCACCTAAAGTGATGGGGATACGGATAACATAGCGCTTTTCACGGTCACCATTAGAGCTTTTAATCACTCTTTGATCAATTACTTGCGCCTCACAATGAACTTTTGTTTTGCGATTGTCTTGTAGTGGGTGTACTTCAAAGCTTACCCACTGATCGGTATTTCTCGGAAAGACTTTGATATTAACAGCATGCAAAGAAGAGGTCTTAGCGCCAGAGTCGACCCGCGCTTTGATTGCGGGAATATTAAGTGTAGGGAATGAACACCATTCGTCGCTGCCGATGATGATTTTAGGTTCATTAAGTTGATTCATATGCGATGACTCTAATAAGAAGTGGGTAGGGTAGCCCCAAAAAACGGCCTTTTATAAGGCTAAGTATTTAAGAATACTATATAGCGTAAAGTTTGCTTTTTATAAACCAAATTTGTACTTTTTAAAGACTATTATGATGGCTGAATTATCAGCATAAAGACAAACTATTGTAATCGCTGACGCTGGCGTTAATATGTGCCTATCGAATTATCTTTTTGGAGTAATGAATGAATGGCCAACTAATCCAAGAGTTGGAAGCTTTGTGTGGAGAGATTCGCCCAGCAAGTTTTAAAAAATGTGACGAAATTGTAATTGATCAACCTGGCTTCCGAGCCTGTATTGCCTTGTGGGGCGGCCATCTCGCAAGCTTTACGCCAAAAGGGCAGGAAGATATATTGTTTCAATCAGAGAATCAAGGCGGCAAAGGACGCTTTGTTCGCCGTCACTTTGGTGTGCCTGTTTGTTGGCCTTGGTTCGGTGCTCATGAGGAGGATGAAGATGCTCCGGCTCATGGGTTGGCGCGTTATTTTCCGTGGAAGTTTGTAGAGGCTGGGCGCTTCAAGAATGGTGATGTAAAAATAGTGATAAGCTTGGCATCGTCAGAACACCCGTTAATTGAAGAAATGTGGCCTCAAGCATTTGAGTTACGTCAGATTTTTCGTTTTTCAAGCGAAGGCTTTTCCGTAAACTTCTCAGCGGCGAACCTTTCAGATGAAGCTATGCCAATTACGGAAGCACTTCATACCTACTTCAATGTTGGAAGTAACCAAAGAGCACAGGTTCATGGGCTTCACAAAGTGGAGTACGTAGATAAATTTGATGAGGCCAAATGCAAAACCCAAAAAGGCGCCATTACTCCTTGTGAATTTATGGATCGAGTTTATCTATCTTCGCCAGATATTTGTGAGATACATGACCCGGTGTTACAGCGTAAAATCACAGTGAAGAGCAAAGGTAGCCAAAGCACCGTGTTATGGAACCCTGGTCCTGAGTTGGCTCAGCAACGCAAAGATATGGAAGATGAAGACTATCGACAATTTGTCTGTGTTGAAACGGCTAATGCCCTAGATAACCGCTATGAGATAAAGGCGGGAGAAATGCACCAGTTAAAGATGAGCGTGACTTTTACAGACTTATCGGGAACAGAATAGCTTACTCCGCTACAGAAAAAGCCCCTTAGTGTCACTTCACTTTGAAGTGTGACTAAGGGGCTTTTTTCATGGCCATTAATCTATGTTGTATTCCATGATCAAAGGAGCATGATCAGAAAAGCGTTGGCCTTTATAGACGCTCCCGCCCTGAATAAGATTTTTGATGCCTGGAGTCGTAATTTGGTAGTCTAAACGACCGCCTTCATCTAACTTCCAAGCACGTTCGTAATCAGGCCACCATGTGTATTGCTTATCTTGTTTGTTCACCTGACGGAACGCATCTACATACTCGAGTTCATTAAAAATTTCGTTAATCCATTGACGTTCTTCTGGCAAAAAGCCGGAATTGCGCTGATTCACAAACCAACTGCTTACATCAATAGGAGAGCGCGCCACATTGGCTGTGCCGCAAAAAATAAACTCACGGCGCTTTCGTCGAGTTTTAATTAAGTGGTTCTTAAACCCCTCCATAAAACGATACTTATGCTCCTGTAGAGCTTCTTCGTGATTGGAACCGTGAGGCGTTAAGAAAGCACCAATGCTGACCTTATCAAAGTCTGCTTGAATAAAGCGGCCTTCAAAGTCGCATTCAGGAAAACCCATCCCGGTCATAATGGCTTTAGGCATGGCTTTACAGTAAATCGCCACACCTGCTTGCTCTGGGTCTTCCATCGATTCGAAGAAGTATGTGTTGTACCCTTCAGGAAAGAATACACTGTCGTTTAGGGTGCGTTCGTCCGCCTGTACGTCTTGTAAACAGACGACGTCAGGGTTTTGACGAACCATCCACTCAAAGAAGCCGCGATCGGCTGCTTGTCTTATACCGTTTAGATTAAGGCTGATAACCTTCATTTCTAGTGCCTACAATTCCTAGCCGTGTGTTATATTAGCGTTTTTTCCCATGTTAGCATGGCTTCGCAAGTTCTGGGCGACGCTTTGTTTAGTATAAACTTATCTTTCTGGAGTCGGCATGAAACCTTACCAAAGAGACTTTATCGAATTCGCCATAGAGCAAAATGTTTTGCGTTTTGGCGAGTTTACGCTTAAATCTGGCCGTGTTAGCCCCTATTTTTTTAATGCCGGTCTCTTTAATTCTGGACAGGCTCTCGCTAAATTAGGGCGCTTTTACGCGGCCGCATTAATGGAAGCCAAGGTGCCATTCGATGTTTTGTTTGGCCCTGCCTATAAAGGCATTCCTTTAGCAACCACTACTGCCGTTGCACTTTACGAACATCATAACCTAGATACGCCTTATGTTTTTAACCGTAAGGAAGCAAAAACTCACGGTGAAGGCGGCTCATTGGTTGGCTCACCACTTGTGGGTAACGTCATGATTATCGATGACGTGATCACAGCGGGAACCGCTATCCGTGAAGTCATGGCCATCATCCAAGAAGCAGAAGCGACACCTGCTGGTGTTTTAATCGCCCTTGACCGCCAAGAGCGAGGACAAGGTGAACTTTCTGCCATTCAAGAAGTGGAACGTGACTTCTCAATGCCGGTTATTAGTATCGTTAGTTTACATGACATTATGACCTACTTGGCAGAACAGGATTCTCCTGAATTTGCCGAGCATCTTAATGCGGTAAAACAATATCGAGCTCAATATGGTATTTAATAGTTAAACTAAATAACTTGTAAATACCAATGGTATTAACGATTTAGCATCAAATTTTGTGCCAACACTGGCCATTGTTCTGGCCAGTTTGTTGTTGGCTTAGTTTTAAATTCGCTACGAACATAGTGGCGAATTTTGCCTTCCAATATAGCTATTAAGTAATCTGCACATGGTGTTACACCCATAGTAGGACGTAATCCCTGCTTCAAATCCGCTTCACGAATAATTTGTTTGAGTTGCGTTTCAACGCGATCAAACAATTGTGCAATACGAACACGCAAACGCTCTGTTTCACCAGCAAGAGCGTCGGCAGTTAACAATCTGCACATGCCTGGATTGTGTTCGGCAAACCCCAGAATAAGCTGGCTAATATGCTCTATTCTTACCATAACATCCGCTTCCTCTTGGATGATGAGGTTAATTCGGGTAAACAAGCTTTCTTCAATAAACTCGATTAAGCCCTCGAACATTTTGGCTTTACTGGGAAAGTGGCGATAAAGCGCCGCTTCGGATACGCCAACTTGTTTTGCTAACGCCGCCGTTGTAATCCGAGCACCAGGGCTACTTTCCAGCATGTGTGCTAGAGATTGTAATATCTGTGTACGACGATCACTTTTTTTATTGCTCATTTGACTATCCAGTTCTGATTTATGAGTTAGTTTGCCATTTAACACATCAGATGAATGCTTTAGTTTTCCTTTGCTGCATTCGATATGAAGGTGCCCACCCCTTTGTCGGTGAAAATCTCCAATAACGTGGCATGAGGTACTCGCCCATCTATGATAATAGCGCTAGTAACTCCTGCATTCACAGCGGAAAGTGCGCAGCTGATTTTAGGCAGCATGCCACCGTAAATGGTGCCATCTGCAATCAGTGCGTCTACTTGAGCAGTACTTAGGCCGGTGAGTACTTGCCCAGACTTATCCTGCACGCCAGAAATATTAGTCAGCAGCATGAGCTTTTCAGCATTTACTGCCTCAGCCACTTTGCCAGCCACAAGGTCTGCATTAATATTGTACGCATTGCCTTCATCATCGACCCCAATTGGTGCAATAACGGGGATGAAGTCACTGTTTTCAAGCTGCTTCAAAATGCTTGTGTCTATGTTGGCCACTTCACCAACATGACCAATGTCTACTTGCTCAGCACTGCTAGCGCCTTCCGCCTGATGCTTCACAAAGAGTTTTTTGGCTTTAATAAAACGGCTGTCTTTACCGGTAATACCAATGGCTTTACCACCGGCATCGCCAATTAAATTAACGATTTCTTTGTTTACTTGGCCACCTAAAACCATTTCAACTACATTCATTGTAGCGGTATCAGTAACTCGCATACCGTTTAGAAATTTAGATTCGATATTCAGTTTGGCAAGCATTTCACCAATTTGCGGACCACCACCGTGGACGACAATTGGATGAATGCCAACAGCCTTCATGAGCACTATGTCTCGTGCAAACCCGGCTTGAAGTGTTTCGTCGGTCATCGCGTTGCCACCATACTTAATGACAATCGTTTTACCCGCATAGCGTTGAATGTAAGGCAATGACTCACTTAAAACTTTTGCGACATCTAGTGCCGGCTCGCGAGAAACATCCACGAATCACGTACTCCTGTAAATCAAAAACAATTAGGTATTGGGGCTGTAAAAACACAAAGCACTGCTACAGCTGGTTAGCCATGTATGTGAGCAACCACTAAGGGGTAAAATAATAGCTTTATATGCGGGTAGAAACTACTGATTTTTGTATGAAAATTACAGACTTTTGGAGAGAAATCCTAAAAAAAATCGAAATTCTAAAAGAAGGGTGAAAGAATCTAAAATAATTGGCCCAAAAGGTGAAATAAAATCACCATTTGGGCCTTAATTTTACTTGGTTCCTGTATGGCCGAAGCCACCTTCGCCACGTTCGGAAGAAGCAAACTCATTAACAATATCAAATTCGGCTTGCACTACAGGTAATAAAACTAACTGAGCAATGCGCTCACCGGGTTCAATGATGAATTCGGTGTTTCCTCTGTTCCAACATGAAACCATCAGTTCGCCTTGGTAGTCAGAGTCGATTAAGCCAACAAGATTACCAAGGACGATGCCGTGCTTATGACCCAAGCCAGAACGAGGCAAAATAGTGGCGGCTAAACTAGGGTCCTGAATGTAAATGGCCAGTCCCGTGGGCAATAAAGTAGTTGCGCCAGGAGCTAAGGTAATTGCTTGGTCTAAGCAGGCTCTTAAATCTAGCCCTGCAGAACCTTCTGTTGCATAGGTTGGCAACGGAATGTCTTTACCAATTTTGTCGCTTAAAACTTTGAGTTGAATGGCTTGTTTCATGCTGGTCTCGTACAAGTGTGTTGAATAATATAATCCACCAATTGATCAGCAAGTTCACTTTTGGCGGCTTTAGCTGGTGACCAAGTGTCGCTTTTTGTAATCACGGTAACTTGGTTCTCGTTGTGATTAAAACCGATATCGGCTCTCGACACATCGTTGGCAATGATTATATCTAAACCCTTCCTTTCAAGCTTGTCTTTCGCATAAGCAATGACATTCTGGGTCTCGGCGGCGAAGCCAACTAGGGTCGTTGCGAGTTTTTGTTTAGCGAGAGTCGCAATAACATCAGGGTTTTTCACTAGGGTTAGCTGCAGCTCGTCACTGTCGGTTTGTTTTTTCATTTTTTGATCACAGGCCTGCAGCATTTTAAAGTCTGCAACCGCAGCTGCACCAATATACACGTCGGTTTGTTCTTGCATGATTTGTTGGCAGGTGGCGAGCATGTCATCTGCGCTTTTTATAGGGTAGTAGTTCACTCCTGCGGGCGGTGTGATGGTGACTGGGCCGCTAACAAGAGAGACACGAGCGCCTCGCTTTAATGCAGATTCTGCTAAGGCATAACCCATTTTTCCAGAGCTGTGATTGCTAATGTATCGAACTGGGTCAATTGCTTCCATCGTAGGGCCCGCGGTAATAACCCAGTGTTGGCCTTGTAAGTCTTGCGTCGTTAAAGAAGCAGAAAAGTGTTCTTGTATCGCCATGAATATTTCAGCAGGTTCGCTCATGCGCCCGAAGCCTATATCGCCACAGGCTTGAGCTCCCGCTGCTGGGCCGACTGTGAGCACTTGTCGGGCTAACAGGGTAGATAGATTGTGCTGGGTTGCTGGGTGTTTCCACATGGCTTGATTCATTGCTGGGGCAATGAGTACTGGCGCTTCGGTTGCTAAGCATAAGGTACTTAACAGATCGTCTGCCATTCCATGGCTGTAACGGGCGATAAAATCAGCAGAGGCAGGCGCGATAACAATCAGATCGGCCCATTTCGCTAATTCTATATGCCCCATTCCAGCTTCAGCATTAGGGTCAAGAATGGTGCTTCTCACTGGATTGCCTGAAATGGCTTGTAAAGTCATTTCAGTAACGAATGCTTTGGCACCTTGTGTAATTACAACCTGGACCTGTGCGCCAGCTTTGGTCAGTAGGCGGATGACTTCTATGCTTTTATAGGCAGCAATACCGCCAGTAATCCCAAGCAGGATTTTTTTGTTTGCTAAATCTGACATAAACCGCGTCTCGTTAAATGGGTTAGGGCGAAAAGGCACTGGAGGTTTTGTATAAGGACAACAAAACATTACTTACTCCAGGCTATCCGTACCGCAAAATAGTTAACAGTTAATGCAAGACTACCATGGATCAAGGAGTAGATCATGAGCATCAAGCATTGGCCTGAACAAGATAGGCCTCGGGAAAAACTCATCAATCTTGGCCCCTCAGCGTTAACAGACGCAGAGTTGTTGGCTATTTTTCTGCGTACTGGGAGCCAAGGGTTTAGCGCCGTAGAACTTGCCCGGCTTTTATTGACCGAATTTGGCGGGTTGCGTTCCCTACTTTCTGCCAGTCGTGAAGAATTTTGCCAAGGGTATGGCTTGGGGGATGCTAAATACACTCAATTACAAGCCGTGATGGAAATGTCAAAACGTCACTTATTGGAACAACTGCAAAGAGACACTATCTTTGCGAGCGCAGACCTAGTTCGACAGTATTTAGCTTCTCAGCTTAGGCATGTGCAACGAGAAACGTTTGCTGTGCTGTTTTTGGATTCGCAACATAGGCTCATTCAATACCAAGAGCTGTTCTTTGGTACGATCGATAGTGCTGCAGTGTATCCGCGAGAGGTGGTTAAGGCCGCATTAAAGCATAATGCGGCGGCGGTTATTTTAGCTCATAACCACCCCTCGGGGGTGGCTGAGCCAAGTCAGGCGGACATCGCCATTACGGAAAGAATTAAGTCGGCATTACAACTGGTGGATATTCGTTTACTGGACCACTTTGTAGTGGGAGAAGGAGAGCCCGTTTCGCTTGCAGAGCGTGGTTGTGTGTAACTCATAGGGTGGGCGAAAATGTGCGAAAACAGTGCGGGTGTGGTATTAATTGCAAATAGGGGAGATTACTCTTTATAAAACTCTGGATAAAAGAGCTCTGATAGTTATGAAAAATACACAAATTATATTTTTAGCATTTGGGCCTCGATTGGATCTTTATACCCAGATACACTTTGCATTACGCTCGATTCAAATGTGGGGCGAGGAAGGCTATACCGTAACGCTTCTTACGGATAGAGTAGATAGATTTGCGACCTTAAAAGATGAAGTGAACATTCTTCCTTTAACTGCGGATCAAATGCAGGCTTGGAGGGGGAGACATGATTTTATGTGGCGTATAAAAATGAAGGCCATCGAGCATGTTGCTAACATTTATCCAAATGACCATGTTCTCTATTTTGATTCTGATGTAGTCATCGGCAAGCCATTAACGAATATTTTCAAGGGTTTGGAAAATAATCAGTTTTTTATGCACAAAGCGGAGAAAGTCATTGCTGACTCCCCATCCAGCAAAGATAAAAAACTGACTCGAGCCTTGCAGGGGTTCGCATCCCAAAACTATCAATTTGATGGAACAACTCAAATGTACAATGCCGGCGTAATTGCAGCGCCTGCTGAAAGAGCCTCAACAGTTTTAGCTGATGCCATCGAATTGTGTGATGCGCTGTGTGAGACAGCAGCAGATAAAACCTTTCTGGAGCAGTTAGCTTTTTCAATGGCCTTTTATCGTACTGGTGGCTTGCGAGAAGCGGCTGCTGAAGTTATTCATTACTGGGGAAACAAGGACAATTGGAACCGAATTGCTGAAGTCTTTTTTATTGAATCACGTTTGGAGAATAGAACAAAGGCTGAAGAACTTGACGCGATTAAACAGATCGATGTGAGCGCCACGCCTTATTATTACCGCATCCAGGCTACCAACAGAAGGCTCAAAAAACTGATAGATAAATGTTTTGGTAAGGAGAGGAAAACATTTTTTGGATGATCGCTATACAGGAGTTTCTTTAAAATAAGAGTCAGTTGATCAAAAAATTAACAAAAAGTTTGCTCATTCAGTCGGCTTATGGGAGAATGCGCGCCGCTATATCCTCGGTATGGGATTTATTTGAATCATTCGGATTCATGCTCCGCCTGAGGAAGTGAAGCGCACTTCCAACAATTTCTGGATAGCAAAAGGTATTTAATATGTCTCGCGTATGTCAAGTTACTGGGAAGCGTCCTGTTACAGGTAACAACGTTTCTCACTCAAAGCGTCGCACAAAGCGCCGTTTTCTTCCTAACCTTCACTGGCACCGTTTTTGGGTAGACAGTGAAAACCGTTACGTTCGTATCCGTGTATCTTCAAAAGGTATGCGTATTATCGATAAAAAAGGCATCGATGCAGTTCTTGCTGACATGCGTGCTAACGGCGAAAAAGTATAAGGAACTGAATTATGGCTTCTAAAGGCGCTCGCGATTTAATTCGCATGGTATCTTCTGCTGGTACTGGTCATTTTTACACAACTGACAAGAACAAGCGAAATACTCCAGACAAGCTTGAAATGAAAAAGTTTGACCCTGTTGTACGTAAGCACGTTATGTACAAAGAAGCAAAAATTAAATAATTTTTGCTTCTGCAAACAGAACCGACTCTTGCAGTCGGTTTTTTTGTATCTGAAGTTTATGACTAGCTGTGAAAGAACATATAAAAGCGTTAACTTGTCATAGTCATTTGCGATTATTTGGTGAGGTAAACTGTGCCCGAGTTACCAGAAGTAGAAACGACACTGAAAGGTATTGAACCTCATATTGTCGGTAAGGTAGTAGAGCGTGTAGCTATACGTCAACCTAAATTACGTTGGCCCATAACGACAGGTCTAGCTGAGCAAATACAAGGTCAGGAAATTCTCCACTTAACTAGGCGTGGTAAGTACATTGGTATACATACGCCAGCTGGCACGATGATTATCCATTTAGGTATGTCAGGAAGCTTGTATCTGGTGGATAGTGAGACCCCGCCAATGTTTCATGATCATGTTGATATCTGTTTGTCTGGTGAATTATGGCTCAGATATACCGACCCAAGGCGGTTTGGGGCCATTTTATGGACTCAGCAGGACTGGTTGAATCATGAGCTATTGGTAAGCTTAGGGCCTGAACCGTTATCGGACGATTTTACTGCAGAACAACTTTATCAAAGAGCCAAAGGTCGTAAAGTACCTATAAAAACTTTCATTATGGACAGCAAGGTCGTGGTAGGGGTTGGTAACATATATGCCAATGAGGCTTTGTTTATGGCTGGTATCCGTCCTACTAGAATGGCAGGTAGTATCAGTAAAGCAAGGTTGAGTAGGCTAGTTGATAGTATTAAGCAAGTTCTTGCCCAAGCGATAGAACAGGGCGGGACAACGTTAAAAGACTTTGTCGGCGGTGACGGTAAACCGGGCTACTTTAAACAACAGCTTTGCGTTTATGGCCGTGCCGAGCAAGCATGTGTTTCGTGTGGCAGGACATTAAAAGAAATACGTTTAGGTCAGCGTAGCACAGTGTTCTGTGCAAACTGCCAAACATAGAGACTTGTGAACGGGCTTATTTAAAAGGACTGTACGTTTTATGCGGCACAAGATTTGCTGGTTGAAATACGAAGGGGCTTTTTCAGCTCTTTTAGGCAATTTAAACCGGAAAAAGATGAAAATTTGATCTGTTTTTTATGTTAAATGCACTAAAATAATGGATTAATTTTGAATTTCGCATTGCTGTATTGCACGAATAGGTATATTTTTTGACCGTATGGACAGGTAAACTGTCTAACTATAATTAAAAAAGAAAAGAGGAATTGGAATGAAAGCTGTCTTTTTGGCGTCTGTAACAGCGCTTGCCATCTCTACAACTGTAGCTCACGCGGCTAACACAAAGCCTGCAGTAGTTTATGATCAGGCAGGTAAGTTTGATAAATCCTTTAACGAGGGCGTGTTTAATGGTGTACAGCGTTATACCGCTGATACCAGCATCCAAGTTCGTGAATTTGAACCTAAGAATGAGGCGCAGGTAGAGCAAGGACTACGTCGCTTAGCGAAACGTGGTTACTCTCCGATTGTTGCCGTAGGTTTCTCAATGACGTCAGCTGTAGAAAAAGTAGCGAAAGACTTTCCTGAAATTCATTTCAGCATTATTGATGGTGTTATCGACTTACCTAATGTTCAGTCTATCGTATTTAAAGAACATGAAGGTTCGTTCTTAGTTGGTGCATTGGCTGCTATGGCATCGCAAACTGATACAGTCGGTTTTGTGGGGGGGATGGACATTCCTCTTATCCGTAAGTTTGGCTGTGGTTACGAGCAAGGCGCTAAGTACATCACGCCAAATGCTAAAGTAATTCAGAATATGACAGGTTCGACTGGTGCAGCCTTCAATGACCCAACTAAGGGTTCTGAGCTAGCGAAAAGCCAATTCTCACAAGGCGCTGATGTCGTCTTTGCAGCAGCTGGTGGTACCGGTATCGGTGTATACCAAGCAGCGAAAGACGAAGGTAAATTTGCTATTGGTGTAGATTCAAACCAAAACCACTTGCAACCAGGCACAATGCTGTCTTCTATGGTGAAACGAGTCGACCAAGCAGCATATAACGCCTACAGCGAAGCGGAAGCAGGTCAATGGAAAGCTGGTTTTACAGTACTTGGTCTAGCCGAAAAAGGGATTGATTGGGCTCTTGATGACAATAACAAGAATCTGATTACTCCAGAAATGAAAGCCAAAATGGATGAAATCACAGCTAAAATTATTAGCGGTGAAATTAAAGTACACGATTACATGGCAGACAGTACCTGCTCATACTAATCGTATGATAAGCAGTTGCTCACTTACTTAGTGGGCAACTGCTTTTTTGTTTATAAGCATCTAGTTTTTAGATGCTCTAAATATAAGCTTGCAACCGCTATTAACAATTTTGACTCTGTCACCTTGTTTTGGTGCAGCTTAATTTAAAGCAGACGAATTTAAATATGACGAATAACATCCCCTACGCAATAGAATTGCGCGATATAAGCAAACGCTTTGGAGCCGTTCAAGCTAATAAAGATATTTGCTTACAAATCCCTGCGGGCACAATACACGGTATCATTGGTGAAAACGGAGCAGGTAAATCGACCTTAATGAGTATAATTTATGGCTTTTATGAAGCCGACTCAGGTTACATTGAGGTTGATGGTAAGCGGGTTAATATCCGCAACTCTCAGGACGCTATTAACGCCGGTATTGGCATGGTTCACCAGCACTTTATGTTGGTTGACAACTTCACTGTGCTAGAAAATGTTGTGCTAGGTGCGGAAGGTGGGTCGTTACTAAAAGAAGGAATGGAGGCTGCGCGTGTAGAGCTGCAGCGTTTAGCCCAAGAATACAGTTTAGACATAGATGTGGATGCCGTTGTGGAAGAGTTGCCTGTCGGCCTACAGCAACGAGTGGAGATCCTTAAAGCATTGTATCGCGGTGCCCGGGTTTTAATTCTAGATGAACCGACAGGAGTGTTAACGCCACAAGAAGCTGATCACCTTTTCCGTATCTTAAAAGCTTTAAAAGAGCAGGGTGTGACGGTTCTGTTAATCACCCACAAGCTGCGTGAAATTATGGCTTCCACTGATAATATATCCGTGATGCGCCAAGGGCAGATGGTGGCAGACAGAAAGACCTCAGAAACCTCTACGGATGAGCTGGCTGAGCTTATGGTGGGCAAAAAAGTCCGTCTAGTTGTGAACAAAGAAGAGGCAACACCAGCTCAAGTATTATTGAATGCAAAAGACTTGAGCCTTTTTGATGGCCAAGGTGTAAAACGCTTGAAAGAGGTTTCCTTGCAGCTCAAAGCCGGTGAAATCTTAGGTATTGCGGGCGTGTCTGGCAATGGGCAAAGCGAGCTGTTAAATGTGTTATCTGGCATTGAGACGATGAGCGAGGGGGAGATTACTTTCTCAGGGCAAACGATCAATGCTCAGAATCCTAAAAATGCGGCACAAATGCGAGAGCTTAAAATGGCTCACGTGCCAGAAGATCGCCATAAAATGGGGCTAGTGACCGGCTTCGAAGCCTATGAGGCTGCGGTACTTGGTTATCATAACTCATCCGACTATAACGGTAAGGTTCTCATGAATCGCTCAGTAATGTTGGACGAGTGTAAAGAGCGTATGGCGGATTGGGATGTGCGTCCGCCAAATCCACATTTGAAGACCGCAAACTTCTCCGGTGGTAACCAGCAGAAGATCGTTATCGCTCGTGAAGTAGAGCAAAACCCTGATGTTCTACTGATTGGCCAGCCAACACGTGGTGTTGATATTGGCGCCATTGAAAATATACACGAACAAATTGTGAAACTTAGAGACTCAGGTAAAGCGATTTTGCTTGTGTCGGTAGAATTGGATGAAATCATGGCATTAAGTGACCGCATCTTAGTGATGTTTGATGGGGCTGTTGTGGGTGAGCTAGATGCGAAAGAGGCAAATGAGCGTACTCTCGGTTTAATGATGGCGAATGCCTATAACGAAGAAGGAGAGACGGCATGAGTCAACCGAAAGTGCCTGTATGGGTTAATGTTGCGTTAATTCCTTTTATTAACATAGTGTTAGCTTTTATCGTCTCTGGCCTTGTGATTTTAGCCATCGGCGAGAATCCAATTGAAGCGGCCGGTTATCTAATTTACGGTGCCTTTGGCTACGATGAAGGTGTGGGCTATACCCTTTATTACGCAACCAACTTTATTTTTACTGGCTTAGCTGTGTCTGTGGCATTTAAAGCTGGCTTGTTTAATATCGGTGGTGAAGGTCAGGCTTACATTGGGGGCTTGGGTGTTGGACTGGTCTGCTTGGCATTTGACCACACCCTACCTTTCATAGTGATAGTGCCTCTCGCTATTATTGGCGCCGCGGCATTTGGTGCTGCATGGGCTTATATTCCGGCGTATCTGCAAGCTAAGCGTGGTAGCCACATTGTTATTACAACCATTATGTTCAACTTCATTGCATCGTCTTTGATGGTTTATCTAATGGTTAACTGGCTAAAAGAAGATGGCCGTATGGCGCCTAATAGTCGTACTTTCGATGAAAACGCGTGGCTACCTTACCTGCATGAGTTGTTATCTCCACTCGGCATTGATATTGGTGATTCTCCTTTGAATATGGCCTTTATTTGGGCGCTTATTTGCTGTGTATTAGTGTGGGGACTCATTTGGCATACTCGCTGGGGCTATCAGCTACGCACATTGGGTACTAACCCGACTGCTGCCAAGTACGCTGGCATCAATACCGTTCGCGTTACTATATGGGTAATGTTGATTTCAGGTGGCTTAGCGGGTTTTGTGGGTATCAACGAAATTATGGGCGTTAATCACAATCTATTACTGAACTTTACGGCTGGCTATGGTTTTGCTGGTATCGCGGTATCTTTAATGGGGCGTAACCACCCAATTGGTATTATCATGGCGTCTGTTTTATTCGGTGCCTTGTATCAAGGTGGTGCAGAACTGGCGTTTGAGCTGCCAAGCATCACACCTGAAATCGTGGTTGTTATTCAGGGTCTAGTTATTCTTTTCTCAGGGGCACTTGAGCATATGTTTAAAGACCGTATCGAAGGCTTTTTTATTCGTAGATCAGTGGCCTAGGAGAAAGATATGTTTGAGACACTCATACTGATTTTAGATGCCACAATGCGTGTGGCAACCCCATTATTATTAGCGGCTTTAGCGGGCTTGTATGCTGAGCGTTCTGGTATCGTCGATATTGGCTTAGAAGGTAAAATATTAGGCAGTGCTTTTGCCGCTGCTGCAGGGGCAGCCGTTTATGGGTCTGCTTGGGTTGGCTTAGGCTTTGGTATTTTAGCGTCTATATTCCTAGCATTGATTCATGGCTTTGCGTGTATTACGCACCGAGGTGACCATATTGTATCGGGGGTGGCTATTAATACCGTCGTTGCGGGTTTAACGGTGACCTTAGGGCTTGACTGGTTTGGTTTGGGTGGGCAAACACCTACCTTAGCAGGTGATGCTCGCTTTACTTCTATTACCTTTCCGTTTGCCGATGCATTAGCGGATGTTCCTGTTATTGGTCTGATTTATTCAGAGCTGTTAAGTGGTCACAACATTCTGGTTTACTTAGCTTTTCTGATGGTGCCAGCAACTTATTGGGTGGTGTATAAAACTCGCTTTGGTTTGCGTTTACGTGCTACTGGCGAAAACCCACATGCAGTCGATACAGCGGGTATTTCCGTGGCTCTCGTCCGTTATCGTGCCATGATCATTTGTGGTGTTTTGTGTGGTTTAGCGGGAGCTTATCTGTCTACCGCCCATAATGCCGGTTTCTTAAAAGATATGAGTGCTGGTAAAGGTTACATGGCCTTGGCGGCGTTAATCTTTGGTAAATGGCGTCCCGTTCCTGTTTTGTTTGCTTGTTTGTTATTTGGTTTCTTAGATGCGGTTGCTGTTCGCTTACAAGGGGTTGTTTTACCTGGTATTGGCGAAGTGCCAGTTCAGGCTATCGAAGTGCTTCCGTACGTTCTAACCGTGCTTTTACTCGCTGGCTTTATTGGTAAAGCGGTTGGGCCAAAAGCCGTAGGCCGCCCTTATGTGAAAGAGCGAGCTTAGTATGAGAAACAACAATGAGACACTGCTTCAGCTAGCTGAAGATGCAATGGACAAAGCGTATGCTCCTTATTCTAAGTTTTCTGTGGGAGCGGCTATTGAAACAACGGCAGGGAAAGTATTCTCTGGTTGTAATGTAGAGAATGCTTCCTACCCAGAAGGTACTTGTGCGGAAGCGGGCGCTATTGCAGCTATGGTCATGGCTGGCGAAAAACAGATAAAGGACATATATGTAATGGGTAAGGGCGATCAGCTCGTTACTCCTTGCGGTGGTTGCCGCCAGCGAATTCGCGAATTTGCTGTAGCAGAAACGCAAATACACATCTGCGGTCCTCAGGGAGTGCGTAAATCATTAACTATGAATGAGTTGCTACCTTTCTCTTTTGGTCCTGAAAATCTAGATTAGATCGATTGCGCCAATCCTTAAGCCCCTCCCGGACTAATCTCTGCGAGGGGCTTTTTATTGCGTTTTGCTTTGAGCGTGGGAATTATCGATGAATAGCATATATAAAAGATTTTAAGAAAAATCATCTACTTCATATGGAACAATGAGTTAGATTTCATTAAAATTGCGAACTTACAAAAAATTACACAGTGGGTTTTCGCTATTTAGCCAATGTAACAACTCCACTATTCTCTTTAACTATACAGGAGCGTTGGTTAATGAAGTCCATTCAAATGAAAATTGCTTTAGTTACAGGGCTGACTACTTTAGTCGCTATTTTGTGTTTATCGTCATTTTCTTTTATATCAAATAAGCAATTACATAATAGTGTACAGCACAGTACGCAAAAGTTGGTGGATGAGCTCTTTAAAAAGCAATTAGAGGGACATTTAGAAAATAGTGCTCAGCACATCAGTAATTTAATGCAGCAAGCATTACTTATGACTCAAGAGCAAGCTCGGACTTTTGCTAGTTTAAAAAAAAGCGCTGAATCCCAAGGAACGGTGAACGTCCTTAGGCATAATATTAATACCATTCTTAAAGACACAATTGTCTCAACTCCAAATGTAATTGGTGTGTATACAGCATGGGAGCCAAACGCTCTCGATAACGAGGACAGGCACTATAAAAACCAAGTAACTGAAGGTTATGACCATACCGGTAGGTTAGTGCCATATTGGACTTTGTCGACCAACGGAGCACCTAAAATTGAAGCTTTGCTCGGTTATGATAACGAAAGTTATTATTCATGCACTCGATTCTCTAAGCAAAGTTGTTTGCTGGATCCTTATTCTTACCCCGTTAATGGGGTCGATACAATGATGACCTCTATCGTCAGTCCCATTCTAGATAGTGGTAGATTCTTGGGTATTGCAGGGGTAGATATTTCTTTAAAAAGCTTTGAGAGTGTTGCTCAGGACTTGAGTAAGGCGCTTTACAATGGGCAAAGTCAAGTCTTCATTATTAGCCGAAATGGGACAGTTGTATCTGATAGTAAAGGAGTTCATTCTGGTGACAATATTAAAGACATTCTCAATGAGCACACAGATCGTATTGTGTCTTCAATGGAGAATAGTTCATTCGAATTGTTATCTGATGACGAAAGCCCAACTATTAGCGCAGTTAATAGCATAAAAATTGGTAAGGGGTTAGATAGCTGGGGTCTTTGGGTGAGTGTACCAAAGAAAATTGTGATGGCTGACTTTATAGCTTTAAATCAGTCAACTAATGAGAAGCAGTTCTCTCAGGGTATATGGATTATAGTAGCAGGCTTGTTGATAACTGCTTTATCTATTACCTTAATTTGGTGGTTTTCTGGAAAAATCTCTAAACCAGTTGTGGTGCTTACGAACTTTATGAAGCGAGTTGCTGACGGTAATTTTCGGGAAAGAATAGAGCACTATTCTACTGATGAAATTGGTCAATTAAGTCATGCATGTAATCAGTTTCTAGATCAGATTCAGCCACTTTTAAAGCAAGTGGTTATCTCAAGTGAGCATATTTCTAAACTTGCAGAGCAGTCTGCTAAGATTTCTTCTGAAACTTTGCAAGGTGCAAGCCAGCAGCAGGGCGATGTTATTCAGCTTGCTTCAGCTTTGACTGAATTAAGTGCAACAGCCCAAAATGTAGCGGATAACACAATCACTTCTGCACAATCAACAAATAATATGAGAGGGAACGCGGCGCAAGGTCAAGAAGTGTTACATCTATCAAATTTATCAATGGCTGCCTTATCTGAAAATGTGAAATATTCGGGACAGGTGATAGATCGAGTGAGTCAGGATAGCCAAGAGATACAAACAGTTATGGATGTAATTCGCGAAATTGCCGAGCAAACGAATTTGCTGGCGTTGAATGCTGCAATAGAGGCTGCTCGGGCTGGAGAGCAAGGCCGTGGTTTTGCCGTAGTGGCTGATGAGGTTCGCTCACTTGCCAAACGGACGCAGGACTCAACGTCAGCCATACAAGAAAAAATTGAGAGGTTGCAAGCCAGTGCCATAGAAGCTGTAAACGCTATGAAGCAGGGCAGTGAAAAGGCTATAGAGTCGGAATTAAGAACGAATGAGGCGAATCAGAAGCTTAAAGAGATTCTCGACAACATTGAGGAGCTGAATGACCTAATTATTCAAGTTTCTAGTGCTGCTGAACAACAAAGAAGTGTTACTGACAGTATTAATGCAAATGTTAATAACATTACTACAATTGCAAGCCAAACTGCATCTGGGGCGACAAGTACAAATGAAACAAGCTTGGAATTAGAAAACCACGCAGAACATATGAAGGGACTTGTTAGCCAATTTAAGCTATAGCTCTAATTGAAGGACCCTAGCAACTACAAGCAGGGTCCTTTCTTAATGGTATTAATGCACCATATTTAGCTTTAGTAGGTTATAGGTGTACAGGCAGAAGAATACAAACAGAATGACTAAACATAATTCGTAAAGCCCTTGTGGGAAGCATCGAGTTTTATGTTGAGCCTTGCTAGTGAGCTTTTGCAGGAAAGAAGGCAGAAGCTCTGTTTTTAGCAGAGGAAGGCTTGTAAGCATCATGAGCAATCCTGAAACCAAAGAAGCATTCCCCCATAGTTCGCCAATATGCTGAGCCCCATACCAAAAAAAATTCCAAACGCCTCCTAAAAAAGCCGCAGCAGCTAAGATTCCTTGCCATTTTCTGACCCAGCCTCGAAGAGGGCTAGGCACCGAAAGTAGCAATATAACCACCATAAGTACGGCCATTAAAATGCCCATTAAAGATCTCCAAAATAATTGAACTCAACGTTAGACGCCAAATTATGTAATTTGTTACATGGATCTAGCAAAAAATTCTTATAGGGTAAACTTTAATGTAAAGCGGTGTTGCGGTATTTGTCTTTTTCAATTATTGTACTTTTAGATATCTGTACTAGTACGTAAGTGCAGAAGTAACAGTGTAATCAGAGTGAGACACATGAAAGACCTTATTCAGTTCTTAAAAGCCTCGGCAGATGACAACGACCTTGAAAAGCGTTTGACAGCCCTGCTGACCCCAAATGAATTAAGTGAGTTACAACACAGATTAGAAATTTTTGCTCTTCTAGAAAAAGGTTTACCCCAAAGAGAAATTGCCAAGCAACTGGGTGTGGGTATCGCCACTGTGACCCGCGGCTCGAGAGCATTTAAGGAAATGGCACAAGCATGACAACAAATAAAAAGCCGGTTCGCATTGAGCTGCCGCGAAAACCTAAATACATCACGATCAGTTCTGACTGCGATTTTTTTGAATTATTTAAGAAAATTGAAAAGCAATTTGACCAGTGTTTTATGCTGGAGTCCTTAGGCGAAGAAAGTTTTATTTCGCGTCATTCCATTATTGGTTTTGACCCCGAAAAACTGATCTGGGCAGAGGGCAAGAAGCTGTATATTCAAGAAAGAGACGGCAGTACAGAAGTCTATGAGTCTGATAACCCTTACTACTTATTGCGTGATATTGTCCCTCAAAATATTCTATCCAGAGGGTTTGCGGGAGGGTTAACGGGTTATATTGGTTACGATAGTATGAACTACTTCGAGCCCAGTTTAGACTTGCAAGCAAGTGAAATGTTTGACGCTTTTCGCTTTGGTTTGTTTAAAGATGGCTTGATCTTAGACAAAATGACAGGGGAAGTATTTTACTTTTACTATGATGATAATCGAGTTGATCTTGTTAACCAGTTAATGTCAGAGAATACGCCCGAAAATGGCTCTCTTGTTGTTCGCCCTGCTGGTGAATCTATGACTAAGCAAGACCACGCCCAAGCAGTTGCTAACGTTAAGCAAGATATCATCGATGGCAAAATCTTCCAATGTGAAGTCGGTTTCAAAAAATGGTTCGACTTAGAAGGCGATACCGTAAACCTCTACGAACAACTGCGAGAAGTGAACCCCTCTCCACAGATGTATTACATCAAATTTGGTGACCAAAAAGTTATTGGTGCGAGCCCTGAGCTTTTGTTTAGAGTGCGCCAAGGAGAAATGGAGACATTTCCTCTTGCGGGAACGGCAAAGCGAGGAGCTAATGAAACTGAAGATACAGCATTAGCACGGGCGTTATTAAATGATCCAAAAGAAATAGCAGAGCACAATATGATTGTCGACCTACATCGAAATGATATTGGTCGTGTTGCTCGCTTCGGGACAGTGAAAGTTCGTAGCCTAATGGATATCAAACGCTTTAGTCACGTTCAGCACATTTCTAGTGAAATTGTCGGCATTATGTCTGAAAAACATGACATGTTCTCCGCATTAGCCAGTAATTTCCCTGCGGGTACCTTAACTGGAGCGCCAAAAATAGAAGCCATGAAAATCATTGATAACCTAGAAAGTGATGGCCGCGGACCTTATGGCGGAGCAGTAGGGCAGTTTTCTTTTAACGGTGATTGCATGTTTGCTATTCCTATACGTACTGTATTTGCTAAAGGTCAAAGAGCCTATGTGCAAACCTGTGGTGGTAATGTATATGATTCAAATGCTGAAGATGAGTATGAAGAAATTCAGCGTAAATTTGCAGGTACAAAGCGAGTGCTTGACAGCTTCGCCCCTTCAGTAGATCAAGACAAGTAAGAGACACAGTATGAAAGTATATATTATCGATAATTATGACTCTTTTACTTACAACTTGTACCAATTTATTGGCGAAGTATTAGAGTCCGAAGCGAGCAAAGGTTCGCTTAGTGAATTCGAGGTAATTGTAAAACGTAATGACGAGGTTACATTAGAAGATATTCGAAAAGCCTCCCCTGACCGAATCATCATTTCACCTGGACCTGGATCGCCTGATGATAAATCTTACTTCGGGGTATGTGCAGACGTTATTCTTGAATTTGGAAAAACGACGCCATTAATGGGGGTGTGTCTTGGCATGCAGGGGATTTGTCATGTTTTTGGCGGCAAAGTTGTAAAAGCTCCCTTGCCTATGCATGGTAAAACCAGCCCTATATCCCATAATGGGCAAGGCATCTTTCATGATATTCCAGATCAACTAGAAGTCATGCGATATCACTCTCTTATTGCGCAAGCAGAGAGTTTTCCTGATGAACTAGAAGTCACCGCTGCAGTGGGTGGTTTACAAGAAAAGAACTTCAACAACCATAGCTTGATTCAGCAAGGTGGGGAGTTCGAAATCATGGGTGTTCGCCATAAGCAATACCCCATTCAAGGTATCCAATTTCATCCTGAGTCCTTCGCAACAGAGGGTGGCAAAGATCTAATTAAAAACTTCCTATTCCAATCCTAACTACCCCAAGGGTGCTTCACTGCACCCTCTACCTTCCAACCAGGACAGGCACCTCTGCGAACTCCTAACTAGGAACACATAACTTGGACAGGCACATAACTTGGACAGGCACATAACTTGGACAGGCACATAGTCTAGTCAGGACAGGCATATTTAATTTCATCGTGGATAACGCTTTGCTGTTTCTTAGCTATAATTAAAAAATATTTTCTCAGGGAAGAGGAGTATTACCACCATGCCTACTGCTAGAAACCAACAAATTTGTCTTGAAGATACCCCTTATTACCACTGTATTTCTCGTTGCGTAAGAAGGGCTTATCTTTGCGGAGAAGATCACGCTAGCGGAGTAAGTTATGAGCATAGAAGAGAATGGGTAGAAAAGAGGCTTTGGTTTCTTTCTAAAGTGTTCTCAATTGATATTTGTGCTTATGCCGTCATGCAAAATCATATTCATGTCGTTCTTCATATAAATTCTATTGAAGCTGAGCATTGCTCGTTAATGGAAGTAATAATGAGATGGCATCGGCTGCATAAAGGAACGTGCATTACTCAGAAATTCTTACGTGGCGAGCCTTTAGATAGCGGAGAAAAACGCTTGTTAGAAACTCTAGCGGAAACATACCGAAATCGATTAGCGAGTATCAGCTGGTTTATGAAAGAGTTGAACGAGCCGATTGCTCGTTGGGCTAATACAGAAGACGACTGTACCGGGCATTTCTGGGAAGGAAGGTTCAAATCTCAGGCTTTATTAGACGAGTCTGCACTGATGGCATGTATGGCTTATGTGGATTTAAACCCATTGAGAGTTAAAGAGAGTGAATTACCTGAAAAATCAAATTTCACAAGTTTTAAGCAACGAGTCATTAGCGCTGAAAAAGGCAACCAGCCTGTATGTCTATTTCCTTTCTTAAGTCACTTAGAGCAAGCTCATCAAATAGGTTTGCCATTTGCCTTGCAGGATTACCTTACGCTTGTAGACATAACTGGAAAAGCTATTTGCGTTAATAAAAAAGGCGTTATAGATATGTCAGCACAACCCATATTGCAGCGAATTAATGTGACAACGGAGTGTTGGTTACTATTAGCAAATAGTTTTGAAAAAAATACTAAAAATATTGTCGGGCAAGAGGCTTCTGTTAATCAATATTGTCTTGCTCATAATCGGCGCAGACGACTTGATAAGAAAAGTATTATAAAGGCGGCGTAATAAGGTTGAGCATGAATTTACCTATGCTTTTTGGAGGAGACTATGTTTATCGGAGAAGTGTCTAAGCTAGCAGGTATCTCAGATAGAGTGATACAGAAATATATAAAGGTAGGGCTTCTTGAACCTAACACTAAAAACGGAAGATACAGGGTGTTTAGTGATGAGGACCTTAAAATGATTATGATGATTAAACAGGCGCAATCTTTTGGTTTTCAGTTAGTTGACCTTAGAAGGCAAGTTGAATCGTGCGATGTAATGAACTTAGATGCACTTCGTGGTGCAATTAATTCGCTAATTAATAGAAAAATAATAGGCCTATCGCAACAGGCGAATGAACTCTTAGAAAAAGTTGGTTATCTCGAAGAGTTCCAAAATGAACTACAGGAGTAGCATAAAAATCATTGATTGGATGGACAGGCATAATTACTGTAACTGAGCATGGTTACTAGCTCGAATCCGTTGCTACGTCTTAGTGGCTGCCTTTTGGTGGCTTTAGGCTCCCGTTTGTCTTCCTATATTAAGAAGTGGGGGTGCCTGTCCGACTAAGTCGTTGTGTGTCTGTTAGCTGAACTATTAATTAGTAGGTATTAATACGTAGTTTTGTGCGTAGTTTTCCAAGCGTTTTCGGTATTCGTACGAATTGTTTGCACTTTTTATTCAAGGGATTATTAGTCTTGCTTTAACTGTTCAACAAAAATAATCGAAGTGAAGCCATCTTTAGCATTGCTAAAGCAAATAAATAGGAATTTACTCTGCTTTATTTGCCAACTGCTATTATGCTGTAAGGTGTAAAAACACTTCTTAACTTGATAGCAGGATGATAAAAACAATGAAATCCTTAAAGATTACTTCTCTCGTTGCTGCCGCAGCAGTAACAATCAGTGCTTTCTCTTTACCTGCATTTTCTGCAGATCGTGTATACAAGTTGAAGATGGCCGAAACTTGGTCTTCTAATTTCCCTATTTTTGGTGATGCACCACGTAATATGGCTCGCATTGCAGAGGAAATGTCTAACGGTCGTTTAAAAATCACAATCGACTCTGCTAACAAACATAAATCACCATTTGGTGTTTTTGATATGGTTCGTTCTGGTCAATATGATATGGGTCACTCCGCATCTTATTACTGGAAAGGCAAGGTTCCAAACACTCTATACTTCACCACAATGCCTTTCGGTATGACAGCACCTGAGCAGTATGGCTGGTTCTACTACGGTGGCGGTATGGACCTAATGCAAAAAGTCTACAAACCATTTGGCCTATTGTCTTTCCCAGGTGGTAACACTGGTAACCAAATGGGTGGCTGGTTCCAAAAAGAAATCAACTCTCTTGAAGACCTTCAAGGTCTGAAGATGCGTATTCCTGGGTTTGCTGGGGAAGTGATGGCTAAGTTAGGTGCTAAACCAACAAACATTGCTTCTGGCGAACTTTACACAGCGCTTGAGCGTCGCACAATTGATGCTCTGGAGTGGGTTGGACCTTCTCTAGACCTTCGTATGGGCTTCCATAAAATCGCGCCATACTACTACACTGGTTGGCATGAGCCTGCGACAGAGCTTCAGTTCTTAGTTAACGAACGTACTTGGAAAAAACTTCCAGACGACTTACGCGCCATCTTGAATACGTCGATGAAGCTAGCGTCATATGATATGTACATCCAGTCTTACCATGAGAGTGCTGAGAACTGGGTTACTATGAAAACTGAGTACCCAAATGTAGAAGTGAAAACTTTCCCACACGATGTTTTGGTAGCAATGAAAAAAGCTAACCAAGAATTGTTAGATGAGAAAGCAGCCGCTGATCCATTAGCAAAAGAAATTCTAGACTCGCAAGCAGCTTACATGGAGAAAGCTCGAGTATGGACTAACATTTCAGATCGCGCATACTTGGACAGTGTTGACGCTCTAGCAGACTAACCTCATTTAAAACGGGAGCATTATGGCTCCCGTTTTATCATTTTCTAGGAGCTTATAATGGTGTTACAAAACCTAGAACGAGGTATTACTCGTTTCTCAAATCTACTAGGTACACTTTCTGCTTTACTCTTTATTGTCCTGCTTTTTAACGTTTTTTATGACGTTCTAATGCGATACGTATTTAATGACGTCTCTATTGCTATGCAGGAACTGGAGTGGCATTTGTATGCGGCTATCTTCTTACTCGGAATCCCATACGGGATCCAACATGGTGGCCATGTGCGAGTGGATTTGATCTACGAGAACTTATCGATTCGTAGTAAAGCATGGATTGATTTATTTGGTTGCGTTTTCTTTTTGTTGCCGTTTACCTTATTAGTTGGGTACTACGGGATTAGCTTTGCCCACGAGGCTTATAGCCTAGGTGAAACCAGTGGTGACCCAGGTGGATTACCTTATCGATGGATTATTAAAGCAGTTATTCCTTTTGCTTTCTTTTCTATGGCCGTCAGTGGTTTAGGAATGGTGATCCGCTCTATCAACGTCATTCGTGGTGTGAGCGAAGAAGGTTTCTCACATCCTCCTATCCAGCACTAACTGTAGCTTTTATTTTCAGCGAGTAGGTAGTTTATGATCGGCATTATTATGTTTTTTGTTGCCCTAGTATTATTACTATTGGGCTTTCCGGTTGCCTTTACTTTTGGCGGCGTGGCGTTAATCTTCGGTGTGTTTGCCGAAGGTTTTGATATGTTTGCTTTTATGCCTTTCCGCATACAAAGTTATATGGAAAATACCGTTATGATGGCGGTACCCCTATTTGTATTCATGGGGATAGTATTGCAGAAAACCCAACTGGCGGAGCAGTTGCTTGAAGCTATGGGAAAACTGTTTGGTGGTGTTCGTGGTGGTCTGGCTATTTCTACCATTTTAGTGGGAGCCTTGTTAGCCGCATCGACAGGTGTTGTAGGTGCGAGTGTGGTCGCGATGGGTCTTATTTCTTTGCCTGTCATGCTCAAGTATAAATACGATAAGTCCTTAGCCTGCGGAACAATTTGTGCGTCTGGCACATTAGGGCAAATCATTCCCCCTTCAATCATATTGATTATCTTAGGGGATGTACTTGGTATCCCTGTAGGCGACTTATTCCAAGCGGCGCTGATGCCTGGTTTAGTCTTAATTGGCTGCTACATTGTATATATCCTCATCCTTACTTATCTGAACCCAGAAATGGCGCCACCCATTCCTCATGAAGATGAGACAGAAACCAGAGCTGAACAGATTCGAGGAGCGCTTAAGGCAATTATCCCTCCTCTTGCATTAGTATTAATTGTACTGGGCTCGATCTTTACTGGTATTGCGACACCAACAGAGTCATCTGCACTAGGTGGCGTGGGCGCTATTATTTTAGCCTTAATATACGGCCAGTTTAGCTGGAAGATGATCTTCGACAGTAGTATTGAAACCGTTAAAGTGACAGCAATGGTGTTTGCTATCCTTATGGGGGCAACCGCTTTCTCAATGGCATTTAGTTACACAGGTGGTGACTATATCGTCGAAGAGGCTTTGCTTAGCTTACCAGGTGAGAAATGGGGCTTCATAATTTTAGCCATGGTTGCGATTTTGATTCTTGGTTTCTTTATCGACTTTGTAGAAATCGCCTTTATTATTGTTCCTATCTTGGCTCCGGTAGCAGAAGCGTTGGGTATTAACATGGTATGGTTCGCAATCCTGATTGCCATGAACCTACAAACATCCTTCTTAACACCGCCCTTTGGGTTCAGTTTATTCTACTTAAAAGGGGTCGCTCCGAAGTCGATCCGCACAACGGATATCTACAAGGGTGTAACGCCTTTCATCCTAATACAAATAGCGGTTTTAGCTAGCATCATGATCTTTCCTGCTTGGTATGGCATGGGCTAAACACAGGTTAATTGGAGTTAGACAAAAAGCGGATTGCCTAGGTAATTCGCTTTTTTGCCATTTAGGTGCCACTAAAAATAACTTGGACAGGCACAGTAAGTTAACTAGGACAGGCATAGAAAACTAGCTAGGACAGGCATGGTTGGTGAATAGACAAAGAGGTGTCAGATGAGATTAAAAAGTAAGGTGTTCTTGTTGGCATTGGTGCCATTAATTATGGCAACGTCGATTATTACTTACCTTAGTTTGCAGTCTGCGCGTGATCTTGCCGAAGAAGAGTTGTCTATTTATGAATTCAACCTTGTAAATGCGAAAAAGAAAGCGCTCATTAGTCATGTTGAGATTGCTATGTCTGCTATCCAGCCAGTACTGGATGACGATTCGCTTTCAGACGAGGAAGCTCAGAAGCTCGTTAAACAAATTCTTACTGGTCTACGTTATGGAGACGATGGGTATTTCTTTGCCTATAAAATGTCGGGAGTTAACCTTGTTCACCCAACGATCCCAGGCTTTGTGGGCCAAGACCTTTGGGACTTTCAAGATTCTAGTGGGAATCATTTAATCCAAGGCCTGATACGAACGGCTCAAGCTGGTGGCGGATATTATCGTTATATCTGGGAGAAACCGCCCTTAATGGAGCAAGAGGAAAAACTCGGTTATGTGATTTCAATAGATCGCTGGAATTGGATGATGGGTACGGGTCTGTATCTGGGGGATGTATACGAAGAGCTCAAAAAAACTCAACAAACAATGAACGATAATATCCAACGTAGTTTCATCAGTGTCTTGGTAGTTGTGGTGATTACCGTATTGCTCGTTATCTTATTAGGGCTTGCTATTAACTTGCATGAGCATAAACTGGCTGATACTCGCTTGAATGAAATGGCCCAACGTTTTATGAGGCTTCAAGTGAGTGAGCGCCGTGGCTTCTCTAGAGAACTACACGACGGAATTAATCAGCTCTTAGTGAGCTGTAAATTTCGAATTGAGCTAGCGGGCAATAAGCTTAGACGCGAAAATAGCGAGGAATTGGTTCAAGCAGAGCTAGTTAAAGCGAGTGACCTGATTAACCAAACCATCGGAGAGGTACGGCAAATTTCCCATAATCTACGCCCGACTATTTTGGATGATTTAGGGCTAGATGCGGCATTACGGTCTCTTATTGACCAGTTTACCGAGCGCACGACTATTCAGGTGGACTATCATTATCAGGTGGCCTTCGAGATGGCCGATGAAGTGGAAACAACAGTTTACCGACTAACGCAAGAAGCCCTTACAAACATTGAAAAACATGCCAAGGCTACACAAGTAATTCTTCGCTATATTCAATCAAATCAAGAGCTTGAGCTTACTTGTCACGACAACGGCATAGGCCTTGCTAACTCAGCAAACTCGTCCCCAGGGATAGGTTTTATCAATATGCGAGAAAGGCTTGAGCTGCTTGGCGGCGAGTTTAATGTGTCATCTACACAGGGAAAGGGCACAAGAATCTATGCAGCCTTTCCTATTTGATGGTAGGGTAAAGGGCAAATAAGAATGAGAGAAACCATTATGTCGAAGTTGCCCTCCCGATTAGGCGTTTTGCTAGTAGATGATCACACCTTGGTGCTCGATGGGCTACAGGCGCGTCTAGAGTTAGAAGAGAATATTGACATAGTCGGCACGGCTTCTAATGGTCAAGAAGCGCTAGACAAAGCAGCTCAACTTAAGCCAGATCTAGTGCTAATGGATGTTTCTATGCCAGTTTTAAATGGCCTTGAAGCAACTAAGCGATTTAAAGCAGAGCAGCCGTCCATCAAGATTCTCATGCTAAGTATGCATAATGACAAAGAATACATACTGTCTCTCATTCAGTCTGGTGCCAATGGTTATGTGCTAAAAGATGTCTCTTCTGAAGAGTTAGTACAAGCGATTAATACCGTGCATCAAGGCGGCACATATTTTAGCGCTGGCGCCTCGGCCTCTTTGTTTTCCCCTGAATCTAATAATTCTGCTCAGTGCGATGAACTAACCAAGCGTGAAACCGCGGTATTGAAAGAAATAGCATCAGGTCTGTTAAACAAAGAAATCGCCCAAGTATTAGATATTAGTGTTCGAACGGTTGAGACTCACCGACAAAACATCAAAAACAAGTTAGACATTCATACCTCTGCGGGCCTAGTCAAATACGCCATAGAGCATCAACTGATCGATTAGTGGGGGCGTATGAATAAGTCTGCCTTACCTCTTTTCTGGCGCCATCAAGATCTTCCATTTATTGAGTTAAGGAGGGTATTAGATGGGTCTAAAGTGAGCTATACACCTCATTCACATCAAGAGTGGTCAATCGGTGCCATTCTTGAGGGTAGGAGTGACTTCCTCTGTGAAGGCCGCCAGCATGATGTTGCGAAGGGCGACCTTGTCATCATGAACCCAACGGCCGTGCATGCCTGCAACCCTAAGCCTGATTCGAACTGGGCGTATTACATGATGCATGTAGACGTAAAATGGTTGGTTCGATTGCTTTACGACAAAGGCATTCTAGACCAAGAGCAATGGCAACCAACATGCGTAGATACCCTCAGTGACACAGGCTTTTATAATGACTTTGTTGATTTATGCGAACTTATCTTTAGGCTAGATGCATCGCTCGCGGATAAACAACAAGCCATTGAAGGGTGCTTACTCGCTTTATTCTCACACTTGCCGGGGTTGTCTGACCTGCACCTCAAGCAAGTGGAGCGCAATCGACTGTATGATGTTGCAGACTATTTAAATGACCATTGTTTAGACGACACACCCATTGAAAAGATCAGTGCGCATTTTGCGTACAATACAAGTTACTTAATACGTGCTTTTAAACGTCACTTTAATATGACGCCCCACGCATATCGATTAAACAGGCGAGTGCAGCTGGGGCAAGCCGCGATCAAGCAAGGGGAGCCGATTGTACAAATAGCTCAGTCACTAGGGTTTAGTGACCAGGCCCATTTTCAGCGTGTTTTTAAACAACGCGTTGCGGCAACACCAGGTCAATACAAAGAAACACAACGTAACTGAAATTACGCAATAATGAGCCCGCAACTGAACAAAAGCAGCACAGCAAGGCTACGGTTCATAAGTCGTATTTTGGCTGGGCTATTGAGGCGTTTACCGAGCATAACACCAGCCCATACCCAAACACTTAATGAAAGCCAGCAAATAGGCAAATATAAACTGGCAAAAACAACTATCTCGATCGGCTCGGCTTGGTTGGTATAAGCCGCGATACCTGAAACAGAAGCTAACCACGCCTTTGGGTTGAGCCATTGCATGATAACTCCTGTCATGAAGCTAGGGGCTTGCTGATGGTCCGTTAGAGTTAATTGCCCCTTGTCTTTTAATAGTTGAATGCTCAGCCAAAGTAAAAAGGCCGCCCCTGCCCACTTTAATGCCATGACCATCCAAGGGAACTGGTCGAGAACACGCCCAAGCCCAAAACCGATCAGTAAAAACAGCACAATAAAGCCAAAGCTCGAACCAGTAACAAAGCGTAGCCCAGTAGCCACACCATACCGAGCACTGCTACTGAGCGAAAGTAAGTTCACAGGGCCAGGGGAAATAGACGCCACTAATGAAAATAGCGCCATTGAAAGTAGCATTGAAAAAGTCATCGTTATCTCCTTGCATTTAAGTGTGAATAGTGTGGCAATACAAGAAACCGTTTTATTGAACAAAACTGACCATTAGACTGCTATCGACTGAGACTAAAAGGGAAACTCTATGATTCGCCATATTTTACTCATTGCATTTAAACGAGATGCGATACAAAGGGATATCGACCTGAGCCTTACGCTATTCGAGCAAATTCAGTCTCAGATCCCCGGCATAGTGTCCGTAGAATGGGGGGAGAATGACAGCCCAGAGTCCTTGAATAAAGGCTTTACTCATTGTGTGATCATGACCTTTAAAAATGATGAGGCGAGACAACGCTATCTGCCTCATACCGCTCACGAGGCCCTAAAAGAACACTTCGTTCCGCTACTACAAGACATTATAGTATTTGATTACACCCTATAAACGGCATGATGAAACCATTAAGACAGCAAGGAGGAAAGCCTATGTTAGTACGTCGCTATTTAGCGCTTTTATTGATTACTTTGTTTTCCGTGACAACTCTAGCTAACGACGCAAGTGCTAATCGATCTAATGAGACAGAGATAGAGAATACACTGGCAAGTACTGTGTTCGAGTTGGAGCGTAGTTTGGCTATTCTACAGCTCTCAAGTGTTCGCCAAAGTGATTATCAAGTCTTAGCTGAACAGGTGGCAGCAAATCATACATTACAAAGTAAAGTGGACTTTTTAATCGTGTTTTGTGCCTTACTCTTCTTGTCTTTAATATGGCTAATCGTAAGAGTTCATCAACAACACAAGCAGCTCCAAATTTTAGTCTCGAAAAGTCAGCAGGATAACCCATGAAGCCTCTATTAATGATCATCGACATGCAACAAGGGATGTCTTGGCCGCAAGCTGGGCAACGTAATAACCCCAACGCTGAATATGAGATACGCTCACTGCTTTCTCAATGGCGAGTTCATAAGGCGCCCGTCATACATATACGACATCATTCCCGAGACCCTGATTCATTGTTTTGGCCAGAGCAAGATGGCGCCTTGTTTCAAGCTGCTTTCGAACCAGAAGCGCATGAAAAACAGCTAACAAAATCGGTTCCAGATGCCTTCATTCATTCTGAACTTGAAAGCTGGCTGCACCAGCAGAAGATCACTGAGGTGGTTGTGGTGGGAGTGAGTACAAACAACTCAGTGGAAGCAACGGTAAGAAGCTCTGGTAACCTTGGATTTAATACCTATGTTGTTCATTCCGCCTGCTTCACGTTCGATAAGCAAGATTTCCATGGCCAGTTAAGAAGTGCAGCAGATGTACACGCCATGTCATTAGCAAACTTACACCAAGAGTATGCGCAAGTGATTGATTTAGATAAGGCGCTTAGCTTGTTAACAGACTAAGAATTGACAATACACATAGGTGTGTGTGCGATAGGGTCTTTATGAATGCTAACGGATACGCTAAACACATCCTTTAGCAATGTCTCTGTCAGTACGGTATCAGGTGCGCCTTGAGTGATCAGTTGTCCGTCTTTCATCACCATTAAATGATCGCAATAGCGTGCTGCTTGGTTGATATCGTGTAATACGGTAACAATGGTTTTACCTTGCTGATTTAGCCTTTTAAGCAATTGCATGAGCTCAACTTGATGATTTAGATCCATATAAGTGGTTGGTTCATCGAGTAATAGATAAGGAGTATTCTGGGCTAAAGTCATTGCTAACCAAACTCTTTGGCGTTGGCCGCCAGATAGTTCGCTAATGGCTTGCTCTGCAAGAGGTTCAATGCCCGTATCTTCCATGGCTTGTGAAACAAAACCTTGGTCTTCGGCGTTTAATTTACCCCAAAAACCGGTATAAGGGCTGCGTCCGTAGGCAACAATGTCCTTAACCAACACTCCTTCAGGGATAGGTTGAGTTTGGGGCAGTAAAGCCAGTTGTTTAGCCAGATCCCGTTGAGAAATGCTTGTTAAATCTTTGTCGTGCCAGCAAACCTTTCCTTGCCAAGGTGAGAGCGCTCTGGAAAATGCTTTTAACAAAGTAGATTTTCCACAACCATTCGGGCCGATAAGTGCGGTAATTTTACCCTCAGGAATGGCAAAACTGACATTTTTGACTATGGTTTTTTGGCGGTATCCTAAAGTAAGTTGGTGAGCGCTTAAAGCCATCGTTATCGCATCCGAAATAGTAACCAAAGAAAATAAGGAGCACCTAAAATAGCGGTCATTATGCCCGCAGAAAGCTCTATAGGTGGATCAATTGTTCTGGCCGCAAGGTCTGCGGCCAACAATAGGCAAGCGCCTACCAGCATTGCACAGGGTAATAAACGTTGGTGTCGCCCTCCAATCAAATGGCGGGTTAAATGAGGTGCTATTAAGCCTAAAAAGCCAATAGGGCCGCAAATGGCAACACTCGAGGCGGTAAGCCCTACGCTAATGCCTAGTGCAGCAAATTCAAGTCGTTTCACGTTTACCCCTAAGCTCAAAGCGCTTTCCTTGCCTAGCACGATTAAGTTAAGAGGTTTTGCTAACCATAGGCTAATAGGGACCAAAATAAGCCACGGCAGTAGCAGATTTAGCTGCTGCCAACCTCGTCCCCAAAGGCTACCAGTTAACCACAAAAGAGCATTATTGATTTCCAGGGGCTTCACTAGCATCAAGAAATCGATCGTGCTTGCATAAAGCGCCCCCAAAGCAACCCCTGTAATAGCAAGTTTAATGGCATTACTTTGTGTGCCACATAGACACCATAAGACCAAAGCAGCAGTAATGCCCCCTATGAGCGCCACATAAGGTAGCCAGCTTACATCCGAGTTTGGCAAAAATGTCATGTAAGCTACCGCTGCCAGCCCTGCCCCATGGTTAACGCCGAGCACATCAGGAGAGGCTAAAGGATTGCGTATTACCCCTTGAACTAAGCAGCCAGCAAGAGCCATCATGGCGCCAACGCACACCGCAATGAGTGTTCTCGGTAGGCGGTACTCATGTAAGGTGAAATAATGAGGATGTCCAGCCTGGAAACCAGCAAAGACTTCATTGAAAGGTATGTTTACGGCCCCGAACAATAAGCTGGCAAGGCAAAGAGATAAGGTGATTAAACACAGCCAAGAGATTGTTCTAATAGGCACTAGTATGCTCTCTTTTTAACTAAATAAATGAAAAAAGGAGCCCCTATTAGGGCAAGTATCGCGCCTGCAGGAGTTTCTAAAGGAAACTTGATGCCACGGCTGAGAGTGTCGGTAGTGATAACCAAAGTAGCGCCTAGTAGCATAGCAAGAGGCAGGAAAAAACGATGGTCTCGACCGGCAATTAAACGTGCGGCATGGGGAACAATGAGACCAACAAAACCAATACTGCCTGCAAGGCTAATAGAGCAGGAAACCAGTATCAAAACAACCAAGCTTGCGAGGAGTTTATAGCTTAATAAAGACACCCCTAGGCTTTGGGCCTGTTCGTCGCCAAGCTGTAAAAGGTTCAGAGTAGGAGTGAGCAGTTGACTGACTACTAATCCCGCTAACGCAAAGGGCCAGAAGCTGTTCCATGAGTCCCAGCTTACATTTGCAAAGCCGCCTGCAAGCCAAGCAAGTACAGCTGAGGCCTGATCTTCTTCCATGATAACCAACGCTTTGGTCAAAGCAGCACATAATGCTGAAATAGCCACGCCCGCTAAGACTAAGCGACCAATGTCGTTGCCTACTTTCCAAGCGCGGCCCAATAACATCACCAAACACCAGGTAATACCTCCGCCAAGCATAGCAGCAGTGGAAGTGCCAAGTATGCCAAACCAAGGAGCTATTGTAGAAACACAAGCCATGCCTAATGCTGCCCCTGCATTAATCCCCAACACACTGGGAGACGCAAGAGGGTTTTGTGTTAACCCTTGCATAATGACACCTGCTGCAGCTAAGCAGGCGCCCACCAATATGGCTGCTAAAGCTCTTGGTAGACGCACTTCAAAAATAATTTGTTGAGCAAGCTGTTGTTGGTCTCTATTAATAAGGGTTCGCCAAGCACTCTCTAGAGTGAGAGGAAAGCTTGACCAACTAGAAAGGTTTACCAGCAATAACGCGCCTAAAAGCGTTAATGTGCAGGTAAAGATTAAAGCGTATTGCGCACGAGTTAACATCATTTTTTAAGTAGAGCAACCAGTTCTTCAGCAATAATCTCAGCGGCTATAATGCCCCGACTACGAGACCAGGTGCCTGGGTTTTGAATGTGATAAACCTGCTTTTTTTTGACCGCTTGAAGCAACGTCCATAGTGGCGACTGTTGCCATTTCTGGGTAATGTCGTGGTCATAATAATGACCAATAATGAGGTGCTCTGGGTTGTTTGCAAAAAGTTGCTCGAGCCCAGTATGTACAGATCCTGATTCGTTTTTTAGTATTTCAGGTGTCCGCATTCCAAGCGCTTGAATGAGAGTGCCTACATAAGACTTACCTGGGTGAAGGGACAAATAATCGTCCAGAGCGATGCCAAATTGCACCTCAATATTGTCAGGAAGTTGTTGGGCGAATTTGCTCATAACACCTTGGTGTTGAGCTAGGCGAGCGGTCATTTCAGCTTCCTTATTGATAACCTTACCAATGACTTCAGCTGCTTCAAGGTGTCCAAGGTAGCTTTCCCTACGTGATCTTAGCATCAGGGTAGGGGCAATTTTTTGTAATTCAGGGTAGACGCCTTCATGGCGGTCAATATCGGCAATGATGAGATCTGGCTGCAAGGAAGAAATTACTTCTAAGCTGGGCTGCGAACGTGTACCTACGGAAGTCCAAGGCCCAATAATATCGCGAATTTTTGGTAGAATTCTCAGTTTGTCATTATCATCAGCTATACCAATGGGGTGGCTATCCACAATGGCTAGGGCATCCACAAAAGAATACTCTAATACCACAATGCGTTTTGGCACATAGTCTAAGGTAAAGGTGCCTTTAGCACCTTCGACCGTAGTTGCAAAAAGCCATGAGGGGAGTAAGAGAGTAAAGCATGCTAGCAGGCGAATAAAGCGGCACGTCATTGTAAACCTTAGTGTAATAAAATTTCGATAATGATAACACTTATCACTATCGTTATTCTATATTCACTATCATGTCAGCCTTATGCTAAATGCTTTCACCTTCTTCTATTTTAAAAGGTAGGTTAATGATCTTTTTCTCTACTTGGCCGCCTTTCAAGCGGTGAAGTAAGTGCTGGGCAGCAAGCTTGCCCATCTCTTCTCTTGGGGTGATTACGGTAGCGAGTAAGGGTGACATAACGCGGGCGATATCATGGCCATGAAACCCAGCAATGCCCATTTCACTTGGCACTTTTATTCCTGCTTTTTGGCAAGCATACAAGGCTCCAATAGCCAAATCGTCATTGGTGCAAAATATTCCATTGGTATCGGGTTGCTGCTCTAGAACCTGGTGCATGAATTTCTCTCCTAATGAGAAAGACGAAGCGCTATCAGTGGTTAAGCAAAGCGTTCTAAGGTCGTGATCTTGCATGGCGGCTTCGTATCCGCGAATACGAAACAGAGTTCGCTGGTCCATTCTGGCGGCAAAATACGCGATTCGATCATGCCCTTTATGAATCATTTTTTCCGTCATGGCATAAGCGGCAGCTTGGTTGTCTATGCCAATTGCTTGCTCAATAGGAGGGGAAACCGAGTCCATAATTTCAATGACTGGAATGCCAGCCACTTTCAGCATTTTTCGAACTCTATCAGTATGGTAGCTTTCTGAAATAATTAAGCCATCAACATTGTAAGACAACAAGGTGGCAATGCGTGCTTCTTCTGCTTCTTTACTGTATCCGTAATGGGCTAACATAGTTTGGTATCCCGCTGGCTCTAATGTGCTCTCAATACCGCGAATGACCTCAGAAAAAACCTGGTTAGTAAGAGAGGGTAATAGTACTCCTATAGCGTGGCTTTTCGACTTAGAAAGAATATCGGGAGCGCGATTAGGAATGTAGCCAAGTTCGTCGAGTGCATCAGCAATGCTCTTTTGCAAATGAGCAGAAACTTGTTCTGGGTTGCGTAAGAAGCGACTTACAGTCATTTTGGTCACGCCAACAAGGTCTGCAACATCTTGTAAAGTAGGGCGTTTCTTTTTCATAAAGCGTTTTCGTGTCCTATTTTGTTACCTGTAACATTAGCATGACCAGCGAGGATAAAGAAGCCACCAACGGGTTTGTTGACGTTTCTAATGGGTGTGTTTCGGTGGGTTTTAGTAAGGAAGGTAACTGGGCAAGTGGCTCTGCTCTAATAACGAAACAGAGCACACTGCCCAAGAAAAATTAGCGAGGGATTCTTGTTAAAGCGTCCTGAACGACATTATCAACTTCTTGCGCGATATCGACCACAATAGCTTCATCTTCACTAGGCTCTATTAAAGTGGCAAATTGGCTTTCTAACATCTCACGGCCATTAAAATAATGACTGTTACGTTGTTGGTGACGTTGCCAAATGGTCTCAAAACTGCCTTTCAAATACACCATGGTTAAATCATCCACACCTTCACGAAGAGCTGAGCGATACTCTGGTTTTAAACCAGAGCAAGCAAGGACAGCGTTATCTTTTTCTTTGAGCAAGTGATTAAGAGTGATGAGCCAGCCTTGGCGATCGTCATCGTTTAGTGGTGTGCCACTACTCATTTTGTCTATATTCGCTTGGCTATGAAAGTCGTCGCCATCGTAAAAATCTAAGTTAAGCGCATCTGCAATGCGCTGACCGATCGATGACTTTCCTGAACCAGATACCCCTAGTACAACAATTTTTTTTGTCATAGTTACTTATTCCTTACGGCCTCACCAAGGTGAGGCAACGTTTGTTTGATTACTGCGGGCCGAAACTATTTCCACCAAAGGGCCAATTCAGGGAAGAAGATTACTAGAGCTAAAACAATGATTTGCAAGCCGATAAAGGGCAGTAAAGAGCTGAAAATTTCTCCTAGGCTGATATCTTTTGGGGCAACAGATTTCAAATAGAATGCAGCAGGACCGAACGGCGGCGACAAGAAAGAAACTTGCATGTTTAAACAGAACACGACACCAAACCAAATTGGGTCAAGGCCTAATCCAGTGATAATGGGTACAAAAATAGGCATAGTTAGAAGGGCGACCCCCACCCAGTCTAGGAACATGCCAAGTACCAGAAGGATTAACATCATGATGAGGATGGTGCCCATTACGCTACCACCACTTAGAGATAAAATCAGCTCTTCAACAAAGTCGATACCACCCATTAGGTTGTAAACACCTACTAAAGCAGTTGCGCCAATACCAATCCAAATGATCATGCCGCAGGTGTTCATGGTTGCTTTAGCACTGTCTTTTAACATGCTCCAGTTCAACTCACCGCGAATGGCTGCGCTGATAACAATACCTACCACGCCAAGCGCTGAGGCTTCTGTTACCGATGCGACACCACCGTAAATACTACCGAGTACCATGATGACGGTTAATAATGGGAAAAATAGGGCTTTAAAATAATTAATGTCTTTATCTGCTGCGAGCTCTTCTTCAGTTGGCAGTGGTGCATATTCTGGATGTAAGCGACATAGAATCAATACATAGGCCATGTAGGCGAGAGCTAGAATTAAAGCAGGCAAGAAAGCGGCTTTAAATAAATCTCCAATAGAGACACTGGCAGTGAGTCCATAAATAATTAGGACAATACTAGGAGGTAACATGGTGCCAAGTGCACCACCTGCACATGTTGTACCTATGGCGAGCTTGCGGTTATAGCCAAGACGTAACATCTGGGGCAATGCCAAAATACCCAGCAGTACGGTTTCACCCCCGATCACACCCGACATCGAAGCCAAAATTACTGCGACCAACAAGGTTTGAACCGCAACACCGCCTCGCAGGCGACGGCCAAATACCTTCATTGCATCAAATAGGTCCCGAGCAATGCCAGAGCGGTCTAACAAGGCGGCCATGAGAACAAACATGGGGACAGCGAGGAAGACATAACCACCAACAAAACTATAGAGTCGGCTGGTAATTAAAGGCAGTGCTCCGACGCCAAACCAACCAATAGCAAATACCAAGGCGACTAACGCGGTAACGAAAGCCAGTTGCATACCGGTCAACAAGAGTAAAATCATTGAGACCAGCATTAATAGGCTGCCGTAGCCAATGCCTAATGCAGATAAATCAAACATCTTTGTTTTTCCTCAGGCCATTAATTTCTTGGATCAGGTGCAAACAAAATTGAATGAACATGATGCACAGTGTTAATAAAATGATGCCTTTTACCAAGGCCGGAAAAGCTGGATTCCAAGCAGAACCTGAGGTTTCTAAGCGCAGCTCTCCAAAGGGGGAAATCCAGGCGTCATACGCCATTTGATAAGCCGCCCAACTAAGCAATGATGTGAATACTAACCCCATAATATGGTGAAAAATATTCAGTAAACGGCGAACCTTGTCTGACACCGAGTCGTAAATAAGCACAACGCGCACGTGTTTGTTTATTGCTAAGGCGTAGCTACCACCAAAAACAAACAAGCAAGCGCCAATAAAAGAAGCAGACTCATGCACCCAAGTGGTTGGGGAGTCAAACACATAGCGCATTACAACCTCATAAAATGAGATAGCAACAGTGACAAGGAAGAGTACGCTAAGGGCGTTACCCGTTTTATAAATGAGCCGATCAAGAAAGTTATTAGTTTGCTCTTCTTGCTCGGTTTCATGGTGAGGAGTAGGTTCTTTCATAGTAAGAGTCCAATAGAAAGTAGGCGCTAATAGCGCCTACTTTGTTGGCTTGAAAAGATCGCTTTAAACGAGAGGCTTATAGCAATCCATTGGTTTCAAGGTAAGTCGTAATAGAGTCATACACTTTCTGTGCATTAGGAGAGCTTTTCGCGAATTCTTCCCACTGTGTACGAGCAATAGCACGGAACTTTTTACGCTCTTCAGCAGACCAATCATGAATCGTGATGTTTGGGTCTTCTTGAGCGGCTTTAACGGCCAATTGATCAGCAATACGTAGTTGAGTAGTCATGTCTTGAGCAAAGTCACGAACAGACACAATTAAGATTTGCTGTAAATCAGCGGGTAGAGAGTCCCACTTTTTCTGGTTCATTGAAATATCGATCAATGGCAAAGAGTGGAAACCAGGCTGTACTGGGTGAGTCGCAATATCATTCATCCCAGCTTTTTGGTTTGTAGAGAAAACCGTATAGTCAGCTGCGTCGATTACACCCTTACTAAGACCAGTGAATACTTCAGAGCCAGGAAGGTTAACAGGTGCTGCACCTGCGGCTGCGAAAACACGTTGTACAAGGCCTTCTGGAGCACGTAGTTTCAAGCCTTTTAAGTCGTCTACACCATTAAGAGGGACACGAGACACAAAAGATTCTACGCCAGTGGTTGAGCCGCCAATGAACTTCACACCGTATGGTGCGTAAAGCTCAGTCATTAATTCATAGCCGCCACCGTAGTTAACGTATTGAAGTAGTTGTTGAGTGCTAGACCAAGCGCCAACTGTGTTACCAATTAAGCCGAATGCAGGATCCTTACCAGAGAAAAACTCAGTTGCTGTGATATGTCCGTCTAGAATACCAAGCTTCATGCCATCCAAAGTTTCAGTATGTTTAAACACACTGCCGACAGGCAAAAGATTGATCTCTACACGGCCGCCAGTCATGGCTTGAACACGATCTGCCCACTCTTGCTGAACTTGAAAGTTTTTATCGCCTGCTGGGTCAGAAGACTGAAATTTAAATTTGTAATCTGCAGCGAAGGCAGAAGTCGAAAGAGCGCCTGCAAGGGCTGTGGTTAGGAGTGCTGTACCAAGTTTTTTCATGTTGGGCTTCCTGATGCTTATTTTTTTTAGTAATAATAGAGTGATGTTACCGGTAACTCAGGAAGGAATGTTACCGGTAACTTTTTGTTTGAGTCAAGCCTTTCTACTATTTAAAATGGTCTTAAATTCTAGTTTATTGATCTATAAGCATTTATCAGAGCGCAGGTGGAGTGGGGTAGATAGGATCGGCCGCGTTTGCGTTTCAATGAGTTTTTTAGATGGCTGAGCTGCAGTAGAAATGCTGACGCAGACAATGAACCTTTGTTCTGCTCTTCTACAATAAAGAAAGCGAATTATGTGCAATGATGTACTCGGATATTAAAGCCATGACTCATTGGTGACAGCCGAGCTACTAGTTAGCAAGCAGACTACAAGCTAATGAATCTAGTGCGCCAAGGTGGAGGGCGCACTAAAATTCGAGCTTAATTTTGTACAGGCTGCGGCTCGTACGCCCATTCTGGTGTTGGCTCTGTGGCGAGAAGGCGTGGTTTTTCAGACCAGTGAATCAGGCTAAGCTCCCCGCTCTTTGACTCGGTCAGAGCGGTGCAATGTTCTACCCAATCGCCATCATTGCAGTACAGCACGCTGTCTTTTATTCTGAATGAGGCGAAATGAATATGGCCGCAAATATAGCCATCAACCTGTTGGTTTTTTGCAGATTTGAGCGCTGCCGTCTCGAAGCGTTCAATAAACTCTTTGGCTTTGGCAACATGTTTTTTTACATAGCCTGCTAACGACCAATAAGGCAAACCAAGTAATCGGCGAACGCCATTAATCCATTGGTTTAATGACAGCATAAGGCCATGGGCTTTGTCGCCAATGGCTAACATTAAAGGACTGATCTTTACCATTTGATCAAACTCGTCACCATGACTAACATGAAAAGTTCGGCCATTGGCAGTCTGATGGCGTGCGTTCAAGCGAATATCAATGCCAGATAGGGTCTGGCCTACAAACTTACGGAAAAAAGCATCATGGTTACCAGGTATATACACAACCTTGGTACCCGATCTTGCCATAGATAAAACTTGCTCGATCACCTTATGATGTGTGTCTATAAAGTGTGCTTTATGACGCATTTCCTGTAGGTCTATAATGTCACCAACAAGATACAATGATTCAGTCTCAATGCTTTGCAAAAAGTTGAGTAAGTGTTCTGCTTGGCAGGCTTTGGTGCCAAGGTGAACATCTGAAATAAAGACTGATCTAAAGGATGTTTGCATAATCGTCTCCTATCACTTTATGAATAGGCTAAGGCAGTAATATGACAATCCAATGTGCGCTTTATGACATTTATATAACAATACCCCTTAACTCAAGGGGCTTTAAGTCTCTAACAGGTAAAGGTGGTTGCCGCCTTGTTGTTTGGCTAATTTTTTCGCCTGTGCTGCCATTTCGGCCACCTCATGGTGGCTTTTGCAATAAGTAGGATCTGGGTTAACAACGCCAATTGCTAAGCTCAGAATAGCGTGAAAAGCCAGTTCACCAGAGCGGTTCTTGCTCCATACTCCACCTTGCTCTAGGTCCTTTTGAGGGTAGAATTGTTGCACCTCATTGGCAAAGTCGGTCAGAACCGATTCACATTGTTGGCGCCAGTCAGTGCTACCAAAAATCACCACAAAATCGTCTCCACCAATATGGCCAATAAAGTTATTTTCTAAGTCAACGAGGCGTTTAATGAGATTGCCGAGCAGCTGAATAACCTGGTCCCCTTTGCTGTAACCAAAGTAGTCGTTAAAAGGCTTAAAGTCGTTTAGGTCAAAGTACGCCACATGAAAAGACTCTTGAGCCTCAAGGCGGTGAGTAACATTACGATGAATAGGCACATTACCCGGCAATAGAGTGAGTGGGTTGGAATAAGTGGCATTCTGAATTTTTAGCTCAGTAATGCGTTTAAGTAAGTCGCGTAAATGCCCGGTTCCCATGTATTGTCCTTGGCTGACAACAATGATTTCATGGTTCAGGGAGTCCGCGGCCTGATTAGTTACAAGAGTCGAAACACTAGATAAACTGGCTGAAGCTTCCACTACTAGAATATCTTCACTCAGTAGATTCGTTACAGGTTTGTGCTCGTATAAAGAGCGCCCGTAAGGCGTAGAAAAAAGCTCATGAAGCTGGTGTCTTCGAATTACACCTAGAGGCTTGCCATTTTTTAATACAGGAATAGCAAATAATTCAGGGCTCTTTTTAAAGAGCTTCGCAGCATCAATTAACTCACTAGTTAACTCTAAGTGAGGGGTGCTACGACATAACGACTGTACAGATTCAGCGCTGTCGGATTGCATATAGCTACGTCGTTGTGACTGCTTCGCTAAGTAGCTGTTCGTATTGAAATTTGGTGTGGCTGTCGGTTTGCCTAGGAAATACCCCTGTCCGTATGTCACACCAATCTCAATCAGTTGATCGAGCTCTTGCTGGGTTTCTATACCTTCTGCTATGACCATGCATTTGAGTTTTTGAGAAATGGTTAAAATGGAACGCACAAACTCTCTTTTGATGTCGTCCTTGTCGATGCCTTTGACAAAATGCATATCAATTTTCACTATATCTGGCTGTAGCATCGACCAACGTTGTAACCCCGAGTAGCCCGCACCTAGGTCGTCTATGGCCACCTGAAACCCCATGTTTCGATAGTGCTCGACACTATTGTTTGGTAAGCCATGGTCTTCGTAAGGGTGCTGCTCTGACAACTCAATTACTATGTCGTTTTGGCTGAGTCCTAGTTCTTGTAGGAGCGACAGAGTCATGCCTTTTTGATGATCCGGAGAGCACAATAAAGAAGCGCTGACATTCAAGTAGAGCTTACCTTTAAGCTGTAACTCAGAAAACCGAGAGAGTGCTTGCTCGCGACAGAGTATTTCTAAAGGGTGCAGCTTGCCTTCCTTTAAGGCCAATGAGAACAGGGTATCGGGAGTAAATAATGAAGTATCATGTGGACCTCGTGTTAAGGCTTCATGTCCGTGTAATTGGCCGTTAGATAAATCATATATAGGCTGAAAATAAGGAGTGACCCACTTTTTTTCGAGTATCTCGGCTAATAGCTTGGCATCTTGGTAGGCAGACATCTTACTTCATCTTGAGTTAAGGTGGATTAGATGATGAACAGTTTATGTCTTATTTATGACGGTTTGATGTCGGTAAGGTGGGGAGTAGGGTAAGTTGTTGCTTTGTGTGTCATGGCGTTGCCGGATCGGTATTGTTATTTTAACGCTCGATCACAGGTAACGTGCCAATAACTCAATAATCACGAAGGTGATTGAGTGATGTGCTTATTTTGAGGTTGCAGGGCGTTGAGTCGCTGAAAAGCTTAAGCTTGCAAAAAAGTTTTTAACACGGCTTTTAGCAGTTTTGACGGCTTGTGCATAGTATTCACGACGCATTTCGTATGCTTGTTCAACATAAAAATCTGTGTCTAGGTTACCAAAGTCATCGTATTTGAATTCGTCTTTCATTGTGTATCTCCTGATATAAAGTTTGTTTACATGGTCAATAATAAGGATGAAAGAGCAGGTAAACAAACGATCAATTTTCAGTCGAAAGGTGAAAAAAATTCAACAATAAAATTAGTTTAACCGAGTGAGCCAATTGAACATGGCCTCAACGGCTTGCACTGACCAAGCTTGATTCGCTTGGTGGGTAGCACGTATTTGGTCTGTACCAATCCCCCGGGCGCTGACCGTCCAAGCCGCTAACTTTTCCCCCTCGGGGCCTGTAAGGCTTAAGCTTCCTTCTTCAAACACATAGTAGCGACCACTTTGAATTTGATGGTTAAGGTTCGTGTTTGTGGTGAGTGTAAAAAGAGAGTTTTCTTTAGGGCTTAGACCAAACTTGGCCAGGGCTGAGGCAAGTGTGTCTGAATTCTTGTTATCGCCGACGGCAAAACCAATAGACTGCAAAGCCTCATTGACTCGTGTTTCCACGGCTTTCACTTCGCTTGAGGGAACCCCCTGTAACGAGCGACTAGTACTAAAGAGGTTGAGTTCTTGTTGATAAGACGATCGTTGCGCAAAGAGCGGAATGAGCCCCATGTAGGTAGGCCAATCATCATGATAAGCGGCTGCATCGGAAGTGCTTGCGAGTTGAGAGGCTAGGTTCAGGATTTGAATGTCTTGCTCGGCCAGCTTGCTTTGTAAACGAGCGGCCACACGACTTCGATCCAAGGATTGCAAAGCATATACATAGTGCTCACCAGTAAAGCGCTGCTCATTCTTCGTTTGTTCTAAATCAATCGGCGCGGTTCTGACATGAGTATAGGCCGTTTGCACCTTGTTAACCTGCTCATCTTGACCTGCTTGACTAGAAACTTGCACATCTTGAGTGCTTACTTGGCTCACTTGCGTTTGCAGTTGTTGAGCAATTTGGCCATTGCCATTTTGCTCAGCTTGGGCAAATGCAAGGGCAATGTTTTCAATACGCTCGGCGCTGCCTACACCATATAACAGACTGCTACTTTTAGGAGGATTAAATACCCAATCTGGTAACTCAGTCGCTTTGTTTGCCGTATCGCTTGACGTGCCTAAACCGACACAGCCGCTTAAGCCAAGGGCTAGGAGTCCTAACAATAAGCACTGTTTAATCTGCATCGATTTAAGCTGTGTCATTAGAAGAAGCCCTTGTCAGCCAGTTTCTTGATTTTCTTCTGACCATTCCACACTTCTCGGTTAGTTGTCATATCAATCAGTTTCAAATCTACCTGATAAAAGCTGACTCGCTGCTTACCATTTGAGTCAACGATAGAATTAATTGAGCCAGACAAAGCGAAGCCAGCGCCTTGCTCTAAACCGAATTGAGCAACCGTATCGGGCGCTGCGTTTAGCGCTTGGTCCTCACGTTCGCTACGAATGTCATTGCGTTCTTCTCCAGAAACGACAAAGTCTACTTTACCGGCCCTCAGTAAGCTGCGTTTAATATCATTCACAAAGGTGTCGACAGGAATGTGTTCAGAACTCTTGTTGCGAATGGTCTGAATAATCACAGTAGGATTGCCTTTTTGAGAGAAGTTGAAGTCACGAAACCAAGGAAAGCTCAACATATCCGCCATCATTTCTTCTGATACTAAGCGAGAGTCTGTATCGTTCCAGCGATCTGAGAGAGCCACTTCCTCGGTTGTATCCAAGCGTTTTACGCCACCACTGGAACAGGCAGTTAGTGCCACTGCAATGAACACAGTGAACAGGCTTTTCCATTTCTGTAGAGCAAATTGAGCGAGAGTCATAATTATTTCCTTATCCTAAGTATCAGTTGGCCTAAGGCCTAGTATTCTAGTTCGGGTTACGTAAATTCCAAAGTTCGGTTTGATTTTCAGACAATGAGATGGTGCCCATTTTAAACACTTTATTGTTCACTTGGTAAGTCGGTTGATATTCGCCTGGGGGCAAAGGCGTTCGTGTTAAGCGAATTTGCGCTGGTAAGGTTAACCAGTTTCTAGTGTCTGCTGCTGAAGAAGCAAACACCGCCACTTGGCCGACAAGATTCAGGATCAGGCTGGTGGCTTGGTCTTCGACCTGGCTGGCGGCTTGATAGGCTAACCAGCTACGTACCAACTCCCTTAATAAGCTCTCGTAAATGTCCCTCTGTGCCACTGCGAGCTGTTGCTGGAAGGCAATGTCTGATAACGAGGTCATGGTGATGGATTGTTGGGTCTGTGTGGTGGTCTCACTGGCTAGATTGAGAATTTTAAGCTGAACTTGCTGTTTGTCTAGGGTAAAACGACGGTAATAAGGCACGGTTAAACGTATTGGTTGCTGTGCGAGTAGGTTGTCCGCCTTGGCCTGTTCGAGTTGTCGCCAGATTCCCCGGCCTAAAATCACGCGTTTGGTGAATAAACCTGTGTAGGATCCCCAAAAGCCACCTGCTTTGTAGTTAGCGATTAAGTTTAGAGGGTTTATATCGGCATAGACCATGGTGAACCATCGAAAGGCATCATTTTCCTCTATGTTGCCACCGCCATGTAAAGGTTGTAAAACAAGTGAATAGCTATAAGGCTCAGCTTGGAGTATCAGTGTCATTTCGTCTCTGTGCTGAATAAACCCTTGGTGCTCAAGCACCACCAATTCAGCCGAGTTGTCTTGATAAGCGTCAAGTTGCTGTAGGCTTTCTTCTGATAATTTTTCATCGCGCAAGCGATTAATGTCATCAGAGCTCCAGCCTGTTTTTTGCATCATGCGAATCGTGTCGAGCCAGGCTCTTTGGCTCGTCACATCGGACAGGCTGTATTGCTTTGCGTAGCCGTCTTCATAGAGTTTGGCAGCAGCCTGATAGCTGATGCGGGCATCGTCTAGCTCACCTTGAATCTCGTATTGAACACCCTCTAAGTAACGTCCCCAAGCATCATCTCTGTATAGGTATTGGTCCCAATCTCGGCCTCCAGTATAAAAACCAGCAAGCCAGTTTAGAGCTTTTAGGTAAAAAGCTTGGTTTTGCTTGGCTTCTAGGTCGGCATAACTGGGTGTTTGGGCGCCTATTTCATTGAGCTTTATCTCAATGCGTCGCACTTCAACAAGTGCAGCGTCTTGTAGGCGAATAGCTTCTTGGCGAGTTTGCGCCTGTTTGGCTAGGGCTAAGTAGTTGAGGGATTTTAAATAGCTGATATAGACCCTTTCAATGCCGTTTCCTTGATAATTCGCTTGCCTTGGGTTGCTTAACAATGCCCAGGCACGATTTTCAAAACTGCGGCGGAAAAAGGTATCACTGAGTTTGTCGGCTTGTTCTAAAAGCTGATTACTACGCTCGTAGTCGCCTTGATTCTGTGCCAAGGTGCCGACCTCTAAATAGTATAACAGCTGGTCATGTGGGTTATCCAAAGCGTCGGAAAACTTTGCTTCCGCTTCTTGCCATTGGCCTTCTTTGGCAAGTTCGAGGCCTGCTTGTACATCTTGTTGGTAGGTACTGCATCCACTGAGTACGATAAAACAAAGCCAGAGCAAAGCGTGTTTCACAGGAGGGGTCCTTCCTTAAGAGACAAATCGATCAAAAACCAATAACGCAATCAATGCGATACAAGCAATATAGAGTACGAACCATCGGATCTTAAGGCAATAGGGGCAAGGTTTTTTCTTCATTGTCGGGCTTGCTCTATAAAGGGGAATGACAACAAAAAAGGAGGCTGTCGCCTCCTTAATGATTCATGCTCAAACGTCTTTATTGCTCTGTTTGAGTGTCAGCTTGTTGTTTTTGCAAGCTTTCTAGGTACAAAGCATCGAAGTTGATCGGTGCGAGCATGACAGCAGGGAAGCTACCTTTCACGACAATGGCATCTACATTCTCACGTGCATATGGGAAAAGCGTCGCAGGGCAGAAGGCACCCAATGCATGATGTAGCTGCTGATCGTCAAGACCTGAAATGACAAACAGACCGCCTTGTTGAACTTGAACTAGGTAGGCCGCTTCATCGTTGTTTTTCACATTAACCGTGATTTCTAATACAACTTCGTAAACGTTTTCGCCTACTTGGCGGCTCTTAGTGTTTAGTTCAAGGCCAACTTCAGGTTTCCATTCTTCTTGGAAAACCATAGGAGAACGTGGAGATTCGAAAGAAATGTCTTTCAAGAATACTCGTTGCATAGAAAGCTGTGGGCCTTGTGCTTCTTGTGTTTCAGTCGCTGCACTTGTCGTATCAGACATGTTTGATCCTTTTTATAGTCAATTATAATAATGTGAAAAGAAAACCGTTAAGCCAAAAGGTTATCTAGCTTAGCGGCATGTTCAAGGGCGAAAAGATCATCACATCCGCCGACATGCAGGTCGCCAATCCAGATTTGTGGCACAGTGTGGCGGCCACTTTTTTGTTTCATTTCTTCTCTTAGTTGAGGTTTCCCATCAACCACGATCTCATTAAAGGCAACACTTTTACTGTTCAATAGCTGTTTCGCACGAATGCAAAATGGACAGTAATCGCTAGAATAGATAGTGACAGATGCCATAATTATACCCTGTTATGCTTTAACCAAAGGAAGGTTAGAAGATTGCCATTCAGCAATGCCACCTTGCAGTTTAAATACCTTGCTAAAGCCCGCTTTTTTAAGTTCTTTAGCGCTTGCTCCAGCATTAATGCCAGACTTACACGTTAAAATAATAGGGGCGTCTTTATGCTTTTCAAGGGACTTAAGCTGGTCCTTAAGCTTGGTCGCAGGAACATTCACTGCACCTGTTATATGGCCGCCTTTAAATTCTTTTTCAGGGCGGATATCCACAATCACGGCATCTTCAGTATTAATCATAGTGGTTGCTGCGGAGGGGGTGAGGGCTTGCGCACCGCCTTTGCTTTCAACAAAGATTAAGGTTGCCAAAATGGCAAGGAATACCGCTACCATTTCCCAATGGTTGATCGAAAATTCAATTAATTGGTTCATCATAATCGTAAAGCCTATAGTAAAACTGCCAGCATTATACACACCGAATAGCAAGGATACATAGCCTTTAGACTTAGCTTTTAAGTATCTATTTAAAACCCATAAAATTTTTAGAATAAAAAAAAGCTAAGAGTGCCGAAAGCACTCTTAGTAATGTGAGGGGGAGAACCTAGTTAACGTTAGTAGAATCAAATATTTTATCGGCATTACCTTCGATGAAACTATCGAATAATTGGCCGTTTGTTTGCTTGTGGCGCAGTGCAAATTCGTAAAAGCAGCTCGGAATCGTGCTCTGTGTACCACAAGAAAACTGATACTCAATTTTGTCAGCCATGGTAGACGACTGCTCTAGGTAAGCTTCCGGTGATCCTTTGATGAGACCGCCTACTTGATTGAGTTGATAACCTTCGTCTAGTAGCAGTTGGTTTACATCCTCCAAGCAGCTAAAACCTGTTAGATGATTGACGCTGACGGTGAAATGGTTGGCTTGTAAGCCCATAGTCGCAAGCCAAGCAGCATATTCTGACTCTTCGCTCAGCGTCTTATAGTCTTCGTTTGAAGGTGTATCCCACAGTTTGCCTGCCCAAAAAATAGCAGGGCTTTGCACCGCATCCGCAGGAATTTGCTTAACCAGTTTGTTGATGATGGTTTGGCTGTCAGAGCTGAGCTCTTCTACTAACAATTCAGAAAGGAAAATCTTAGGTGCCGTCTCTTGCTCGCTATGCTTATAACAACGAGCTTTTAGGTGTTTATTCTCAAAACGAAACGCGCCATATGCTTGGTAGCCCAGTGCAAAGAGCTGTTGTTCCAGTACTGCTAGGCTGATGGGAGAGTTATTAAAGGTACGAAAAGCCACATGGTCATTTAAAACCTGTTCGCCTCGGGCTTGAAATAGCGCTTGAATTTTAGCGGCTTGGGGGGTGACATGAGTATATTGTTGCCATAGAGAAGAATAGAAATCAGTAACTTGCATCGTAGAACCTCAAAAAATAGTCTGTCTTTAAAGCACTTTAGAAGCAATATCAAAGAATGACAAAGGATGAAAATGCACTTTGTTATGCGTAAATCTTCTGCGATACCACATATCGCTTAAGAACCTGCGTCAAGATAGCCTATGAAAAAAGTATTTTTACCGAAAAAGCTTGAGAAAACCGGAGTGATACAGGATTTCAGGTTGGGCTTAGAAAGGGAATGAGGTAGAGTAAGTTGCATCTATTTTGCAAACTAAATGGCATTTAAATGAGGCGATACATTCCCTCTTCAACGGCATTAAAATGCTTTGAAGCATCCGTTAGGCACCTTAGCTTTACCCGCGCAGCAGAAGAGTTACATTTGACGCAAAGTGCGGTAAGCCGACAGATCCGGAATCTGGAAGAGTTTTTGTCCCGAGACTTGTTCATTCGCTTGAATAAGCGATTGGTACTGACAGGAACCGGTGCGGCCTATTATAAAGAAGTGGTGCCATTGCTCGATGGAATGGAAAGCGCTTGCTTGCGTATGTTACATAGAGAGGATGAAAAAACTACCCTTACGATATCGGCGTTACCGACTTTTGCGTCCCATTGGCTCATGCCACGCTTAGCAGAGTTTCAACGTGCGCATCCTCAGTTTCAGATCAAGCTGCGTTCTCTGGACGACGCTGCCAAGATTGATCCAGAGTGTATCGATATTATTTTGCACTATGGTGGTGATCATTGGCCACGAGCTGTGTCCCACCAATTACTAAGGGAACAAGTCGTCGCGGTATGCTCGCCAAGTTTATTAACAAACTTGGCGCCACAAAAAACGTTTGAAGATTGGTGCTTAACTGACGTAACAGAACTGCCTTTACTGCATTTATCGTCGCGGATTAACGCTTGGCCAGACTGGATGGTAGCAAAAGGACTGGAAGGTGGTGCCTATGCTGGCACATCCTTTGCTCACTTTCATATGCTCCTTGAAGCTGCGAAGAACGCCATGGGGGTTGCAATAATGCCGACTATTTTAGCCCATAAAAGTTTACAAAATGGGGAGTTGGTCGCGCCGTTTGGTGAATCGATAACGACAGACCATGAATACCTTTTATCTTACCCAGCTGATAAGGCTGATTTAGAGCAGGTAGTCACCTTTCGAGACTGGTTATTGGCACAAGGGCGCATGCCATAAAACGTATCTATAGCATACATAGAAATTGGGCTATGTAATAAAATTACACGAATGTGGTAGTATCAAGTGAACGTTAGATCAAAAATTTGGAAGGATTAACATGAGTAAGAAAACAACCGCACTCTTTATTCTTGATGGTTGGGGGTACAGTGAGACCTCTACATCGAATGCTATCACAGCGGCGAATACCCCAAACTGGGACGCGTTGTGGGGTAACCGTCCACATACTTTGATCAAAACTTCTGGTATGGCTGTTGGTCTACCTGAAGGTCAGATGGGTAACTCTGAAGTGGGCCATATGAACTTAGGCGCAGGACGAGTGGTCTACCAGAACTTCACCCGCATTAGTAAAGCCATTGAAGATGGCAGCTTCTTCGAAAACCCTGCTTTAGTAGCGGGAGTCGACAAAGCCATAAGTGCTGGTAAAGCAGTACATATTCTTGGCTTATTGTCAGCGGGTGGGGTGCACAGCCACCATGAGCAGATTTTGGCAATGTGCGAAATGGCCGTAAAACGCGGCGCTAAAGCTGTGTATGTGCATGGCTTTACGGATGGTCGTGACACACCGCCTCGTTCAGCAGGTGAACCCATTGCTGACTTAGAAGCGAAACTAGCAGAGTTAGGTGTTGGTAAGATTGCCAGCTTAACAGGTCGTTATTTTGCTATGGACCGTGATAACCGCTGGGACCGAGTACAAACCGCTTACGATGCGATTACTTTGGGTAAAGGTGAATTTCAGGCAGAAAGCGCAGAGCAAGCGATTGCAGATGCTTACGCTCGTGATGAAAACGATGAGTTTGTGAGAGCAACTATCATAGGTGAAGCCGTGCAGTTAGAAGATGGTGACGCAGTCGTGTTTGCTAACTTCAGACCAGATCGTGCTCGCCAATTAACGCGTGCGTTCACTGAGCCAAGTTTTGATGGCTTTACCCGCTCTGCAACACCTGCTTTAGCGGCTTTTGTTACCTTTACTGAATTTGCTTCTGATATCCAAGCGGATGTTGCATTCCCTCCTGTTGCCCTGACCAACACGTTAGGGGAAGTTCTAGCAAAAGCTAATAAGAAACAGCTACGTATCGCTGAAACAGAGAAGTATGCTCATGTGACTTTCTTTTTCAATGGCGGTGAAGAAGCTTTATTTGAGGGCGAGGAGCGAGAGCTGATCCCTTCCCCAAATGTTGCTACCTATGATTTGCAGCCTGAAATGAGTGCTCCGGAAGTCACAGATAAACTGGTTGAAGTGATTGAAGCAGGAAAATACGACACGATTATCTGTAACTTCGCCAATGGTGATATGGTTGGTCATAGTGGTATTTTTGACGCAGCGGTAAAAGCAGTAGAGGCGGTGGATGCCTGCCTAGGTCGTATTCTTACTGCACTGGAAGCAAATGGTGGTCAGTGTCTTATCACAGCAGATCACGGTAACGTGGAGCAAATGCTCAGTGACGATGGCACCCAGCCTTTGACTTCTCATACGATTGAGCCGGTCCCACTGGTATTGGTCTCGCCGAACGACACCTGGGGTGTTAAAGAAGGCGCTTTGTGTGATCTAGCTCCCACTTTATTAGAAATGATGGGGATGGCGAAGCCTGAAGAAATGACGGGTGAGAGTTTACTTACCAAGTCTTAAGGAACCAAAACACAATATGAAAAAAAGCATACTTGGAGTCTTGCTTATCCTGCTGTCCAGCTTTGGCTGGACAGCAGGAGAACCTCAAACGCCGGAAGAGGCGAAGCAACAAATAGAGGCTTTGCAAAAGGACCTTGCACGCTTGAATCGTTGGATGAAAGAACTGAAATCGGAGCGCTCAGGTGTGGAGTCTGAGCTTGAAGATAAAGAGCAAGCAATTCAAGACCTTGTGAAAAAGCTGCAAGAAATACAAGAGTCATTAAAAAAAAGTGACAAGCAGTTGAGCGAGCTGCGAACTCAACAGAAGAGTCTGCAACTCAGTATTCAACAGCAAAATGATCAAATAGCCGCCCAATTAAGGGCGGTTTATCGTTCTGGGGAAGAAGAAAGCCTTAAATTACTATTAAACGGTAATAACACCGAGCAAGCACAACGTTTGGTGGAATATAATCGCTATTTTTCCAATGCAAGAACGTCTCTTATTAATGGCTTCATTAATGAAGTCAGTGACTTAGAAATTGTCGAAAAAAGCATTCGGAGCCATAGTGCTCAGCAAGCCAGAGAAAAAGCAAATTTAGTGGCTCAACAAGAGCAGCTGGTGGCTCAACAAAAACAGCGTAAGCAATTACTCAGTAAAATCGAGCAGGATTTACAACAAGGCAATAAACGCTCTACCCAGCTGATTGAAGACCGCCAAAGTCTACAGAGTTTATTACAACAGCTTGAAGAAGCCTTGGCAGCTGCCGAGTTACAAATACCCGACCAAGACGAACCTTTCTCAACCTTAAGGGGAAAGTTGGTTAGACCTTTACAAAAAGTCAGCGCCCTACCAAATATTGGTCAGGTGAATCTAGGTGGTGTCACCCTTAAGGCTAAAGAGGGGGAAGCGGTAAAAGCGATTTATCAAGGTCGCGTCGTCTTCTCAGACTGGATGCGAGGTTTTGGCTTTCTACTGATTCTTGATCATGGCGAAGGTTATATGTCCTTGTACGGCTATAATCAGAGTTTATTAAAAGAAGTGGGTGAGTGGGTGAGCGCTAACGAGACGGTAGCCACCGCAGGCAGTTCAGGAGGTCGACCAGATCCAGGGCTGTTTTTTGCGATCCGCCATAATGGCACACCATTAAAACCCCTTTCTTGGGTCAGAACTTGATATACTAACTTAATACTTTTTCACGCATAGGAAGGAACGGCTGTAAAATGAACATCATGACTCGTATTCTTGCTTCGCTCGCTCTTTTCTTGAGTTCGTCTTTGGTGTTGGCCGCAGAGGACAAACCTTCCTCTTTTCCTGTTAGCAAAATTCAGTCATTCGTTGAAGCTTTTGAAACCATTCGAGAAGGCTACGTAGAAGTTTTGTCGGACGATGAAATCCTTCAAAAAGCGTTAAAAGGTATGGTTACCACGTTAGACCCTCATTCTGAATATTTCACCAAAGCTGAACTAGTAGAGTTCAACGAGCTTACGTCTGGAAAATACGCCGGCATAGGGGTTGAGGTAGAACTGCGCGACAACCGCTTAATTATCGTCGCGCCTATTGATGGATCTGCAGCGTCAGAAGCGGGCATTTTACCCGGTGATGTGGTGGTCCGTGTTGATAAGACTCTAATCACGGATTTAGGAATGCAAGATATCGTGAATCTGATGCGCGGTGAAGTAGGCTCAAAAGTGCACCTCGACATTGAACGAGGAGATGAAATTATTGGTTTTGATTTGGAACGCCGTCTTATTGAAGACGACAGTGTCACTGCTGAGTGGCTGGCGCCTAATGTGGCATATATTCGAATTAGTCAGTTTCAAAGCGACAGCAGTGACGAAATGCGTACTGCTATTAAGGATCTGCAAGACGAACAGGAAATAAAGAGTCTAGTTTTAGATTTAAGAAACAACCCAGGTGGTGTACTTCAAAGTGCCGTTGGGGTTGTTGATAGCTTTTTAAATAGTGGCTTGATTGTCTATACCGATGGTCGCCATGAAATTTCAAAAAATCAATTTGCTGCTTCTTCTAGTACGACGTTACTAGCAACTGTGCCTCTTGTCGTACTGGTTAATGAAGGGTCAGCCTCGGCCTCTGAAATTGTGGCTGGCGCATTACAAGACCAAAACAGAGCGATCATTTTGGGCGTTGAAACCTTTGGTAAAGGGTCTGTGCAAACCATAGTGCCTTTATCTAATGGGGATGCCGTAAAACTGACTACGGCGTTATATTACACGCCAGAAGGGCGCTCTATTCAAGCTCAAGGTATCGTGCCAGACTTAATTGTTCCTCAGGCCAAACTTAGTTTTGATAACGATCGCTTTTTCGTTAAGGAATCTGAGTTAAAGGGGCACCTTGGTAATGGGACGGGAGGCAAAGAGCACACCAGTGCAGATGTTAGCACCAGTCTAAATGAGCTTGCCTTAGAAGACTTTCAACTCTATCAAGCATTGCTGATTTTAAACTCTCAACCTAAGTTGCATTAAACCCCGTGATTTCTATTTTGTCTTACATACGTTCGTATGTTCCCGTACTGAGAGCAAAGCAATACACCTTAAAAATTACAGCCTTTGCTTTGCTCATACAACTAATTACCCCAACCGCTTTAATGGCTGAGCAAACACAGCCAGTTATGCTGCTAGGACCACTAATCGCTGAGTCTAATGAACAAGATGCTCCAAAGCTGAATGAGTTAGGCCCTCTGGTTGATTGGACTGAATTTCTGCCGGGGCCGGCTTCGACACCGGCCCAACCAAAGAGTCAGCCGGGTATTCCCTATGTCTTATCTGACGACGATCCCCAAGAAGATAAAGTCGTTAAACCAGATACAGAGCAAGTGGAGCAAACAAAGCTTGTTGAAGTGGAAGTAAAAGAGGAATCTATAGATAAAGCCAAAATTGTCATATTAATCGATGACCTAGGCTATAACCGTAAAGGTATGGAAGGGGCTCTCGCACTTCCAAACGAAGTGGCATTAGCTATTTTACCAAGTACGCCGTTTGCTCAGAAAACGGCACTCACTTCAAAAGAACAAGGGCGCTTAATTATTTTGCATGCCCCAATGGAAACAGAGCACAAGTTTAAGCTTGGACCAGGTGGCTTGTATGCCGATATGACAGAGCAGGAATTGAAAGAAACCTTGCTAAGAGACATTGAAAGTCTACCGGATATTCAAGGCGTGAATAATCATATGGGTAGCTTGCTGACAGCTCAACCAGATGCAATGCAATGGGTTATGGAAACCCTTAAGCCCAGGTCACTCTTCTTTATTGACAGCTTAACAAGCCCTCACAGCGTGGCAGAACAAACAGCGAAAGAAATGGGGCTAAAAACTGCCAAGCGCGATGTCTTCTTAGACAATTTTCGGACGGAAAAAGCCATTGATAAACAGTTTTCACGGCTCGTTAAACTGGCCCACAAACAGGGCATTGCATTAGCGATTGGGCATCCTTACCCAGAAACCATGACGTACCTGAAAAAGCGCCTCGCTCAGCTAGAAAGCGACCACGTCGAATTAGTGCCCTTAACTGCCATCCTCAAATAACCCCGGTTTAATCAAAAAATTGCATGTTGATGCGCAGGTCATGGTTCGCGAAGCGAATCTGACGCCGAGGGCGAAGCCCTCGTATAACACCAATGGATTTGGTTCAATTATGGGCGCTTCGCACCCAACAGCGCATTACGATTTGGTGGTGCATTACAAATTGATGGGGCATTGTCGTTAATCGAAAAATTGCATGTTGATGCGTAGGTCACGGTTCGCGAAGCGAATCTGACGCCGAGGGCGCAGCCCTCGTATAGCACCAATGGATTTGGTTCAATTATGGGCGCTTCGCACCCAACGGCGCCCTACGATTTGGCGGTGCATTACAAATTGATGGGGCATTGTAGTTAATCGAAAAGTTGCATGTTGATGCGTAGGTCACGGTTCGCGAAGCGAATCTGACGCCGAGGGCGAAGCCCTCGTATAACACCAATGGATTTGGTTCAATTATGGGCGCTTCGCACCCAACGGCGCATTACGGCCTTCGGCCTAACGGCGCCCTACGATTGACGGCGCATTTTTTTAATCGAAAAATTGCATGTTAATGCGTAGGTCACGGTTCGCGAAGCGAATCTGACGCCGAGGGCGAAGCCCTCGTATGACACCAATGGATTTGATGTCGCCATCGTTTAACACCAATGTAATTTGGTTCAATCATTGGCGCTTCGCACCCAACGGCGCCCTACGATTTGGCGGTGCATTACAAATTGATGGGGCATTGTAGTTAATCGAAAAGTTGCATGTTGATGCGTAGGTCACGGTTCGCGAAGCGAATCTGACGCCGAGGGCGCAGCCCTCGTATAACATCAATGGATTTGATGTCGCCATCGTTTAACACCAATGTAATTTGGTTCAATCATTGGCGCTTCGCACCCAACGGCGCATTACGGCCTTCGGCCTAACAGCGCCCTACAATTGACGGCGCATTTTTTTAATCGAAAAATTGCATGTTGATGCGTAGGTCACGGTTCGCGAAGCAAATCTGACGCCGAGGGCGAAGCCCTCGTATAACACCAATGGATTTGATGTCGCCATCGTTTAACACCAATGTAATTTGGTTCAATCATTGGCGCTTCGCACCCAACGGCGCATTACGGCCTTCGGCCTAACAGCGCCCTACAATTGACGGCGCATTTTTTTAATCGAAAACTTGCATGTTAATGCGTAGGTCATGGTTCGCGAAGCGAATCTGACGCCGAGGGCGCAGCCCTCGTATAACATCAATGGATTTGGTTCAATTATGGGCGCTTCGCACCCAACGGCGCATTACGGCCTGCGGCCTAACGGCGCCCTACGATTGACGGCGCATTACGGTTAACGGAATACTTTGCCGGTGATCAGGTCTTGTACCTGGGAAGGTTGCGCTGCTTGCCCTAACGGTGCGTCATAAATGGCGTCTATTTTATCGCCGAAATAGGCTTGCACTTCTTCTGGGGTCATGGCGGGTTCAAGTCCTGCAGGGTTGGCTGATGTGGAAACCAAGACACCACCAAACGCGGCACATAATGCCTGTACAGGCTGGTGTTTGGATAGCCGAATGGCAACACTTTTATGCTCTCCTCTTACCCAGCTAGGCGTGATACTCGTATCGGGCACCACCCATGAGGTAGGGCGATCGGTTGGGCTGATTAAGCGTTCCGCTTCATCATGATCAAGCACTTGGGTCCAAGGGGCAAGGTGGTCTTTATGACCCCCAATAAGAATTAAACCTTTGGCTTCAGGGCGCGATTTAATCTCTAGAATACGTCTTACTGCTTTGGCATTAAAAGGGTCGCAGCCTAACCCCCAAACGGCCTCAGTTGGGTAGGCAATGACCGCGCCTTGAGCTAATAATTGGGCTAGTTCGTTCTCGTTTTGGATTCGTTTCATAGAAGGTATTATTCATGCAGAAACTGGTTGAGAGTGTTTACTCAACCAGTACGTGGAGATATTGAAAAGCTGTAAAATATTAAGAAATTGCGTCGATTTTCTGTTTAATTTCGCTGATCTTGCTCGTCATTACTTTTTCTAAGTGATCAAGCTCTTTGATCAAGTCTTCTTTCGTGACCTTGGCTTCTTCCTGTTTACCAACGATCTGGCTCAGTTCTTCCATTGCTCTAAGAACGATCAAAGAAGGCTCTTGCACTTGGCGATAAGTCTGTTGGCCACCGTCAGCTAATACGGTTTTTGTCGAACGGCCAAATTTGAATTTTTTACTCTTAGGAAGTAAAGAACCTTTCTCTCGACGGTAATAGACTTTAAGAACATCGTGTCCTCCTTCGTAACGAAGGGTGAATTTTTCAATGTCTTGTATACTGGTAATGCCCATAGATTCGAGAGTTGGATACATAGTGAGTTCCCTATAGATATGTTTGAATAGCTTTTATTAGTAGGGGATAGTATCGCTAAAAGCAAGTGTTTGGGCAAAAAATCCCCACAGAATATCGATTTAAATCAATTTGATATCCTGTGGGTGTGGCTTACTCTTCGTCTTGATCGGAATGATCAATGTTAAGCTCTTTAATTTTTCGCGTCAGAGTGTTCCGTCCCCAACCTAGTAGCAAAGAGGCATCTCGACGACGGCCACCAGTATGGGCAAGGGCGGTTTCAATCATAATTCGCTCAAATTTAGGCACAGCTTGTTCCAGAATGCCTTTTTGTCCCGAGGCCAAGCTGCTATCAACCCAATTTTTAAGGGCTTCTTCCCAAGAATTAAATGGCATTTCGCTGGTGGTAGCAGACAAGAGTTCTGGGGGTAAATCTTCAACCAACACTTCGCGGCCGGATGCCATAACAATCAACCATCGGCAGGTGTTCTCTAATTGACGAACGTTACCCGGCCAATCCAGTTGAGTAAGATACTGCTCAGTCTCTTTAGTTAGAACCTTAGGTTCAACGGCAAGTTCTTCAGCCGCTCGGCTCAAGAAATGACGGGCCAGCTTCGGAATATCCTCGCGTCTTTCTGCCAATTTAGGTAAGTGAATGCGAATCACATTTAGGCGATGAAATAAATCTTCACGGAACGACCCTTTTTCAACCAGACCTTCTAAATCTTGGTGTGTGGCAGCAATAATACGAACATCGACTTTTACCGGAATGTGTCCACCTACACGATAGAATTCACCATCGGCTAATACGCGCAGTAATCGAGTTTGGGTTTCAGCCGGCATATCGCCGATTTCATCGAGGAAGAGGGTGCCGCCATTCGCCTGCTCAAAGCGGCCTCGACGTAAGGTATTTGCCCCCGTAAAAGCCCCTTTTTCATGACCAAATAATTCTGACTCAATTAAATCATGAGGAATCGCTGCCATATTGAGGGCAATGAAAGGGTTGCTAGCGCGAGGGCTGTGAGTATGCAAAGCTTGTGCGACCAACTCCTTACCAGTACCAGACTCACCGTTAATAAGAACCGTGATATTAGAGTTCGCTAAGCGACCAATAGCACGAAACACCTCTTGCATGGCAGGCGCTTCACCAATGATTTCTTTATTAACTTCTGGCTCAATAGGAATCTCTTCTGCGCTTGGCTTAGCATTCTTATGGTGCAACATGGCACGTTTTACTAAGCTGACGGCTTCTTCTACATCGAACGGTTTTGGCAAGTATTCAAATGCCCCGCCTTGGTATGATGCCACAGCACTTTCTAAGTCGGAGTGTGCCGTCATTACAATGACGGGTAGATAAGGGAAGTCCTGTTGCAGCTTACTTAACAGGGTTAAACCGTCCATGCCTGGCATGCGAATGTCACTAATAATCGCGCTGGGTTGCTCTTTTGCTAACATGCTGACCAGGTTTTCGGCAGAGTCAAAAAGTTTACATTGAATGCCTTCTTGCTCTAGTGTTTTTTCTAAAACCCAGCGAATAGAACGATCATCGTCCACTATCCATACAGTTTCATCGTTTGTCATAAAGTGTTCTCCTTCGCTGGCGAGCTTTCAATCGGTATTAATATGTTAAATTCGGTGTGTCTTTCATCACTGCTACACTCAATAATGCCGTGGTGTTGATGGATAATTGATTGAGCGATAGACAGTCCTAATCCCGTGCCGTCAGCACGACCACTGACCATGGGGTAAAATAGAGTTTTCAAAATGTTAGGGGGAATGCCGGGGCCGTTGTCTATTACACTGACCTTGACCACCAAACGGTGGCGATTCGCGCCAATAGTGAATTGTCTTAACGTTCTTGTGACTAAACGAATCTCTTTATAGTCATTTGGGTATTCAGACAGTAGCGCCTGCATCGCATTGCGGGTCACATTTAACATGGCTTGTATAAGCTGGTCTTCATCACCCAGAATGTCAGGAATACTGGGATCATAGTCGCGGATTAGTTCAATTTTATTATCTGATTCCACCAAGATTAACTGACGCACGCGTTCAATAATGCGGTGAATGTTGAGGTGCTTATTCTTGGGGATTTGCCTTGGACCCAATAAACGATCCACAAGATCACGCAGGCGGTCTGATTCTTCAATAATCACTTGAGTGTAGTCTTTTAGCGCTTCATCACTAAAGGCACGGCTAATGAGTTGGGCCGCGCCGCGAATGCCCCCAAGCGGATTCTTTATCTCGTGAGCTAAACCACGCACTAATTCTTTGCTTGTTTGATGGTTGCTGATTAGCTCCCCTTCCTGAGAAATGCGCTTCATGCGATCTCTAGGGTAAAACTCAATAATCAAGTTTTCTGCTTGGTTAGAAGTACCAAGTACAGGTGTGACCGTGTAATCACAAAACAGCTTTTTGTCATTCACTCGGCCGATTTCTGCGTCACGTTTAGTAAAAGGGTAGCCCGACTCAAGCGCAGCGCGCATAGTGGCTATGCTCTCTTCATCTTCCTGAAAAGCCGCATCAAGATATTGGCCGTATAGGCGTCTGCGACTGACAGCCAGCAACACTTCTGCGGCAGGGTTCAAATATTCAATTTCAAGCCGCTGGTTAAGCTGCACAATGGCAGTAGATAAATGGTCTATTAGTAAATTATGCACGGTTAGCCTCACTATCGATCTTTTGTGTTTGCAAAAAACGAACCAACATTGGGCAATTTTTTATGTCTATTTTTATAGGGATTGCCCGTTGAGCGAGGAATCTAATGCACCAATTGTGTGCATTTTAGCCCAGAGTGTTTTTTTAGGGCAAAAAAAAGCCCCGAATCAGTTCGGGGCTTTGAGTAGAGATTAAACCTTAAACACTGTAGTAAAGGTCGAATTCAACTGGGTGAGTTGTCATGTTAACACGCTCAACTTCTTCAGATTTAAGAGCGATGTAAGCATCGATCATTTCATCTGTGAATACGCCACCTTCAGTTAGGAAAGCACGGCCTTCGTCTAGGCTCTTAAGAGCTTCGTCTAGGCTAGAAGCAACAGTTGGGATAGCCAACGCTTCTTCAGCAGGTAGGTCGTAAAGGTCTTTGTCTGCAGCATCGCCAGGGTGAATCTTGTTTTTGATACCGTCAAGGCCAGCCATCAACATAGCTGCGAAAGCTAGGTATGGGTTAGCGGTTGGATCAGGGAAACGAGCTTCAATACGCTTACCTTTAGGGCTAGCAACGTATGGGATACGGATAGAAGCAGAACGGTTACGAGCAGAGTAAGCAAGCATTACAGGTGCTTCGAAACCAGGAACAAGACGCTTGTATGAGTTAGTAGAAGCGTTTGTGAAAGCGTTTAGTGCTTTCGCATGCTTGATGATACCGCCAATGTAGTAAAGGGCAGTTTCAGATAGTCCAGCGTACTGGTCGCCAGAGAACTGGTTAACACCGTCTTTCCAGAAAGATTGGTGAACGTGCATACCAGAACCGTTGTCACCAACAATTGGTTTAGGCATGAAAGTCGCTGTTTTGCCGTAAGCGTGAGCAACGTTGTGTACACAGTACTTCATTACTTGTACTTCGTCGGCTTTTTTCACCAAAGTGTTGAACTTAACACCGATCTCGTTTTGACCTGCAGTCGCAACCTCGTGGTGATGAACTTCGATTTCTTGGCCCATTGCTTCAATAGCGTTACACATAGCGCCACGAAGGTCATGGTGAGAATCAACTGGTGGTACAGGGAAGTAACCGCCTTTAACGCGAGGACGGTGGCCCATGTTACCGCCTTCGATTGTTTTGTTAGAAGACCAAGCTGCTTCTTCAGCGTTGATCTCAACAGCACAACCAGACATGTCCGCTTTCCATTTTACGTCGTCGAAAATGAAGAACTCAGGCTCAGGACCGAAGAAAGCCGTGTCACCTAGTCCAGTAGACTTAAGGTACTCTTCAGCGCGCAATGCAACAGAGCGTGGGTCGCGGTCGTAGCCTTGCATAGTAGCTGGCTCGATGATGTTACAACGAACAATAACAGTCGCTTCTTCAGTGAAAGGGTCCATTAGAGCTGTGTCAGCCTGTGGCATCATGATCATGTCTGATTCGTTAATGCCTTTCCAACCAGCAATAGAAGAGCCGTCGAACATTTGACCCGTTTCGAAGAATTCCTCGTCTACAGAAGAAGCAGGAATAGTAACGTGCTGTTCTTTACCTTTGAAATCGGTAAAACGAAGGTCTACCCAGCGAGCTTCGTGTTCAGCAATCAACTCAAGAGTCAAGTTTGACATAATTGTTCTCCATTTAAGGTATGCAAAAATACTTTTTGTAATTAACAGCGCGCTTCATGTTGATGCGCAGTTTGGATTTTATATAGCATTTCTTGTGCCAGAATTTTGTGCAGATATAAAAAACTATATAAATCATAAACATATACATGGTTGGTTTTGATTAATGCTATTTATCAATGCACCAGAGTAAAACAACAAACTAAAAACGATCCTTTTTGGTGCGTTATTTTGTCTTGCGCTTAATTGTGGTGCAAAAATAAGGCATTTCGACTTTGCTGACTTTTCTTTATACTCTCGCCATCCTAATCTACGTGGTCATCAGCTAATCTCACTATGAAATTCATTGTTAAGTTCTTTTCCGAAATCACCATTAAAAGCCGTCCTGTTCGCAAAGCATTTGTTAAGCAGCTTCGTCAAAACATACGCCTGGTTTTGCGTAAACTTGATGACGAGGTAGTCGTAACAGGTAATTGGGACTTTATCGAAGTCTACTCGGACCGAGAAGAAATAAGAGAGAGCTTCACAGAAGCATTGTCTTGCATTGCCGGTATTGCGCACTTTCAATATGTACGTGAATTTCCATTTGTCAGTCTCGACGATATAGTAGACGAAGCCGTTACCTCTTACGGTACGGATATTAAAGACGCCATTTTTGCGGTTCGTGTGAAACGAGTGGGGCAGCATGATTTTTCCTCAGTGGAAGCAGAGCGCTACATTGGAGGTTGTTTAAAAGCCCGCTGTGAAGCCAAAGCTGTGCGCCTTAAGGACCCTGAAGTCTTAGTGCCTATCGACATTCGTGACGACCGAGTATGGATGATTGAGCAACGCATAGAAGGGTTGGGTGGCTACCCTATTGGTTCCCAAGACTCAGTGCTGTCCTTGATCTCAGGAGGTTATGACTCCACGGTCAGTTCTTACCTAACAATGAGTCGGGGTTTAAAAACTCACTTCTGCTTCTTTAATTTAGGTGGGGATGCTCATGAGATCGGCGTGAAGCAGGTGTCGAACTTTATTTGGGAAAAATACGGCTCTGCGCTGAACGTAAAGTTTATCACCATACCTTTTGAAGCCGTTGTGGGTGAGATACTGACTAAGGTAGACAATTCTGAAATGGGCGTGGTGCTTAAGCGCATGATGCTCAGAGCCGCCAGCGAAGTCATGGAAGGGGTGGGAGCAAAAGCGCTCGTTACCGGAGAAAGTGTGGCGCAAGTGTCTAGCCAAACTCTGATCAACTTAAAGGTTATCGACCAGGTAACAGACGAATTGGTTATTCGTCCGTTAATCACCATGAACAAACAAGACATCATAGACACTGCCGTTAATATTGGCACCGCGCCTTTTGCAGCCAGTATGCCTGAGTTTTGTGGAGTGATTTCGGTTAAGCCGACCACACGAGCAAAAATGCACCGCATAGAGAAACAAGAAGCAAACTTCGATTTTGCCGTATTGGAAAAAGCCGTAACAGAAGCACAAGTGGTCTCTATTCAGAACGTAATGGACGATGTGGACAAACAGTACCAAGGCGAAGTGCCTGTCGTGCGTATGCCTGTGGGTGAAGAAGTTATTATCGATATTCGCCACCCAGACGAAGCCGCAAATAAACCTTTAAAAGTCAGTGGTCGACCGGTTAAAGCGATTCCTTTCTTCGCTTTGTCTTCTAACTGGAGTGAGTTAGACAGCGACACAACTTATCTACTGTATTGCGGCAAAGGCGTTATGAGCCGTATGCACGCTTCATACTTATTAGGCCAGGGTCACCAAAACGTGGGTGTTTACCTGCCTTAATTTTCCTAACTGAGCTAAGTAAGTCAAAGGACTTGTTTGGCTCAAGCCCTCTGGTTGGAAAGATAATCGCTTTTTGTGTGATTTTTTTCCAACTTTAATGGGATCTTCATCAATATAAGGGTACAATTGCGCGAATTTTGCCCTACCGAGCCTTATTTTCTGTCTTTTATAGAGAAAATCGCCTCGCTGTAGAGCGCTCATTTTTGCTCAAGCCTACGCAGAGAAATTTAAATGTCTAATGATATCAGTAAGTTACGTAACGTAGCTATTATTGCTCACGTTGACCATGGTAAAACAACCTTGGTTGACCAACTACTAAGCCAATCAGGAACGCTTGATCGTAAAGACGAAGGTGCAGAACGCATCATGGACTCAAACGACCAAGAAAAAGAACGTGGCATTACCATTCTGGCAAAAAACACAGCCATCAAATGGAACGACTACCGTATTAACATCGTAGACACCCCTGGACACGCAGACTTCGGTGGTGAAGTAGAGCGCGTATTGTCTATGGTTGACTCTGTATTGTTGCTAGTAGACGCAGTAGATGGCCCAATGCCACAAACGCGTTTTGTAACTTCTAAAGCATTCGAGCGTGGCCTTCGCCCAATCGTTGTTATCAACAAAATTGACCGCCCTGGTGCACGTCCTGACTGGGTAATGGATCAAGTATTTGACCTGTTTGATAGCCTAGGCGCGAACGAAGAGCAACTAGACTTCCCTGTGATCTACGCTTCTGCAATTAATGGTATTTCTGGTAACGACCCAGAAGAAATGGCAGAAGACATGGAGCCTCTATACCAAATGATCGTCGACAGCGTGCCAGTGCCAGATGTTGACCCAGAAGGTACCTTCCAAATGCAGGTTTCTGCATTGGATTACGACAGCTACGTAGGTGTAATCGGTGTAGGTCGTATTACCCGCGGTACGCTTTCGCCAAACCAGCAAGTCGTGGTGAAATCTGCTGATGGCAAAGAACGTAAAGGTAAAGTACTGAACGTTAAAGGCTACCACGGCCTACAGCGTGTCGACACAGACTTAGCAACAGCAGGTGATATCGTATGTATTAACGGTATCGATGGTCTAAGTATTTCCGACACCCTGTGTGACCCAACGAATGTTGAGTCTCTGCCAGTTCTGACTGTCGATGAGCCAACCGTAAGTATGACCTTCATGGTTAACGATTCGCCATTCGCAGGTAAAGAAGGTAAGTTCGTTACTTCGCGTAATATTAAAGATCGTCTTGATCAGGAGCTTATTCACAACGTAGCACTACGTGTAACGCAAGGCGATTCGCCAGATAAGTTCATTGTATCTGGTCGTGGTGAATTGCACTTATCTGTATTGATCGAAACCATGCGTCGTGAAGGTTTTGAGTTGGGGGTTTCTCGTCCTGAAGTAGTACAAAAAGAAGTCGATGGTCAAATTCACGAACCGTTCGAGCAAGTGGTTATCGATGTAGAGGAGCAGCACCAAGGTTCTATCATGGAAGAACTTGGCTTGCGTAAAGCGGAGTTAACCAACATGGAGCCTGACGGTAAAGGCCGTGTACGCCTTGAGTTCGTTGTGCCTTCTCGTGGTTTGATCGGCTTCCGTGGCTTGTTCCTAACTCTAACATCGGGTTCAGGTATCATGACCAGCGTATTCGACCACTATGGCCCAGTAAAGGATGGCGAAGTAAGCAGCCGTCAAAATGGTGTATTGGTTAGTATGCTAACGGGTAAAACCGCGGCTTACGCTTTGTTTAACCTACAAAGCCGTGGTCGTATGTTCCTAGGCCATGCGGTTGATATTTACGAAGGCCAAATCATCGGTATTCACTCTCGTGACAACGATCTAGCGGTAAACCCTGTTAAAGGTAAACAGCTAACCAACGTTCGTGCGTCTGGTACAGATGAAGCCTTAACACTAACGCCACCTATTAAACACACTCTAGAGCAGGCGTTAGAGTTTATCGAAGACGACGAATTGGTAGAAGTAACACCAGAAAGTATTCGTATTCGTAAAAAACTATTAACGGAAAACGAGCGTAAGCGCGCATCCCGTAAATAATACTTAAGAGCAGCAGCAAATAGGCCTGTGTCATGCAGGTTTGTGAGCGACAAAAGCGCCTTCGGGCGCTTTTGTTTTATGGGTAGAATAAGTAGCAAAAGGAGCCTTCAATGAAAGTATTGGTACAACGTTCTTTGGCCGCCAAAGTAGAAGTAAACGGAGAAATTATAGGTGCTATCGACCATGGACAAATGGTCTTAGTCGGCATCGAAAAGGGCGACACCGAAGCCGATACACAGCGTTTAGCCGACAAACTATTAAAATATCGCATGTTTAGCGACGCCGATGGCAAAATGAACCTCAACGTACAGCAAGCTGGCGGTAGCGTATTATTGGTCTCGCAATTTACCCTAGCCGCAGAAACCAAAAAAGGCTTACGCCCTGGCTTCTCCAGTGCCGCCATACCAGCAGAAGGCGAACGACTCTTTAACGACTTCGTCAATAAAGTTCGCGCTCAATACGATAAAGTCGCCACCGGACAATTCGGCGCAGACATGCAAGTCACCTTCACCAACGACGGCCCCGTCACCTTCATGCTCGAATCATAACACCTGACCATTGGAATCATGCACCGTCAATCGTAGGGCGCCGTTAGGCCGAAGGCCGTAATGCGCCGTTGGGTGCGCAGCGCCCATGATTGAACCAAACCAAATCGGCGTTATACGATGTCATCGCCAAATCCATTGGTATCG